>NZ_KB899407.1 GCF_000378205.1 Sediminispirochaeta bajacaliforniensis DSM 16054 | reverse complement strand
GACCGGGAGATCCGGAAGGATGACTCGGATCATGTGAGGCAGACGGTACAGTTTGCCCGAAGTACGGTGAACATGCTGGAGCGGCTTGAGATCTACCGATATTATCACAACTTTATGAAGCCCTATCGGGTTGGGGGAAAGGATGAGAAGCGGGGGCTGACACATGGGATAGTGGCTGGGATAGAAGGGAAGCGGATAGCATCCGAGCTGAGGAGTCTGTATACCAGGCGGAGGTTTTTCTTACGGAACCAGCCCATGAATCGGAGTGGGAGGGAGCTGTGGGTCAGGTGCATTCCCACGGCCTTACGGTGGATGATTGACTATTTGCCTTCTTATGCATGGGCTTAAAGGTAAAGGAATCACCACGATTCCTGACAGTAAGTATTCTTTATAGCCTTCTAATGCTTCGTTATCGATGAGGTTTTTCCTCGAGCAGCCTTTTTGCATTCAAAGAAAAAACCGCGTTGGCTTCTGATTCATTAAAGATACCATCGAGTACCAATTGGTCAATTGATATGTTAAGGTCGTTTCTCTGATTTTCTCCATAGTTGCTCCCGAATAGTATATGCCCACTATCTACCACGTTCTTTAACGCTGAAATGAAATCACGTTCAAGAACTGTCGCCGTTTCATAGTAAAGGTTGCTCAAAAGTTCTTCCCCGCTGTTTTTTCTCCTGCTCATGTCTTTGATGATTTTTCCCCATCGTAATCGCTTCCCGTTGAGATAATATGGTTTGCTTATTCTCTGGGCATAAAAAGGAACAATACCGCCCCCATTTGCCAGGATATATCTAATATTTGGGTACTTCTCAAGAGTGCCGTTGAATAATTGAGCTACGATAAATCGGGCTATATCAAAATAGTATTCTATATCACCCTTATAGGCTGGTGCGTCAAGGAGACGCTTTTTAGCGCTTGTATTAGGATGAACAAAAACCACTGCCTTTCTTTTATCCAATTCCGAATACAAAACCTCCAAATCGGAAGGATAGGGAATTTCACCTTCTGTATTAGAATGAAGAATAATACCGTCAAGATTCAGGACATCCAAAGAATACGCTATTTCTTTTAGGCAATTATCGATATTCATATAGGGGATGGAAGCAAATGCTCCAAATCTATTCGGGTAGGCCTGTATTATTGTGGCTGCCAATTCATTACATTCCCTCACGATTTTTCTTTCGATAATAGAGGTCTGATATATTGGGGTAAAGGGAAGTGAAAGATATGCTTTTGCGATATTCCCTTCATCCATCAACCGTAATGAAGTCTCTACTTTCCAGGATGGATTAATACGTTGGTCCCGACCGCTTTTTTCCAGCTCTGCCTTATAGATTTTCGGAAAAAAATGATGATGAATGTCTATCTTTGAGATTGTCTTCATGTCGCCTTCCTTTCTAATCAGTGTTTGGGAATAGTCTTTGTACGTTTTTCCATTCTATGGCTTCGAAATCTGCAGAATTAAAGTGTATAGAGGTATCGAATGCCTTAACTGTTTGGGCTACCTGAACAGGCGACTGCCACCCGCCGTCTGTCCCAAAAACGATTTGTGAAGTACCGCAGAATCCTTTCAAATACCTGTAAAGGAAATTGCCTTGCTGTGCGGTATCAAAAAAGAGTCTGCTTTTTATTTTTTGATAATCTTCTTGATGTATCTGATTATAATACTCCATCCACTTAATAATAAGTGGAAATGATCCCCCTCCATGTGACAGAATATATCTGACGTTCGGGTAGGAAGATAATACGTCCTGAGTCAACAAATGGGCCATGGATCTTCCGGTATCAAGAAGGCGATCGATAATAGGAGCGAGTATACTGTATTCTCCATACTCCAGCGGTATGTCTTCGGGATGTATAAAAACAACGGCTTTTCTTGCATCCAATTCGCTGAATATTGCCTGAAACTCATCCTCCCCAGGATACCTTCCTCCGGTGTTTGTAAATAACGTTATGCCGTCAAGTTTTAGTACATCAAGGGCATATTTTATTTCTTCAATAGTTCCACTTGTGTTGGGAAAAGGGATTGTAGCAAAAGCGCCATAATAATCAGGAAATGTTTTTTTGATTTGTGAGGCATATTCATTGCATTCTCGCGCCAATTCTTTTGCAAAGACTATATCACCACCTTTTTCCTCAATCCAAACCCCTGGTATAGATAATGATAATATCCTTTTTGCAATGCCGTTATGTCTCATTACTTTCATGTCTTTTTCCGGTGACCAGCGGGGAAAATCGTTCCACAGGGGGCCATTGATACCTCTCTTTTTCATCTTCTTCACATAGAACTCAGGAATCATATGGGCATGCACATCAATTTTCCTGTGTTTTTCTTCTTGCTTTCTCATATTCCTTCCTTTTTAAAACTAAATGTACTATTACGGTTTATATAGTACAATAATAATTTGACTGTGTCAACTTTTTGTGATAATTTACCATTTCGGAGAAGCCTTATGACTGGACATGAAAAAAGAACCTTAAAGAAAAAAGAAAATATTAAAAATGCCAGTATCGAATTATTCTCGCTTTACGGAATAAAAAAGGTATCCATGAACGAAATTGCCGAGAAGGCACAGGTGTCGAAGGTTTCCATCTATAAATACTTTAACAGTAAGGATGATTTGATTAGATATGTTATCAAAGCCGTTTCTTCGGAAATACTTTTTGATATTAATAACATAATAGAAAGTGAGAATCCTTTTCCTGAAAAAGTAAAAATGATAATCATGAATAAAAATCAGGGACTTAAATTCCTCAGAGGTGATTTTTTCACCGAGCTTCTGAGCCTGGATGAGGTTCTGAACAATTACTATGAGCAAGAATTCAAGGAAAAAGCAAACAGCTTGATGATCAAATTTATTGAATTGGGTAAAACTTCCGGATTTATCGATAAAAAGGTAAAAACGACCACTATTTTGACACATATCCATATCTTTCAAAAAGGAGTTGAATCTAATCTCGGAACATTATCAGGCCGCGATGATATTTCAGAGCTTATTCAGTTGTTCTTTTTCGGTATTCTCTCGAAGCAGAAATAGGTGGGATATGCTACAGTCTATACTATAACTAAAGGCGGACCTTTTGACATATCTGGAAAGTGGTACTTCGTTCGACAGAAAACGTCTTCAGGATATAGTCGATGCCCTTCCCTTACAGTTGCATGGCAAAGGAGATATTCTGCTTCGCCAGGGAGATCTCTCCTCTCTTTGCTTTTTTGTGATAAAGGGATGCCTCCGACAGTATTTTTATGATGAAAAAGCTACAGAACAGACCGTCGAGTTTTATACCGAAGGAGAATTTTTTGCAGATTTTGGACGGAAAGATCAGCAAACGAAGTCTGATTTCTTTATTACCTGCCTGGATGATTCTGCATTAATCGTCGGCAAAAGTGACTTCGAGCAGAACATGTACGAAGTATTCCCTGAATTGAAGGAACTAAATTTGCAGTTATTAGAGCGGAAATTCGGTAAAGTTCAGCACTCCTTTGCTGCTTTCAAAGCCTCAACGCCCGAAGAACGTTACACATCATTGAAAAACTCGAGGCCCGACCTTCTTACTCGGGTTCCCCAGCATCAGATCGCGAGTTATCTGGGAATAACTCTTGAATCTCTGAGCAGAATTAAAAAGCGATTGTCCCGGCTTTCATGATTGCAGCGGTAAAGTTTTTACCATACTTCTTTTTCCCGCCCCGTATAAATAACCATAAGCCGAACGCTACCTCTCCCATCGCCGGCACTTTAAGAATTTTGTCTATGATCTCTATTGTTGTTGAATAGCGGGGAAGCAACATATAGGCCGGGTTGACGATCAGGTAGCTTGCGGATGCGGCGATTAGAATTATTGCCATAATCGTCGGTACGATATTAGATCTTATTGCTATGATTCCCGTGAGCAGAAGATGAACTCCAAAAATGATGAGTCCCCAATTCCAAATCGCGTCAAAGGCGTTAACGAATAGCATTATCTGCGGATACAATTGTTCCGTGTTCATTGACCGAGCAAAATTGGTATCGCTTAGAATGGTTACAAAAGTGAGACAGGAGACAGCAATGGCAAGGATACAGGCATAAAGAAAACGGAGACAGGAGGATAAGAGGGATAGTTTTTTATCGGTACAGCTGAAAAAAAGGTAGAAGGCCCATGCAACGATGACATCTGCGACAATGATTATTAACCAGCCACATAATCCAGCGCGAAATAAGGACTGTGATTCAATAATATTACGTGCCGTAGTCAATGCATCATATGATACAATGAGATTGTCATATACAAACCCGGAAGCAAAAAAAGCCGCAAAGGTCATAATACTGAAACTAATACCGGCAATTATGGAAACAGTATGTATTGATTCTTCATCGATGTTCTCTTTTGCCATGTCAATTCCTCCTTGAGCCTTATCAACTTGTGCCAATATGTAGCACGAAAAACGCTGTACTGCATTGACGTAAATCAAGGATTCGAAAGTTTGCTGATAGGATTGAGTAAGCGCGGGAATAACTTCTCCTATAAAGAAGAACAGTCGCTGTTCAACCACTGGGGTTTGGTGGTACCGAGATTTTCCTGCCCAATAATATCTTTGTATAATGCAGTTCTGCGGGCCTTGCGGTATCTATATCCTCCCGAAAGCTGTATCTTGTCCTTAACAATTTTAGCTATTGTAATATCATCATCGAACGATCTGATCTCGGAAAGAATTTCACCGTAAGGGTCGATAATCATGGAATTGCCACATTTTAGATGTTCTCCATCATAGCCTATAGGATTGGTAAAAGCGTAATACACTCCATTATCGTAGGCTCTTGCGGGTAACCACTTCATAAGCCAGCCTCTTCCCTTTGGGCCGTCGAATTCCATTCTTAGCGAAACGGGATCTTCTTTTCTATTTTGCCATTTTGAATCTTCTACATATCCTCTGCCTGGCATGGCTGATGGAGTGCATCCTGTTACATGAGGTGCAAAAATGATTTCTGCTCCTAATAAGGCCGTTGCTCTAACATTTTCAATAACATTATTATCATAGCAGATAAGAATCCCGCACTTCCAACCTAGTAAATCAAATAATACATAACCCGCTCCCGGGGACATATGTGTATTGATAAATGGATGTAATTTTCTGTATTTGGCAACTAACCGATTTTGGTCAACACAAATATACGTATTGTATATTTTATCGCCTTCAATCTCTACCAGTCCGGCCAAAATGGGAATCCCATGTTTTGAGGAGATCTGCATCAGCTTTTTTGTGCTGGAACCAGCCGGAACTTCTTCGGCAAGGGCTTTTAGTGCATACAGATCAAGATCCTTCGTATGGGTATAGGCTGTAATGGACATTTCGTGAAAGCTTATCAGGTTTGCTTTTTGTGCTTTAGCTCTGCCTGTCAATTCGTCAATAACAGAGAGATTATATGTTTTATCTCCATCCTTGGGTTGAAACTGAGCGACTGCCAAATTCATATATGTCTCCTCATTTTTTATCAACGGAAAAATCATGCTTGTCTGTATGATATTAATGTACGTTACTATTCGTGCGTGTATCAATAGATTCATATAAGGACTGAAGCGAAAAGCAATCAAAATGAACTGTTTGATCGGTAAAATGTGTAGAATAATCTCCATTTATTGAATTTTGATATTCCTTTTGATTCAGCAAATTATGTTCATCATTCATGATAAGGAGATTTTTATGGAGAAGGTTGTATTAATTAACGGAGCATCTTCCGGGATCGGCAGGGAAACGTCGATTTTACTTAAGTAAGCCGGGTTTACTGTTTATGGAGCTTCCCGAAAGATGAACAAACTTCAGGCTCTTGAAGGAAGCGGTATCTCTATTCTTCCGTTGGACGTTACCGTTGAAGAGTCTGTTCAGGAATGCATAAAGACGATTATACATAAAATTGTGCGAAGCAGATGAATTATTCTGATCATTATTTGAGTGATCTATTAAAAAAAGAAACCGGGAAAACTACGCATGAGCATATTTTCTATCAGGTTTTTGAAAAAGCCAAAAGCCTTCTTCTCGGCTCCGATATGACTATTAACGAAATAGCCTATGAACTTGGATTTGATTATCCTCATTACTTCAGCCGGTTGTTTAAGAAAAAAATCGGAGTTAATCTCAACATATATAGAAAGAAGGGATGAAGCCTTTTTTTGTATTTCTGGGGCTCTTTTTACCAAATATTCTATCTTGACAAGCTATATACCGATCGGTATATTACTCTTATGAGTAGCCGCCCTCTTATTAGTGCCTGTGCCCTCAAACTTTTTGCCGAACGTGGGTATGATGCCGTCGGCGTTCAGGAGATCGTCGATGCCGCAGGCATCACAAAGCCAAGTCTCTATCACCATTTCGGCAGCAAAAGGGGGCTGCTGGAAGCGCTTATCGCTCCCTTGTTTCAGGAAGTGAACGAGGCTTTGGCCCACGCAGCCTCGTACCATCACGATCTTCCCCAAAACCTGGACCAGGCTGCGGCTTGCTTTTTTTCCTTTGCCGAAAAACAACCGCTCTTTTCCCGGCTTATGCTTTCGATGATTCATGCTCCGATAAAGAGTGAGGCGCGCCTTGTCATACAGCCGTGGCTTGAAGAACAGTACCGCACCTTCGAAACCCTTTTTCGCCTGGCCTCCGGAGATCACGGCAACATGAAAGGACGGAGCAAGCCCTTTGCCGCTACCTTTCTCGGTATGCTCCACACCTATGTTTCCCTTTTTCTCGACGGAAACACGGGTTTGGATGACCGAGTTCGACGCGAGGCCGTTAGACAATTTTCCCACGGGATCTACTCGTAAGAAGGAGGAAGCATATGAGCAGCTGGTGGAACGAGGCCCGGGTCTATCACATCTTTCCTATGGGATTTTGCGGGGCCCCTCATAGAAACGATTTCTCATCTCCGGCGGAACATCGAATCCTGAAAATCATCGACTGGCTTGATCCCATACGAGAGATGGGCTTTGATACCATTCTTCTCGGTCCTGTCTTTGAATCGACAAGCCACGGCTATGATACGGTGGACTTCTACCATATCGATAGGCGCCTTGGAACCAACGAATCCTTTGCCGATTTTGCCGAAGAAGTGCATCGTCGGGGAATGCGGCTGATGCTCGACGGGGTATTCAATCATGTGGGTCGTGATTTCTGGGCCTTCTATGACCTGCGGCAAAAGGGTGCTGCCTCCGACTACGTTTCCTGGTTCGACGGCGTCTCTTTTTCTTCGCCTGGTTTCGGGGACGATGGGTTTTCCTATACCGGCTGGGAAGGGCACCATGAGTTGGTTCAGTTGGCCCTTTCCAATGCAGAGGTGAAAGATCATCTGTTCGGGGCTGTTCGGTCGATGAAGGAACTATATGGCGTCGATGGGCTGCGTCTCGATGTCGCCTACAACCTCGAGGAAGGGTTTCTTCGGGAACTGGCCGGATTATGCAGATCCCTCGATCCCGACTTTGCACTGCTTGGTGAGGTAATTCATGGAGATTACGGCAGTTATCTGCGTTTGGATGGACTGGATTCGGTAACCAATTATGAGTGCTATAAGGGAATCTATTCCAGCCACAACGACGGAAATTTTTTCGAAATTGCCTGGTCGCTGAATCGGCTTTTCGGCGAAGAAGGGCTATGCCGTGGGTTACCCCTGTTCAATTTTGTGGATAACCACGATGTATCACGTATTGCTTCCATTTTGAAAGATCGTGCGGATCTTCCAACCGTCTATGCGCTTCTCTGCACCATGCCCGGTGTTCCCGCTCTCTACTACGGAAGCGAATGGGAGACTCCCGGTATGAAGGAGCCGGGATCTGACTGGAATCTCCGGCCTCCTGCCGAACAGATCGAGCGTTCCGGATTCCGGCTTCCGGAGCTTATTCGCGGACTTTTTTTGCTTCGTGAAAGACATCCTGCTCTCCGCCGAGGCGACTATCGACAGGTCCATGTGGCCTCCCGGCAATTGGGGTTTGTCAGGAATCATGGTGATGACTGGGTATTGATACTCCTGAATTCCGCCGACCGATCGATGCCGATTCCACTGAAGGAAGCTCGCCTTCAGGAACTTCGTGATACACTTACGGGAGAGGTCGCCGGTGTCCAGCCTGAGCTTGGCCCAAAATCTTTTCGTATCTTTTCGACGCAAGGCCCGGAGGAGGGCGTTTAGGGGCCTAGGTCGATTCCAAGAAAGAGAAGAAACGACTGAGCTTCTGGCAGGGTAAAACGTGCCTGTACGATCTTATTTGTCATGGGATTGATCTCGTAGCCCCTTGCCGTGCGGAAATCCGCTTTCCGAAGGTCGCATTGGTGAAAGCGTGTACCTTTGAAAAAGGAATTTGAAAAGTCGGCATCCCGAAGATCTGATTCGGTAAAGTCGCAGTCCGCAATCTCGCACGATTCGAAAGGCATACTTTTGAGATTTTTGTTGTTGAAGACGGCCGACTTCATCAAACAAGCCTTAAAACGTGGAGAAAAGCCGAAATCATTACAATTGGTGAAATTGATTCCCAAAAGCTTGCATGCATCGAAGAGGGTATCGTTGAAGCTAACGTTTTGTATTTCTGTGACGACAAACTCACAGGTCTCAAACACACAGGAGATGAAGCCTGTCCCGGCCAGCTTCAATTCGGAAAAGCGACAGTTCGAAAAGCTGCAATTCTCAAAGGTATGATCGGTGAAATCCATATCAATCATATCGTTTTGGATAAATTGTGCATCGCAGTGGTACTGTTTCTCCGATATCATTGAACCGCCCCTCCTCTTCTGTCATTCCATGATATCAGAATCGTTGACTTCATGTCCCGCTCTTACTATGCTGTGAATGAGAATAAGGAGCTTTTAACGTGATGTTTTTTTCCCCTCCCTTTGTCTGGGGGCTTATAGGCGTATTGCTCATAGCCTTTGAAATGGTCATACCCGGCTTTACCATCTTCTTTTTTGGGGCAGGTGCTCTTTTGACGGCGCTTGTGTCGGCCTTGGTTCCTCCGGTTGCCTCCGATATTGGAAGCCAGCTGTTACTCTGGGCTGTAAGTTCCGTACTCTCTTTTGCCTTTCTGAGGCGGCATTTTGCAAAAATCTTTCGGGGAACAGTTCTTAACAGATCTATCTCCAATGAGGGATTAGGAGAAGTCGTTACGGTTCTTGAAACCATTTCCCCCGATAAGCCGGGAAGGGTTCGATATCGGGGAACCAGCTGGAAGGCCGTTAGCTTAACCGAAACCTTTGAGCCTGGTAACAAGGCTGAAGTCATAGAAATATCGGGACTGACACTAACGGTAACGGCCCCGTTTGAGGGAATCGGCCGGGACGAATTCCTGGATCGTCTCGAAGATCCATCTTCTCCGAAATCCGGAGAAACTACTTTGTGATTGCTATACTCTTATGTAACGGATTATTATTGGAGGCTTTATGAACGTTATTTTGGCCTACCTTCTTGCCTTTGTGGTCATCGTGATCTTTTTTAAATTGATCAGGATCGTACCCGAGCAGGAGGTGTATATCATTGAAAGATTTGGAAAGTACGAGAAAAGTCTCGGCTCCGGACTTCATCTCGTGATTCCTTTTGTCCAGCGGGTGGCCTATAAGCATACCCTGAAAGAAGAGGTGATCGATGTGGAGCCTCAAGTCTGTATTACCGCGGACAATGTCCAGGTTACTGTCGACGGACTTCTCTATCTCCGTGTGATGGATGCAGAAAAGGCGAGCTATGGGATCGACAATTACCGCTATGCAACCGCTCAGCTGGCAAAGACCACGATGAGGTCGGAGATCGGAAAACTGGATCTTGATCGTTCCTTCAGTGAACGGGATGAGATCAACGATGCAATCGTCCGGGCCGTTGACGAGGCTTCCGATCCTTGGGGCATCAAGGTTACTCGTTATGAGATAAAGGATATTCGCCCCACCGATACCATCGAACAGGCGATGGAGCAGCAGATGCGGGCGGAGCGGGAGAAGCGGGCGGAAATTCTTGCCAGCGAAGGCGAAAAAATGAGCCGTATCAACATCTCTCAGGGAGACCGGGAGGCTGCGATTAATCTTTCCAAGGGAGAGCGCCAGCGTCGGATTAACGAAGCGGAAGGGCGCTCCAAGGCGATTGAGGTTACCAGTGCGGCCACAGCCGAAGGCTTACAGATGATCGCCGAGGCATTGCAGCTTCCTAAGGGAAAGGCGGCCATGGGCTTGCGGCTGGCGGAACAGTATCTTACCAAGTTTGGAGCCATTCTCGATACGGCGGAAACAACGGTTCTTCCGGATGATCTTGCCAGGCTTAAATCTCTTATCGATACGGTGGCACCGGGAATAGCCGGAGGTAAGGTATGAACCCTTTTCTTCCCTTGATGCTTCTTATTTTTCTTTTCGGGGCCGTTATTCTTGTTAGCTTGATTCGTAGTGTTCGGATCGTTCCAGGCAAGGTTGCCTTGGTGGTCGAACGGCTTGGCAAGTACAGCCGTACCCTTGACGCCGGGTTTCATGTACTCGTTCCCTTTATTGAACGGGTCAAGTATAAGCATGGACTAAAAGAGATGGCCGTCGATGTTCCTGCCCAGGACTGTTTTACCCAGGACAATGTCAAGGTTCGGGTTGACGGGGTCTTATATATGAAGGTGGTCGATGCACGACGTGCAAGCTACGGCATCACCAATTATCAGTATGCAACCATTCAGCTTGCTCAGACCACCATGCGGTCGGTCATCGGTAGGCTTGAACTTGATAAAACCTTCGAAGAACGGGATGCTATCAATGCCGAGGTTGTGAAAGCTGTGGATGAGGCTGCCGATGCCTGGGGGGTCAAGGTTTCCCGGTATGAGATCCAGAATATCAATGTTCCATCGGGAATCCTGGAGGCGATGGAAGTTCAGATGCGTGCAGAGCGGGAAAAGCGGGCTGCGATTGCCCGAAGTCTCGGAGAGAAAGAGTCGAAGATCAACTACAGCCAGGCCGAAATGGAAGAGGCTGTCAACCGCTCTGAAGGTGTAAAGGAAAAAATGATCAACGAGGCTGAAGGAAAGGCCCAGGAGATCCTTTCCCTGGCGAGAGCAACGGCTGAAGGAATCAAATTGGTTGCCCGGTCGGTGGCGAATCAGGGGGGAGAGGATGCACTGGCCCTGCGGGTTGCCGAAGGGTATATCGAAGAGTTGAGCAAACTGGCTAAAAAGCAGACGAGGGTTGTTGTCCCTATGGACGTTACCGACATGTCCGCCATGATGACAAAGGCCGAACGTATGGTCAAAGAGTAATTGGCCCGACCCTTCGAGGTAAGAGCGGCGAAAAGGGTGGGCTTTTCGTCGTTGTTCCTTTCTCTTGACAGGATAGAGAGTAAAAAGTAAATTTGACTTCCCACGCGATACGTAGTAACTTATAACCTCATAATATTTTATACTCTGATCTAGAGGTATGCCCTCTTTATCGTGCATGTAGAAAGGGGATTATGCATAATTCACTAATTTCGAAAAAAGGGTTTCCGATCGTTCATTTTTACGATCAAGACTTTGTCGATATTTATGAAAAAAGCTGGGCGTGGATAGAGGAAGCCTGGTATCGAAACGGAGAGAAAAATGGGCTCCAGGAGCAATTTTTTCGCTACCCCGGTGGAGATACGATTAACCAGGCAGAGGCATGCATGTCTACCTTTTTCTTGGTTTACAGCAACCGACTTTTTTCCGCCTTCCACAACCTGGATAATTTCTACGGTAAGCAGGAAAGCGACGGTGCCATCCGCTGTACCTATCGAATAGACGATGGTAATCCGGTTTTAACCGAGGAAAACCCTCTTGGGGTTGGCCCTCCACTTTTTGCCTTGGCAGAATACAATCTGTTTCATAAGGTCGGCAATAAGAAACGGCTCAAGGAGATTATGTCTTATCTTGAGGCCTACTATGCCTGGCTTGAGCTTAATTTTAAAGATGATACCGGGCTGTACGTCGTACCTGCGGAAGCATCCATGATGGAGAATGCCCCCCGCGAGGGAGCGGTCTATCTGCTTGATTTTAATGCGCAGCAGGCCGTTAACGCGCTCTATATGAGTGCGATTGGCGATGTTCTCAACGACAAAGAGATAAGTTTTAGGTATAAAAGAAATTACTTTTCTCTAAAGACAAGAATTAATTCTCAGATGTGGGATGAGGAAAGCGGTTTTTATTACGATCTTGATAAAGAGGGGAAGCGCCTTAACGAAAAGATGATTGGTGCATATTGGACCCTCCTTGCCGAGATCCCTAATGAGGACAAGTCTAATGCTCTCATCGCTCATTTGAAGAATCCGGAAACCTTCGGTACAGAACATCCCTTTCCCTCTTTGGCTGTTGATTCTCCCCATTTCACTGAGAATGGATACGGTTGTCGAGGGTCTGTCTATCCTTCGTTGAATTTCATGGTTATCAAGGGGCTTGAAAAATATGCCCGCTATGAGCTGGCCAGAGAAGCATCTATCCGGCATCTCTATTTTATGCTTGATACCCTGCATCCCGAAGGTGATAAAAAGGGAAATTTGTGGGAAGCTTATCTTCCCCATAAGGAAGGCCCTGCACAGTGGCCCGATAGTGAGGATTTCCCGAGACCGCTATATCTGCCGGGAATTGCTCTTTCCACTATCACCCTGATGATTGAAAATGTTCTTGGTTTGACCATCAGTTTGCCGAGAAAGACCGTCGATTGGATCGTTCCTACCTTGGAGATCATGGGAATCGAGAATCTTTCGCTCAAGCGTAATATGATTACCATCCTCAGTAACAAAAGTTCGAGAGGGTGGGAGATAAGGCTTGAGTCGGAAAAACTCTACTATTTCACGATCACAGTATTGGATGAAAAGAAAAAGAAGACCCTGCCGATCCCGTCGGGGAAGTGTTCGATGTTGATCGACAAACTATAGTTTCGTTCGTCCCCGGAAGGAGCGGGCAAGGGTAAGCTTGTCCGCATATTCGAGATCACCGCCTACCGGCAGCCCGGATGCCAGGCGGCTGACCTCAATGGGGCGTTCCTTTAGGATATTCTGAAGGTAAAGTGCGGTGGTGTCTCCCTCGACTGTAGGATTGGTTGCGATGATAATTTCCTTCACCGTATCTTCGGATGCCCGTTTGACCAGCTTATCAATGGAAAGATCGCTCGGCCCGACTCCGTTCATCGGATTGATGGCTCCGCCAAGAACGTGAAAAAGGCCGTTATACTCCCCTGTTGACTCGATGGTCGCCACATCCTGAGGCTCTTCCACCACGCAGATCTGTGTTCCATCCCGACGAGGATCCGAGCAGACGGAACAGAGCGCATCCTCGGTGAAGTTTCCGCAGACAGGGCAGGGATGTATGTGTTCTTTTAGTGTGCCGATCTCTTCCGCAAGTCGCGTGACAAAGGCCGAATCGGCTTTGAGAAGGTAATGGGCAATTCGTGCGGCACTCTTTCTTCCCACACCCGGTAACCTAGAAAGGCTTCGGATGAGTCGCTCCAACTGGTTCATATCAGCCGGGGTTTCCCAAATTGTTAAGCAAGTCGGGCGGAAGGTTCAGATTTCCCAAACCGCCGGAAAGTTTATTCTGCATCTCTTCGCGAACCTTTGCAAATGCATCGTTAAAAGCGGCCCGGACCAGATCTTCCAGCATGCCTATATCTTCGGGATCGACTACTTCGCGTTCGATTCTGACACCGATGACCTGCATCTGTCCGTTCATTTCGATGGCGACCATGCCACCGCCCGCAGTACCGATTACCACGATATCTTTCAACTGCTCCTGCATGTCTTTCATGCCGGATTGTAGGTTCTGTATGTTTTTGAACAGGTCCATGGGATTCATTCCCTCTCTCCTTTTTTGGGGCCGATTACTTCACCGCGGAATACTTCTGTGACAAGCCGAACCTCTGTATCGTCGTTTTCTTCCTGCTGTTGTTCCTTTGATATTGTGTTGAGTTTAATCGCCGGTCGAAATCCGATGATTTGCAACAGCGCATCGGCAAGGATGGGAATCTCTCCACGCACGAAGTTAACGGTAAAGCCGTTTTCAAAATCGATGGAAAGCGTTTCTCCCTCCAGGTGCCATGTTCCCGCCTTCTCTAATGCCGAAACCAGGGCGGGCTTTGTTTTTCGTAAGGAGTCAATTGTCTGCTGAATTTCCTCTTGGCTAAGATTTCTTGGTACGCCTGCCTGCTCTGTTTGTTCTGCAACGGCATGACCGGCTTCCTGGGGGGCTTCTTCGTGTTCTTCGGGTGATATCGAGTCCTGGTGCCTCTTTTCATGAACAGGATTCGATGCCTTCTGTGAGGCCGATTGGGAGGCGTCTTGGGGAACCTGTTCTCGGGGGGTGGATGCGTGTTCGCGAATCTGTGAACTCCGGGGAGGCTCGGTTTCAGGAACATCATTGTCGGGACCGGCTGCTTGCTGCGAATCAAGGGGAAGTTTCCCTTCCACCAGCTCGCTACGAAGTTTACCGATTTGGTGGAGAACCTCTTTGGGGGAGAGGTAGCTTCGCATACCGGCCAGACGGCTCATGACAAGTTCCAGTTCAAAGCGTTGGTTCAGGCTGTAGCGAATCTCCCGGTACAATTTGAGCAGGAGTTCGATGGCCGTCTCCATCTGAGAGACGCTCCATGCTTCCCGTGCCTTGGACGAAAAACGTTCGGGGCTGTAACCGAGAACCGCCTCTTTTTTGATTCCGTGATGAATAAAAAGGAGATTTCGAAAGTATTCGGCCAGATCAATGATGAACTGCTCTACTGCGACGCCGTCGGTAAGGATTGATTCGGTCAGATCGATGGCCTTTCCTGCATCCTCTTCCGCCAAAGCCTCTGCAACCCCGTTTATCCGTTCCAGACCTACCAGCCCCAGCTTTTGGCGTATCTCTTCCAAGGTGATTCCCTTGTCTGAAAAAGAGGCTACCTGGTCGAAAAGGGTATATGCGTCCCGAAGGCTTCCCGTCGCCTCCTTGGCAATCCAGAAAAGCGCCTCATCTTCGGCCTCTATCTGTAACTCCGCGGCTGCTTCGGCTAATTTATTCTTGATCGTTTCAGGCTGAATAAGGCGAAAATTGAACTGCTGGCAACGGCTGCGAATGGTCGCCGGTACCTTGTGAATTTCCGTAGTTGCAAAGATAAAGACAATGTAGGGAGGCGGCTCTTCTATGGTCTTCAGCAGTGCGTTGAAGGCACTGTTGGAGAGCATGTGGACCTCGTCGATGATATACACCTTGTAGCGGCCGCTATTTGGTGCAAAGAGGACCTCGTCCTTAATCTCCCGTACATCATTGACGCTGGTATTGCTGGCACCGTCGATCTCGATCACATCGAGGCTGTTACCTCTGGAGATTTCCCGACAGCTGCTACACTCCCCGCAAGGAGCAGGAGTTGGGCCGTTTTCACAGTTCAGGGCCTTTGCGAGAAGCCGTGCCGCAGAGGTCTTGCCGACACCTCTTGGGCCGGAAAAAAGATAGGCGTGGGCTATTCTCCCCGACGAAACCGCACTGGAAAGGGTCGATACGACAAAATCCTGACCAACCAGTGTTTCAAAGCCCTGGGGCCGTTTCCTTGTTGCTGTTACTTCGTATGACATTGTCCACCCATATTGGCCGAAAAAAAACCCCTCGGCACCGATCAAGCCGGTTGCGGCTCATCATCCGTCCGCTTACCGCTGCTACCTTCCGGTCCTGACGGAGTTGGGCGGTGGACAATAGCGCAGGACCTGACCGGGAAGCCAAGGGGAAATAACGGAGAGAGGGGGATTCGAACCCCCGGTACCCGGTTAGAGTACATACGCTTTCCAAGCGTACTCCTTCGGCCTCTCGGACATCTCTCCAGAATCACGATACTCTTTTTGCCTGCGGAGAGAGAGGGATTCGAACCCTCGGTACCGTAAACGGTACAACGGATTTCGAGTCCGTCCGATTCAACCGCTCTCGCATCTCTCCGTAAAAAAAGAATGTACCCAAGAGGACTCGAACCTCCGGCCTTTAGATCCGCAATCTAACGCTCTATCCAGCTGAGCTATGGGTACATACAAAACGGAGAGGGGGGGATTCGAACCCCCGGTACCCGGTTAAGGTACAACTCCTTAGCAGGGAGCCCGATTCGGCCGCTCTCGCACCTCTCCAAATACAAACGCTGATACGGAGAAGGTGGGATTCGAACCCACGGAGCCTCGCAGCTCAACGGTTTTCAAGACCGCCTCCTTCAACCACTCGGACACCTCTCCATTCTCTGACCAGCAAACTGGGCCTTCAATATACTTGTGGCATCTTCCTTTGTCAATATATCGGCTGATTTTCGATGTGATCAGCCGCCGACGTCAGATGCCTGCAAAGTCGTAAAGGGTCTTGATTTCTTGGGCCCAGCGGTCGGGTTCCGGTGTCTCCAGAATCAGAGGAATATCATCGAGCCTGGGATCTTCCATCAGGAAACGAAAGGCTTCGATACCGATGTTTCCGTCCCCCAAGGGGGCATGACGGTCAACCCTGCTTCCAAGCTCGGATTTGGCATCGTTCAGGTGCATACCCCGCAGGTAGGAAAGGCCGACGACTTCGTCAAAGTGTGCCATGGTATGGTCATAGGCTTCCCTGCTGCGGATATCATACCCGGCGGCAAATGCGTGGCAGGTATCGATACAGACTCCGACCCGCTTCTTATTTTCCGTCAACTCTACAAGTCGTCCCAGCTGTTCGAAGCTGTAACCTATGTTTGAACCCTGGCCTGCGGTATTTTCTATAACCAGAACCAGGCTATCGGTTTCTGCTATGGCCCTGTTCATCGCCTTTGCAATCCGTGCTATACACTCCGCTTCGGATATCTTTTTCAGGTGACTTCCCGGATGAAAATTAAGAAGCTTGAGGCCGAGTTGTTCGGCCCGTCTTACTTCATCCAAAAAGGCATCGAAGGCACGCTGCCATTTTTCTTCTTCCGGAGAACCCAAGTTGATGAGGTAGGAATCGTGGGGCAGCACATGATCGGGGCTGATCCCTGCTTGGGATAAATGGTCGGAGAAAGCCGCTACAGAGCTTTCATCCAAGGGCTTTGCCTTCCACTGACGTTGATTTTTTGTAAAAAGAGCAAAAGCCCCTGCGCCTATCTCCGCTGCATGTAGCGGGGCCTTCTCAACCCCGCCGGCGGCACTAACGTGTGCTCCGATATACTTCATAGTTCAGTTTCTGCACTCCGGTGCGTAAAGATGGTCGGCTTCGATGCGCAGAACGAACTGCTGCGGAAGGCCGTTCACGAAATTTTTCGGCAGCGAAAAATGGAATCGGCGTGCCTGTTCGATAATAAATTCAAGGTGATCATAGTCCCAAAGGTAGAAATCCTCCCTTGAGCAGTCCGCATTCAGGGTATCCGCCAGCTCTCCACAGATCGTTTCCAACTCTTCCCCCCAGAAATTCTGGCTGCAAGCCTTGAAAAGCAGATCAGCCGGAATGGCGTCCGGGAGCTTTTGTATAAACTCATCATGCAAACTATTGAGGCTGTTCATACCGTTCCTCCTTTCTTTAAGATACCAAGGCGTAGCCGGAAAGGCAAAATTTACCTATGATAAGTCCTCTATGGGCTATAAACGATATCAGCTGTCTCTTCCTACCGATTACAGGGAAGAGGACCTTCTCAGGCTTCTTCGTAAAGAGAGTGGTCTGACCGAATTCCGCTATGCAATCGAAAAAAAGAGTCTTGACGCACGAAAGAAAAGGGAAATTCATTGGCTTTTGTCGATTGTTGTCATCTCCGATCAACTGCTGGGCGAGTCCTGGACAGCGCCTGCCCCCCCCCATGTGCCCAAGAGGCGTGGCCCCTGTCATGTGGTGGTGGTCGGTAGTGGCCCCGCCGGTATATTCTCGGCTTTGGTTCTTGCCGAGGCGGGGTGTTCGGTAACCGTCATAGAACGCGGTTCCCGGATTGAAAAACGTAAACGCGATATCGATGCCTTTGAGGCCGACTCGATCTTTCCCCTGTGCAACAACTATGCCTTTGGTGAGGGAGGGGCGGGGGCCTTTTCCGACGGCAAACTGACCTCCCGATCGAAGCATATCGGCCCCGAGCGTGCTCTTATCCATAAAGCCTTCATCGAAGCCGGGGCCCCCGAAGAGATAGCCTGGCTTGCACACCCCCATCTCGGCAGCGATAACCTTTTTCGAATAACTCGTGCTCTTCGTGCCAAGGTGGAGACCTTAGGAGGCTCCTTTGCTTTTGATACGTTTTTGGAGGGATTTACCCCTCTTTCCGCAGGCGGGTTTCGTTTATCATGCAAAAAAAGCATTGGCGGCAAAGGTTCGGAAATTGATGGGATGGAATGTGATTATCTGATCGTTGCCTGCGGCCATTCGGCCGACGATACCATCGCTATGATGATTCACAGCGGGGTACCTTATCGAACAAAAAACTTTGCTCTTGGCTTTCGGGTGGAGCATGAGCAGCGTGTCATTAATCATGCCCAATGGGGCAGCTTCCATGTGCCCGGGGTAAAGGCTGCGGAGTATCGTCTGACGGCAGCGGATAATGTCTATACCTTTTGTATGTGTCCCGGCGGTCGGGTGGTTCCGGCGGCGGCTTTTTCCGATCGAAATATTGTCAATGGTATGAGTAATTATTACAGGGACGGACGCTTTGCCAATGCGGCGGTGGTTGCTGGACTCCATCCCGACCAGCTTGCCGGACGCCCCGTTTCTCCTCTCGAAGCCCTGGAGCTTCTTGCCGATCTTGAGCGCCGTTTTGTGCAAGTAGGCAATGCTTATGCGGTACCAGCCGCCTCTATTTCGGCCTTCCTCGCCGGAAAGGCTCCGGGAATACTGCCCCAGGAGAGCTCCTATCCCTTTCCTCTCATTCCTGCAGACCCCGAGGCCCTCTATCCTGAATTGCTTCTTCCAAGGCTTCGTCGTGGTCTGGCTCAATTCTGCAGCAAGATCAGGGGGTTTGATACGGGAACCATCCTTGGATTGGAAAGCAGAACCTCTTCTTCCGTCCAGGTTCTGCGGGATCGGGATGGATCTATCCCTCAATTCCCGGGGCTTTTTGTGGTGGGGGAGGCCTCCGGCTGGGCCGGGGGAATCGTAAGTTCCGCTGCCGACGGCATCCGGGCGGCGATGACAGTGGTCGGAACTTAGTCGTCCGTTTCCTCTTCTATGGGAATGGCTTCGGCTCGTTCTTTTAGTCTTCCGGAAGGTGAGAATTTAACTACAGCTCTGCTTGGCTTTGCGGGAATTGTCATCTCCTCTCCAGTCGCCGGGACGGTAATGATCCTGGCTTTGCTTGGCGGCCTCACACGGTAACCGATTTTCCCGAGGGAGCCTAACGAGACCCGCTCGCCCAACATAATGCCGCTTTCCACCACCGAGAAGAAATCATCCAAAATTCTGCGGACCTGGAGTTGGGTGAGGTCGTTACGCCCGGCAATATAGGCTGCCATGCGATCTTTCGTAAAATGCTCGATCTTACCTGCCATAGGGGTTTCGATGGTGCAATTAATCCTTGCAAAGCCATTGGTCAAAAAAATGGTGGCTTCCCTGATCCTCTTTTCCTGTTCCGCAGGGGATACTCCTTCTTCGCAGACGGCAATGCGATATACCGGTGAAGTCTTTTTGATGGGAGCCCCATGAAGGATCGCAGGATTGCCGATCGAGAGGGAGGGTGCGTATGTGACCCCCTGTTCTCTGATGATGTCAGGAACATCGGATCGTATGGGGATGCTTGCATATTCCATTACCCGCCCTTCACCCTTATGGGGAAAAAGCGAGAGGAGAGAGCCTGAATTTGTAAGAAGGATACAGCCCCGGGAATCATCTTCGGCAAGTTCCGTTATTTCGGCCATTTCGAGAAGCCTTGTCTGCCCGGTAAAAAGCCGTTCCTTTTCCGACCATGCCTGTTTTAGACGAGAAAACCCTTCTTCGGCATCGACAAAGTCAAGCGTGTCGGCCAGGCCTCTGAGATGCTGCTCAATCACCTTCGGCATAGTTTCTACAACTTGTTTGTCATTATTCATACTTGAAAGATAGTTCGAAGCAGAAGAAAATTCAGCAGAAGAGAAAAAATATTGTTTTTCAACGCCATGGGTAGTACGTTCAATGCACTAGTTAAAGATGAGGAGGCAGATCAATGACGGATGGAAATGGTATTGAAGGAAAGATCAGAGACCATCTCAAGCTCCTGGTGAAAACAGCAGGCCTTCCCGGTAACGAAGATTCGCTGAAACAATTGGAGAATGCCTGGATGGAAAAGATGGAGGCATTCGATAGTGAGGTAGAATCTCGGGGAATGGAGGTGGCTGATTCCTTTTTTGCGGATGATGAGCGAGGTGCTCTGCTTATGACCTATTCTGGAAGCCTGATTACCTTGGGCCCGATGGTGGGGGAGTCCCGAAGTGCCGCCTACCGAAGTATTGGGATACGGAATGATGTTCCTGAATCGATTGACAGCAATGCCGCTTCTCTTTCCGGGGATGTAGAGGTTGATTCGGTCGTATCTTTCATCGACGGCCCCATTGAAAAAAGCTCTCCGATATTCAAAATTGCGGTTATTTCGAGCGATATGGCTGAAGAGGAACAGGAAGAACTTTTGGCCGAGGCGACGAGAATTCTTACCGAAAGCTTTGTGGACGTGAACAAGACCATCATTCAGTAGCCTATGTTTTTCTTGCCTTCGATAGTCACACGCAGAACGCTTCCCACTCGGGAAGCGTATCTGCAGATTGTGAAAGCCGCGACAGATAAACTCAGGGGAGAGGACCAGCTTGTTCGTCCCCGGGATGAGCATAATCGTCCCGGAGGCCTTATTCGTCTGCAGGAAGGGATCACCATGATTGTCCCCGATCTTCATGCCAGAATCCCTTTTCTTCTGCATGCCCTGGTTTTTCCCGTAGAAGGCCGACCTTTCATCGACCTGATGAAAGAAGGGGCGGGGACGATGGTTTGCGTGGGTGACGGCTTGCACTCCGAAGCCAGAGCTTACCAGCGGTGGCAGGTTGCTTTGCTGGAGCTTCTGGAGGGCTTTTCCCATCATGAAGCAATGGATGAGGAGATGCTGGAGGGACTGGGACAAATGGAACTGGTGATGCGGCTGAAACTCGCCTTTCCCGATCGTTTCCACTTTCTCAAAGGTAACCATGAGAATATTCTCAACAGGGAGGGAAACGGAGATCATCCTTTTCGAAAATTTGTTTTGGAGGGCGAAATGGTCCGCGTTTATCTTCAGAAATTCTACGGTGATGATTTTCTGAAGTCCTATGCCGATTTTGAACGAGCGCTTCCCCTTGTTGCTGCGGATGGTAACTTTATGGTTTCCCATGCAGAACCGGCGCGCTCCTTTTCCCGTGAGGAGGTTATCCGTTACCGTTCGCTTGATGATGTGGTGGAGGGACTTACCTGGACCCCCAACGACGGCTCAGATGAGGGAAGTGTACAAACGATGATAGAGAGTTTCTGTGCAAGCCCCGATCAGGCGGTCTATTTCGGCGGACACCGGACCATAGAGGGGCGTTACTCCCTTCGGGCTTCGGGACGTTTTATCCAGCTTCATAATCCCTCTTCCTTCCGGGTAGCCCTGGCCGATTCCGGACGGCCCTTCGACCCTGAGAGGGATATTGTCGATGTTTCGGGGGATCCGGCAGCGCTTTTACAGCGTTCGGAGCTTGAAATATCAGAGGAAACGCTATGAATCGGCCTCCGGAGATGATCGGAAAGTATAAGATCATAGATCTCATAGCAACAGGTGGAATGGGGGCCGTCTACAAGGGGGTGCATCCTACCCTTGATTGCTATGTGATCATCAAGAAACTGACCCTGCGGGGAAATCCTGATTTTGCCGAACGCTTTCGTCGGGAAGCGAAAATCCTCATGGATTTTCGCAACGACAACATTGTCGATATATATGACCATTTCAAGGAAGGACGCTCTCACTATATTGTCCTCGAGTATATCGATGGCCTTTCTCTGGAGCAGCTTATCAGACGGGAACGTTACCTCTCAAACGATATGGCCCTCTACATTTTTCGAGAGGTATGTAAGGCCCTCGATTATGCCCATAAGCGAAAGGTCGTCCACCGTGATATCAAACCGGCGAATATTCTCATCTCGAAAAAGGGAGAGGTGAAACTGGTGGATTTCGGTATCGCTTCTTCCAAGGAAGAGGAGGGAGAAGCTGGCCTGACCCGGGACGGGATGACTCTGGGATCGCCTTCGTATATGGCTCCCGAGCAGTTCGAAAATAGCAGGAATGTCGACCAGCGGGCCGATATCTACTCTCTTGGGGTGATGTTGTACGAGAGTGTCACGGGAAAAAAGCCGTATCCCGGTGGTTATACCGCCGATTTAATAGCGGCGATTACCAAGGGAAAGCATCCTGCCCCTCGTCGCCTTAATCCCAAGGTGAATCGTTTTGCTTCTTCGATCGTTAAAAAGACGATGCATCCTAAGCCAAAACGACGTTATCAGGATCTTACCCCTCTGCTTCGTCGTCTGGACCGTTACTTCCGCCGCAAACCGGTCGAAGTTCTTCGGGAACAGCTGAAAAAGGCAATTTCCGGAGGGACGTTGGAATCCACTCCACGAAAGAAGATAGGAAAGCTCCGACGTTTTTTTTCAATAGCTATATCCTTGTTGTTTTTGTTGTTCCTTTTGCTCGGTGGTGCATATCGTAGCGGCTGGTACCAGCGCCTCTTTCTTGCCGATAGCTATGGTGAGTTGAGAATCGCCTTGCATCTGGATCATTCCTATAAGGAGCCGAAGGACCTTTATTTGCGGGGCTGGCTTTTTGCCGATACAGGTGAAGACGGAACAGCCCTCGATATTGATCCGATACGTTTTCGTCTTCTCCCCACGCAAGAGCGGGAAGGAGAGCTGAATTTTGTCAGCAGGCGGGTTTTTCTTCCTGCAGGTGATTATCGTCTTAAGGTCCAGATAGAGAACAACTTGTTTTGGAACACCTTTAGGCTCCATACCGTAAAGGAACAACACAACCTTTACCAGGGCGAGCAGGGTCGTACCATCACCCTGTGCACCACCTCCCATACGCTTCCGCTTTCGGTCGATTTTTTTGTTCAGGATCGTGATACCTGGGTTGATATTACCCCGCTTTCCCTCATTGAACTCAAAACGGGCGGAAGGTGGACTCCATGGAATGATGAGCTTGCCGAAGGGCTTAAAACAGGATCGGTATATCGATTTCGCATTTCTGCCCCGGGATACACGGAAAAGGAATTTAGTCTTTTGATCCGGGAAGATCAAAGTACACTCTATCTCAACCCACGATTGGAGAAATCAAAACCATGAAAGGAGCCGAAGCATGAGTATCGGTCTTAAAAGAATCATTATCATAGCCTTGGGAATTCTTGCCGGTGCGGCTGCATGGCCACTGATGGAGCTTGTCCTTTCATTTCAGTCGTTTTTTCCGGGCTATTTTATCTTCAGCATTGTCCAGGGTGCCCTCTTCGGTCTCGTTCTCGGCCTTTTTTTCGGCTCTGGAGAGGGGCTGACCTCACGGAACGGAAAGAAACTTGGACATGGGCTTGCAAGTGGTGCGGCGGTCGGATTAATCGGAGGGGTGATCGGTTTTCTTTTTGGTCAGGGGGTGCTCTTTTTCATCCTTGATAAAACATCCAACTACCTTGCTGTCCCCGTGGCGAGAGGAATCGGCTGGGCGCTTCTTGGGCTTTTTGTCGGTGCTGTGGATGGCATCAGAGTCTGTAGCCTGAGAAAGACGGCAATAGGCGCTTTGGGGGGTATTATCGGCGGAGCGGCTGGCGGGGCCGCCATCGAGCTGATCCGCCTTCATTTTTCGGGGCTTCTTGTGATACGGGCCGTCGGCTTTATTTTGTTCGGCTTGCTTGTGGGAATCGGCTATGCGGTTGCCGAACGAAGCTTCTCCTTTGGCATCCTTCACGTCCTCAACGGGCCTCAGCGGGGACGGGAATACAGCCTCTCCCAATCCTCCTTTTTTGTGGGGACCTCTTCTTCGAATGATATCAGTGCAGAGGGGTATCACGATATTGAGCCTCGGCATATACGTTTTTATTCCAAGGGAAAAGAACTCTACATAAAAGATATCTCCGGGAAAGCAGTGACTAAGGTCAATGAGGAGGCACTCCGGGGAGAGCGCTTACTAAAATATGAAGATGTGATTCAGGTCGGTTCCCTGAAGATCTGTTATCTTACCGAATAGAGGATCATGGGGGTTTGTATGAATCGTTTCGCCGCTGTTGTTTGTATAACTGTTTTTTTGGCGTCTGCTTTTACACTTTCTGCAGAGACCCTGCAGATTACGCAGATAGATTCTTCATCACTGCTTCTTTCCCAGTCGGTTGATCTCTATGTTTCTCTGACCGATGATACCGGAACTCCCCTGAAGGGGATATCCGGGGATTCTTTTCAACTTTTTGAATCGGATGGTCCCGATACTTTTTCCGAACCTATGCTTATCCGATCGTTAGCTCCGAATCCGCACGAATCACAAGGCCTATCCATCCTCCTGCTGATGGATAACTCCGGGAGTATGTATGATACCCTTTCCGGTGATCCCACTGGCGATCCTGCTCTCATGCGTACCACCTATGCTCGCAATGCGCTTCGGACCTTTGTTGGCTCTTCCTTTCATGCCGGAGATAGCGTCTCTTTTGCCACCTTCAATACAAATGTTGTACTTCATGCGGATGAGGCCGGGGATCCCGTCGTAATGGATATGTTGCTTTCCGGTATTCGCCGCCCGGGAACGGACGAATCGTATACGGAACTCTACCACGCGCTTGCCGATATGGCGCTTCCTGTGGGAGAGCGGTCCGGGCGCCGGGCCGTCATTGTCCTTTCCGATGGGGAGGATTACTCCTATGCGGCCCATAGTGGAAACCTCCATCCCATCTACGGGAATCAGCAGCTTAGCCCGGATGAGGTTGTGGAGGAGTATATCCGCAATGGTGTTACCTTATACGCTATCCATTTCGGCTTGGAAAAGGACCAGTACCTTGGTGAGATGGCGCTCAAAACCGGGGGAGCAGTCTATGATGCAAAAGACCAGGAGGAATTGACAGGCATCTACCATGATATTCGGCAAAAAATCGATGGAGAGTACCTGATCCGCTATCGGGCCGGGATGTTTCCCACCGACAAGACCTATGTCAAACTGATTCATAAAAGCCCTGAGGGAAACAGTGAAGCGGTTCGTTACTACTATACCTCGACCATGTTCGGCCAGCCGGTGGTTCCTTTCCCTTGGAAAATCTTTTTGATTCTACCCGCCGTGCTTCTTATCTGGCTGTTGCTTCTCTTGATTCGCAACCGGACCTTCCATTCCGACGCTGCCTTGCGGATTCTTCGTGCAGGATATGGCACGAAGATCAGTTCGGCAACCATTGCGATACAGCAGGAAAAGACAGTGATCGGAGGAGGGGAACAGGCGGATCTTACCCTTTCCGGCAGAGGGGTTCCCCATGACCGGGATGTAACCATTGTGTTCGATAAGCAACAGAAGAACTACACCATTGTGGGAGGCGCCGGAGTTAGCGTCAACAACCAACCGCTCAAGGGTGAAAGGCGCCTGAGCGGTGGAGATGTACTTAATATCGAAGGGACTACCATCGTTTTCGAAGAACCGGACGAGAGCAAAAACTAAGCCTTTTTTCTGTTCACGACCCAAACACCGAGGAGCACGGCTGCTCCTCCGGCTGCCTGGAGAGGGGCGAGGCGCTCGGCGAGTACAAGAAAACCGGCGATGACACCGAAGATCGGACTAAGATTGCTGTACATGCTTGTGCCGGTGCTGCCGATTCGTTTTACCCCATGACTCCAAAGGACATTTCCGATCAGAATCCCGAAGGTCCCAGCATAGCCGATGCTGAAGAATTCAGCCGGCGTCGGGAAGAACAGACCCGACCGCAAAAAAACGGGAAGCGAAATCAGCAGAAAGGGGAGCAGTACGATAAAGATCACAATACAGACAATTTGTTCGATGGAATATCGTTTTGTAAGTGGGCGTACGTATACGGTGTATACGGCATAGGCAAACTCTGCAATGATCAGGAGCAGGACCCCTCGAAAGTAGGTGCCCTTGACGGAAACAGCTTCTCCTCCGGCGGTAATGGCCACCACACCGAGAACCGAAAGGGCTATTCCCAGGGCCTTTTTTACAGTGATTTTTTCCTGCCGGGTTACAATGGAGATGACGGCAACGAAAACAGGAAGCAAGGCGAGGATAATTGCCGAAATGCTTGCCGCCGTATCGTGTACACCAAAGGTGTAGCCACCTTGGAAGATAAAAAAACCACCGAGCCCTACCGCAATGAACCGCTTCCTATCCTCTTTTGCTACAGGCTTCCAGCGTCTTCCCAGCAGAACGAATATAAGAGAGACAAGAAAGGCCAGCAGCAGTCGAAGGGTGTTGTAGCGAAGGGGATCAATGGTCGCAAGGCCTATTTTCATGATCATCGGATTTATTCCCCAGATAAAGGCCGCGGCGATGAGCATGAGATGGGTCATTGTATGTAGTACCTTATGATTCGATGATCTTTTGGCTTACCATGGCTTCATCCTCAAAGATGAAATAGCCGGTGACCCTTTTCCCTTCAAGGACCTTCGGAAGCCAGAGAGCATCGTCTTCCCACATCTTATCAAACGGGATTTCCCCCACTGGGGTCCAGAATGGATCGGCTTCATCGGTTGCTCGTGCTTCGCCTTCATGGTTATAGGCAAAGAAAACCGTTCCTTTGAGCGAATAGCCGTCGGTGAAGATGAAATGGAGGCTGGCAACCTCTTTCAGCTCTTTTGGCGTAATGCCGGTCTCTTCCTGCATTTCACGGATTGCTGCATCGATAGGCATTTCCGCTGCCTCTATCCTACCGCCGGGAGCATTTACAAGGCCCCTGCCCAGTCCAGTTTTCTTATGTATCAGTAGTACCTCGTCTCCCCGAAAGAGATAGCAGAGGACCGCTTTTTCCGCAAATTCCCAGGCCTCCCAATCGATTCCGTCTGTGTCCCGGGGGATCTCTTCTCGAGGCGTACCCTTTCCCAGTGTATGACGGTTCTCTTCATCTATCTCTGGAGCTGCGATGGTTATCGGCTGAGGCTTCTCTTTCTTTTCCTCTTCCGGTTTCTCTTCTCCCTCCGGTGTCGGAGCGCAGGTGGCACAGAGGTTGTCATCTCTGCCGATGAACTCCCTGCTGGCTAAAGGTGCGCCGCAAGAGGCGCAGGTCCGCCGGAAGACAAAGATCTTCTTTCTCAGCAAAAAAAGGATGACTGCGTAAAGGGCAAAGGCGGGAATGAGCATCCAATCGGGTTGTTTATTCGCTGCGAGAAGTCCGATCTCGATCTGTAAGATAAGAAGAGTTCCGGCAAGCCACAGGGTGGCGAAACGTTTCTTCTCTCCTGTTGCCATATGCTTTCTTTGAAAAAGATTGAGGATCATGATCGAAAGCATCAGATAGTAAATAGGGGTTGATAGTTTTTCAGCAAGCATGAAAGCACATTACTCTCTCCCCGGCCCCAGGTCAAGGTTTATCTGGCCAGAGCCATCCGTTCCGGGTACAATACCTGCCATGAACGAAGTCAAGAACAATCCGGAGACCATCAGCTTCCTCAAAAGCCTCGGATTTCCCAGTGTGCGGGTGCACCATTCCTTTAATCATTTCGATTTTAGCCGTCCCGATCGCCGAATCCTTGTCATCGGGCCTATGGGATCGGGCAAAACCGAGTATTCGGCGCGGGTCTGGCGCGATGCTCAGGTTGCCCTGACAAAAAGCGAAGCTATTGCTCGGGAAACCAGTACCGACGGGGCCGATCGCAGGAAGGTTTTTTTTATTCGTTCGTTACTGGACACCCAGCGATTTCCCGATTATCCGGAGGATGCTCTTGCCTATCGGGGTGGATATGAGCGTTGCGGCGATTACATCGCCAGGATAAGTGACTCCTTTGCCCTTGAAAAGCTTGTACACGACATGCCGGAAATCGGTACCTGGATCGTTGATGAGGCCAGTTTTTACGATGAGCGGCTTGTCTACGTTGTACGAAACGAATGCCAGCGTCGTGGACTTATCTTCATCTTTCCTGCTTTGATCCTGAATTTCAGGCGCGATATTTTCAATCCCACGGCCCGGCTCATGCTCGAAACCGCCACCGATGTTTTTCCCCTGACCGCTTACTGTGAGCATCCCGACTGCCTTGAGGATTCTTTCTATACCTACCGCTACTACCAAATAGATGGAGAGGAGTGTCCCGCTCTCTATTTTGATCCGCTCATCGTGATTGGGGGGGACCGAAAAAAAGAGGATGCCGTGGAACCGAATTATTGTACCCGCTGCGATCGCCACCATTACCTCCCCGGCAAGGAGTACACCTTTTTTACCTTGAAACCTCTCGGCCAGCAGGCCAGCGGAGGCAATAGTGATCCGCTGAAACGGGAGCTTGCCGCCTTACAGGAGCGAAGAGGGAATTCCCTTCTCGCCCGTCATCTGCGGGACAAATTCGGACACGATGAGGAACAGCGGGTAAACCTGAATGCCCTCAAGGTTGCCCGCATTGCCGAGCGTGCCCTTATCTATCTTTATGCCGAGCAAAACCTGATCCCCGAAGAATTGCTGTTGAAACTCGTAAATGAATTAGGGCTGGACCGGGCATACATGAAAAAAACATTATCGGAAAATGGCCGACTCGTTAATCTGGATCAACAGATACTCGACGGCTTTTAGGCTTTCCCGCTATTGTTGAGTTTGTAAATATTTCTCGGCATATTTTTTGTCTTCAATCAAAATATGGTTTTTAATCCAGTCCTTGAGTTCCGAGGTTATTTTCATTGACATTACCAGTTTTCCTTCATCCATTGATGTACGAAAAGCCTGGATTTTTTCTCTTATCTCTTCATGAAGCCGTTTGTGTTCTTCAAGTTTCTCGTAGCCCATCTTTGTCATAAACCGTTCTTCTTCGGTAAAGTGATAGAGTGTATAATCAAGGACTTCATCCAGCAAGGTCTTTGTTTTGCTTTGAATATCGCTAGCGGCAAGCTGATCATAAAACGTATTGAGGATTTCTACAAATTTTTTGTGTTGTGCATCGATCCCGGGGATCCCAAGTTCATAGTCAGAATTCCATGTTATTAAACTCATGTCACACCCCTCCTTTTTGTATTACCTGAAAATACTTCTCGGCATATTTTTTGTCTTCGATCATGATATGCTCTTTGAACCACGATTTCAGTTCGGAGGTTACGGCTGTTGATATCACTAAATTCCCGGCATCCAAACGCTGTTTGAATCGAATGATTTTGTCCGTTATCTCTTTATGCATCTGCTTTTGCTGATTCAGTTCGTGGTAACCGATACTTGCCATGAGCTTTTCTTCTTCCGAGAAATGATATTGTGTATAGTCGATAACATCCTGAATAAGGCTTTTCATTTGGGCAGTAAGGTCTTTGTCGCTGAGATGGTCATAAAAACTATTCAGAATCGCGAGCCACTTCTTATGTTGCTCGTCCATTTCCGGGATGCCTAGTTCGAATTTCGAGCTCCAAGCCATAAATCCCATAGTTAACCTCCTGGTCGTAATGCTATTGTTGATAAAAATTCTATTAAACAAGAGATGTGAATGCAAATTTAGATGCTTGCCGAAGAGGTTTTTGCAGTATAGGCTTGTTCCATGGAAAAGGACGTGGTCGAATTTGTTCGAGATGAGCTGGCGCTGCAAGGTGATGAGTCTGTTCGTGAAAGTGGAAAGCGCTTTTTCAAGGAAGAAACCAAGAGCTACGGCGTAAAGACCTCTGTGGTAACAAAGATTGCGAAATCCAGTTTTCGTGAACTTAAAGGCTTGGATAAGAATACAATTCTTGCCTTATGCGAAGAACTCTGGAAGTCGGGGTACATGGAAGAGAGCTTTATTGCATGTCATTGGGCCTACGCCTTACGTGAGATGTTCATACCCGATGATTTTGTGATTTTCGAAGGATGGGTGGAGCACTATGTGAGTAACTGGGCTTCTTGCGATACCCTCTGCAACCATACGGTAGGGGCCTTTGTCGAAATGTACCCCGAATATCTCGAAAACCTAAAAGGGTGGGCGAAAAGCGAGGGGCGTTGGATGCGTCGGGCCGCTGCGGTGTCGCTTATCATCCCTGCAAGGTCGGGACTTTTTCTTGAAGATATTTTTGAGATTGCGGATACATTGCTGCTTGATCAAGATGATTTGGTGCAGAAAGGCTACGGCTGGATGCTGAAAGCGGCAAGTCAGGCCCATCAACGAGAGGTATATGATTATGTCATGAGCAAGAAAGCCGTGATGCCGAGAACCTCCCTGCGCTATGCCATCGAAAAAATGCCGAAAGAGCTGCGTGCAAAGGCAATGGCAAAATAATGAATCTTATTCCAGTATTTCCTTCATTTTGAGAAGGGTATTCCAATTACGTGCGGTGCAACTGGTCCCTAAGAGCTTTTCCACATAGTCGATGGTCAGTTTTGACCTGCCTGCTCCGTTTCTATAAGAGATATAAAGGAGATCTCCTCTGCCGTAGGTTTTTTCTTCTATGGCATTATCCTATCTCAACTGCTCTTCTACCGGAATTCGATTTCTTTCTTTGATTCTTAGGTGAGTCGAGCAAGTTTTGACGGTTACGCTTAAGGCTGCTGCATAGTCAAATTATACCGATAGGTTCCACCTTAAATAGTTTGCAAAACTGTTTGACAAACGGGCTCAACATAGTTGATGTAAAAGAAGCATTTCAGCAAACGTTGTTGACGAGAAATATTCTGATATCATGAAATTGAGGAAAACTCATGGCATAAAAACGCTTTGCATCGAAATCTACTTCATCTACGTAGGCAGAACCAGTATGCCTTGTGTCATGCTAGTTCTGCCGAAGTTTTTACTCTTTATTCTCCAAGGGCCTCTCTATCGGTCTTTTGTTTTTTCATCCGGTTCATCTGGGCAATTGCTTTCTTATCACCCGAAGTTTTAGCCAACTGGGTCATATCATCAAGAGCCTTATCGTAATCGCCCATCACTTCGGTTAACAGTATTGCATTGTACAAGGCCGCAAAATCCGAGGTTTCACTGTAAATTTCCATATAAAGATCGTAGGCCTCTTGGTAAAAATCTCCTTTGATGAGGTCATTGATCCTCTTTACGCGGGGGTCTTTATCATTTTCGAGCTTCGCCATTGTCCGATATTCGGTATAGGTTTTGGGGATGAGATCATATTTCACTTTGTTCACGATCTGATTGATGGCCTGAGACCGTACGGTTTCCTCGGATTTGAGGGCTTCGTATCTATCGGCGGTATCCTTTGCAGTTACCGTGTACTCAACAGTGTCGAGGATGGTGAGATCCGAGGCCGAAAGAATTTTGAAAACAACTGTTATTTGGGCTTCTCGTGTGTATTCCGGTACTTTGGTAGTATTGCCGTCGGCATCGGTTCTTTCATTATATTCTTTATTGTAATCATCCAATACCGAAGCAATCTTTCCTGTCACGACAGCCTCTGCTGTAATGGTGCCATTTGCTGCCTGCTGCTGCAATTGTTCTGTTGAGATAACCGTAAAGTAATCGGAAGAAGCTAAAACCGACTCAACCTTGCTTGTCAGGGCCGAGGCCAACTTCAAATCATCATGTAATGCTCTGCTATTGTACCAGGAAAAATAATACCGCAAGTCCTTTGTTGCTTCCGAGGCATCTTCAGAAGATGTGGTAAAGGGGATGACCCCGATGGTACGGGCACCACCATAATTCAGATTGGGAGGGACGGTCATCTGGACAGGAATGGATGTGCTGCAGCCGAATAAAATCAGGCTGAGCACTAATGCAGTGAGAACCTTTTTCATGTTGTCTCCTTGATATACTTCATAGAAATGATTTTTTAGAAAGTTTTACCTTTCTTGTCAAGATGAAAATTGTTTTTTCCTCACCAATTATGTATGTCGTGTCTTTTTCGTTGCCGGCAGATGCTGATATCGGTGATGACATACTTCCTATGGTGAAAAAATATGGATATAGTTGCCAAGAGCTGTATGGCTCGATTCCACGACTTTCTATCCTGCTTACTACCATTTGCTTCATCAAATTTCTCTTTGGGGTTTCTGCGGGGTCGGAAGTATCAGCTGATAGAAGACCAGGTTAAGCCATCTTCCAAATTTGTAACCTACTTGTTTGAGTTCTCCGCATAAAGAAAAACCCAGCTTTTTGTGGAGATGAATCGAGGCTGCGTTTTCTGAATCGATTCCAGCTATGAGGCAATGATAATCCTGTTCTGTCGCCTTAGCGATAATTTCGCGGAGCAAAATTTCTCCATATCCGCATCCCCGGTATTCTTTCTGAACGTAGATCGAATGCTCCACCGTATAATGGTAGGCAGGTCTGGCCCTAAAATTTCCATAGGTTCCGAAACCGATCAGCCGATTCTTCTCATCAACAAGACCTATTATCGGAAATCCTTTTTTTTCCTTGTCGGCGAACCAGGTTTCCATCGATTCGATTGTTCTTGGTTTGTAATCGTACAAAGCTGTCGAGTGAATAATTGCTTCGTTGTAAATATCCAAGATCAAGGAAGCGAAGCTCCTGCCGCAATCAACTAATTTCATGTCAAACCTCGTTTATTTCCTTCAAGGCCCTTTCCAAAGCCGTATTGAAGAAATTCCAGTCATGACCACCTGGCCATTCTTCGTAGCGGTTGGGGATATTCAGCTTTTTCAATTCGTGTGAGAAGCGTTGATTTTCATCTTTCAAATGATCTGCTGTTCCGCAGGCCAGATAGAGCCGGGGTGGGGCGGATCTTGACTTCGCCAGTTCGAGCAACTCGTATTCTGGTTTCCACTCCAATGCCTGACCGAATATCGACTCAAAATCGTTGAGTAGCTGCTTACCATACTGTTTTTCCATTTCCGCTGTCTTCCCATAACGTTGTTGCCTTTCCAACCCTTCCTTCAGGAAAAGGCAGGCAGAAGAGAAGGCTGCACAATAGCCATACTGATCGGGATAGGATAGCGCGCATTTCAATGCGCCGTATCCCCCCATTGAAGCACCGATAACCAAGGTGTCTTCCCTTTTTGCCGATATGTTGAAAATTTTTTTGACAATGGTGGGTAGCTCCTGATGAATGTAGGTGAAGAATTTCTGGCCGAAGACCATGTCGGTATAAAAACTTCTTGCCACTTCTGGCATGATGAACATGATGTCGAATGCTTCGGCGTAAGCAGGCAGCATTGTGTAATCCAGCCAGTCTCCGTTTCTACCGCAGAGGCCGTGCAAAAGATAGGCGACCTTGTATGGAGGGGTGCCCACGGCTTTATTGGGGATAAGTATTGAAAGCCCCGTTTCCATTTCAAGTGTCTGTGAAAAAAAAGATCCTCGTAATATCATGGTGAACTCCTCAAACAATAGCGATGCTATATCGAACACTTTACCTTGAGGTGGAGAAACGCTTTGTAGCTCGTAATTATTGTTCAGCATAGATACAATAGCCTGTCGTGGCAAGCCGCAGTGTTTATTAGCAGACATCCGCCCTGTCTCTTTTGACCTTTTTGTTGATTGTGTATACCGTACTATTGGTATGGTCCATATCTGTTTTCAGGAGGAAACGAATGGCTGAAATAGTACTGAAGGTGACAAGCCCTTCATTTGAAGATGGAGATTGGATACCAAGAAAACATTCGGCCCGAGGCGAAGATCTCTCACCTCCGCTTGTGCTGGAAGGAATTTCTCCGGATGCAAAAGCAATTGCTATTACATTAGATGATGCCTCGCATCCCTTGATCTCCAATTATAACCACTGGGTGATATGGGATATTCCTGTACAAAATAGTATTCCTGAGGCAATTCCCCATGGACCTTCTGTTGATAGTTTGGGACATGCGGTTCAGGGAAAAGCTTACGGAAAGCATAGATACAAAGGGCCGAAGCCCCCTTTGAAAGCCGTACACACCTATGTGTTTACGGTATTTATTCTGGATTGTACGTGTGGTATATCACCTCGAAGCAAAAAAGCTGATCTACTTAAAACAATGCAGGGGCATGTTCTCCAGAAAAGTACTCTTTCCGGAAAATTCCGGAGCAGAACATAGAGAACAGGATATCCTGCCATGGTAAAAATCCTGCGATATTGTTCCGATCCCGTATGTGAGCTGAAATGGGGCCGGGGAGAACACGCTGTTAGAAAGCATGCCCATAGCCTTTGGTCTTTTAGCATTGTTCTGTCTGGCCGAACGCAGATTGAGCTCGGAAGAGATCAGGCGACCCTGTCGGCCGGCAGTTCTGTTGCAATTCCAAGTGGGGTTGCTCATCTCTGTACGCCGGAAAAAGAACCGCCTTTTGCCTTTGCCGTTCTTTACTGCGACGAAAAGTGGTTGAAGGCGTGTGGGGTTGATTCAGACCGTGTCCTTTGGGGGCGGATCGGTGCACAGGAGTTTCAGGAAATGCTGCATACATCGAAGGGAACTGAAGCTGGTAGGATGTTGGGAGCCCTCTTGCAGCGCTTCGAAAGAATCTTACCGGATGTGGATCGGCTCACCTTTCCTAAGAATGCAGATTCGGAGTTTGCCTCTGTTGCCATCAGGTCGACATCTGAGAACCGCTTCAAGGCGTATCGGCAATATGCTCAGCGTTATTCTTTAGGTCCCCATGCTGTTCGGCAGAATAGGCGTATCGAGTTGGCAAAGGCCGCCTTACGTACGGGTCTATCCGTTGCGGAAACAGCTGCAGCCTGCGAATTTTACGATCAAAGCCATTTTGTTAAAACCTTCCGCCTTTATACCGGCACCACCCCTTCATTATACCAAAAGGGCATATAGCGCACATTTTTACAAGCCAAAATTGCTGCTTTCTTCCATACTTTTCGGGTAAGGAGACCATATGAAAGCTGCCATCATTGTAGATACTACTCTTCCCTTAGGCTTGATCGCTAATTCTGCTGCTGTACTTGGGGCCTCGCTTGGGGCATTGCATCCTGAAATTATCGGTGAGGACCTTGTCGACCTATCGGGACGCAGGCATGCGGGTATAACCGGCCTTCCGATTCCCATTCTTGGAGCGGATAAAGAACAGCTTCGCAAGCTGGTGGACAGCGCGGAGCATGATGATGATATTGATCTTGTTGCCTTTAACGATGTGGCACAGCGATGCAAGAACTATCAGGAGTATTCGAAATTATTGGCAGCGGTCCCTTCGGATACACTTCGTTATCTTGCGCTTCTTGTTGTAGGAAAAAAACAAGCGGTTAACAGGCTTACCGGTTCCTTACCCCTGGCGAAGTGAAGTTAAACTTCCATAAGGGGGAACCATATGCAACCTGTTGTTTTTTGAAGATATAGGTTACTCATTATTTACCTTGTTGATATAGCGATATATGGTGGGTTCTGAACAGGCAAGCTGCTTCGCCGCCTCTTTTACCGCTCCCTTTACCATGAAAATTCCTTTTTGATTGAGGATGTCGACGACGTGCAGACGATCATCCTGCGATAATCGATCCGAGGGAATACCGTTTTCACTAAGATATTTGTCCAGTACACTACTGATTTCTTCGGCGGCTGAACCGTAAAAGCGTTCTTCCGCATTATCGACAATCGTACTGGAATCGTACGACGTATTCAGTTCTACGAGCTTATCCGGATGGCATAGCTTCAGTATATTTTCGCTTAACGTTTTATATCGTCTATCGTCGAAATTGATACAAAGAAGTCCTACAATCTCATTTTTTTCATCCTTGATGAAAAGGGTGGAGGATCTTAAAATCCTTTGGTCCTTTGAAATACCATTATAGTTTATCTTGTAATCTTCTTTTTTATACCGTTCTTCTGATATGACTTCGAGGCCAAAGTTCGTCATCGGCCCGCCAACGGTGCGATGGCTTACATGACCATTTGCGATTGCCACAATGGAATTGATATGATCGTCGACATCATGGAGAACCACCTCATAGTCCGGCCCCAAAGCTTTACCCAGAAATTCGACAATGATACTGTACTGCTTTTTCATGGCATCGTTCATAGTAGTGCCTGCTTTCTCTCATTCATTGTTTCTATGGAAGAATACTTTAATTCTACCATGCTGTTAACGGAAGTACAACATGGCTAAAAATAAGCGTTGTCGTTTTGGCGGGCATATGTTTTTTACCTCTCTTTCCACTGTGGACGGTGGAAAGAGAGGTTATCGCTCAACCAATGCCGCCGTACAAAATACCAAGAATATAAATAAGAATCGTAAAACCACAGAACACATATTTTGTCATCGGTTCGAACCATCTCCCGATTTGCTTTTTGCGGCCTGTCTGGGCTTGCTGACGTGCGAATCCCGGCCCGCAGACCCAGAAAAACATGATTCCGGAAAGCAATGCGCCTAGAGGTATAATATAAATTGATACAATATCCATCCATGTGCCCAACGTCGATCCATTCTCCAGGATGAGTCCTGCGCTTGCACTTATTATTGCGACAACGGCAATTGCCGTACCTCTTGATACCTTGAATCGCTGTTGGATTGCTTCGACTGGGGTTTCAAGCAGGTTCATAAGTGAGCTTATCCCGGCAAAGAGTACTGCAACGAAAAAAATGATGGAAAACAAGTAGCCCATCGGCATCATCTTGAAGACATTCGGCATGGTGATGAACATCAATGGGGGCCCTGCTGTCGGATCGAGGTGGAAGACAAAGACTGCGGGAAGAATTACGATCGCAGCAAGCAGCGCAGCAATGGTATCGTAGAGGGCCACGTTTTTCGCGCAGCTGACGACATCTTCTGTATTCTTTAGGTAGCTTCCGTACACTACCGTTCCGGAGCCTGCAAGAGAGAGAGAGAAGAATGCCTGGCCGAGGGCGTATACCCAGGTTTTAGGTTTTGCAAGAAGCTCCCACTTAGGAATAAAAAGATACCTATAGCCTTCGATTGATCCGGGAAGCGTGAGGACTCGAATCGCTAGAAGAACAAAAAGAATGAAAAAGGTAGGCATCATGAATTTATTCACTTTTTCTATGCCTTTGGCAATTCCCATAAGCATAATTACAAAGGTTAAGGCCAAACCGGTAAAGTGCCAGCCGATACTTCCCAGCGGACCTGCAATCTTGCCGAAATATACTGCGCTGTCTGTTGTATTGATCACGGCTCCGGTAATGGATCCCACCACAAAGCGTAGTATCCAACCGACGACGACTGCATAGCCAATGGCGATACCGAGGGAGCCTATGACCGGTATAAGGCCCAAAAGCTCTCCATGTTTTTTGCCTCTGCGTAGAAATGCCTTTTTGAAGGACCCCAATGGACCTGTTCTCATTGCCCGACCGAAGGACATTTCTCCAATGACTCCCACCAGGCCTATAAAGATAATGGAAAGGCAGTAGGGTATTAGAAAAGCGGCTCCACCGAATTGTCCGATTCGGTAGGGAAACAGCCATAAATTTGCCATCCCGACGGCGGATCCGATACAGGCAAGAATAAAACCTATTCGTGTATTAAAGCTGTCGCGGGTAATTTCTGCACTTTGGTCATCCATTCTTTTCTCCTTTTATTGTTTAAGAAGAAAGGCGGAACCGGGGCCTTCGTAGAGAAAGCCCCGATTATTACTTTTATGTAAGAGGCTTAAGGCTTGCCTGGAAATGTCGCAAAACGGGAGGTTCCCAGGTGATTTTGTAGCCTTTTACCCTATTTGCCCTCTTCTTTATCTCGATTAATGCTTCTGCCATTACGTCGATGTGGGCTTGAGTGTAGACCCTTCTGGGAATGGCGAGCCTGGTGAACTCAAACTCTGCGTGAAGTTGTTTACCTGTATCGGGATCGTTGCCAAGCATGTACGAGCCTATATCGCATGTTCGAATACCGGCTTCTTTGTAGAGCTCCACCGCAAGCGCCTGACCAGGGAACTCATAATAGGGAATATGGGGCAACAAGGCCTTTGCATCTACAAAAATGCCGTGCCCCCCGGCCGGTGCCTGATAGGTGATCCCCGCATCATCCAGACGACTGGCGAGATACTCTATTTGGCCGATTCGGTAGCGCAACTGATTTTCATCGATTCCTTCGTAAAGGCCTATCGCAAGGCTTTCAAGATCCCGTCCCGAAAGGCCTCCGTAGGTTATAAAGCCCTCGAACGATATGGTTCTTCCCTTGCAGGCCGAAAAGAGTTCAGCATCATCCTTTATACCGATGAGGCCCCCCATGTTTACAATGGCATCTTTTTTTGCACTCATGGTAAACATATCTGCATAGGAGAACATTTCATTGGTTATATCTTTAATCGAAGCATCTCCATAACCATCTTCCCGCTTCTTGATGAAAAAGGCGTTTTCTGCAAAACGTGCTGCATCGATACAAAACTTGATATTATATTTCTTGCAAACCGATGCCGTTTCCCGGATGTTTTGCATCGATACGGGTTGCCCTCCTGCCGAATTGTTGGTAACGGTCATGATGACAAGTGCGACCTTTTCGGCTCCGTATTTTTTAATTAGTGATTCAAGCTTATCAACGTCCATATTCCCTTTGAATGGTGCCCGCTTGGCTGGATCCATAGCATCGGAAACCACACAATCGATGGCCCTCGCTCCGGTAAGTTCGACGTGCGCTCTAGTTGTATCAAAATGCATGTTGGAAATCGAAAACTGGCCTTTTCCCATCAGAATACCGAAAAGAACCTTTTCAGCTGCCCGTCCCTGATGGACCGGCTGGATGTATGCATAACCGGTGATATCCTGGGCTGCCTCGATAAGCTTGTAATAGCTGGCACTTCCGGCATAGGCTTCATCTCCTTTCATGACGCCGGCCCATTGTTCCTGACTCATTGCATTGGTACCGCTGTCGGTCAGAAGATCGATATAAACATCTTTTCCTTTAAGATTGAAGAGGTTGTATTTTGCTTCAGCAATCCTTTGTTCCCGTTCTTCGGGGGTAAGCATCTTAATTGTTTCAACCATTTTTATTCTAAACGGTTCTGGTAAGTATTTTATTGCCATAATGAACTCCAATGAAAATATGATGAAAATTAGTTTTTAGTAGCAATTGCCTCAATTTCTACCAAAGCATCTTTTGGTAATCGGGAAACTTCGACCGCAGAACGAGCGGGGACAGGCTCTTGAGCAAACATCTTTCGATATACTTCATTCATGCTTGTGAAATTTTCCATGTCGCTCAAGAATACCGTTGTTTTCACGACCCGATCCAAATCGAGTCCTCGTGCCTGTAGTACCTGTCTTACATTCTCTACGGATTGTTGTGTTTGGCCCTTGATCTCGGCAGACGCAAAGCAGCCAGTAGCGGGATTAATCGGAAGTTGTCCCGATACAAAGATGAGGGTATCGGTTTCAACAGCCTGAGAGTAAGGGCCTATTGCGGGCGGAGCTTTTTCGGTTACAATTGGTTTTATCATATAAATCCTCCTGTTGAGAAAATTTTATCTCTATAATATTTTTTTGTCAAATTAATAATAGAAAATTATCAAATTGAATGCATAATGTATGAATTTTGCGTATTTACCTGTTATTGTTGATTTTTGTGATAAAAAATTATTGTACTGTTTGTTGTCTTACTATTATTTTGCCCGTCTTCCTATGCGGCGCAATTTCCCCTGTTTGTGCATTCTCTCTGTTCGGGAGGCGCCTTCTTTGTTGCTGCTTCAGCCCAAATGGTCTGTATTGCATTGAGAAATATTTCCGCACTGCGCTGGTCTTGGCCGCTTTCTTCGGCTACTATGTCAGGCGGGGGGAGGTTACCATTTCTGGTACGGTAATACACTACCCTCTCCAGGCAGTGGAGAGGAGCTGTGTCCTGTTCATCGGCAAGGAACGTTGCATCAAAACTCATCCAGTACGGTTGAACCTTGAAAAGCTGAAAAACTGCATATTGCATGGCGCTGCTTACCGCTTGCTGGGGTTTTTCCGGAAATTCCACAGAGGAAAGAAGAGCAAAACGTGCTTTACGGTACCCTTCGAGGGTAAACGTTGCCAGCGTGAGTGAATGGTCTTTTTTATCCAGATAAAGAGTCGGTGGATTCGTTACAAGATTACCACCAAGGCACATCCGGATATACCTGTCGTTTTCTAATATTTGGCACTTGCATCGGCATTGATTGATAAGACAGTGGATATCAGATGGTAGTGTGAGTTGTGAGGAACAGGCCCTGGCAATTTCTCCATGAAAAAGCGTTTGGGGAAGTTCTGAAAATTCTCTGAGCAATAGAAAAGGCAGAGGAGAAGCAACAATAGCACTTTCCATTCCCTTTTCTTCATATTCCCGGCATGCTGCGGTACGGGCAAAAAAACGGATGTCGCCTTCAAAAAAAGAATCAAGTAGTACGACTTCACCCCAGCTCTGAAAACATGTGCCGTTAAAAAAAAGAAGCCCTAACATGCAGCCTCCCCCCTCTCTCGCTTTTGCTTCCGCCGGTTTGCTGAAAAGCATTTCGTGGGAATCCCGTATTTTGGCTATAAGGAAACCATCCCCTACTATTTTTTCTACCTCAAAGATGGTATAAAACCACGGATACGTAATAAAATGTTCAAGTACGACCTTTAGGTTGAGGTCGACTTTAGGTGCAATGCGCCTTGCGAAAGCCCTGGTAGATTCCGGATCCGTCAAAATGCTTCCTACTCTTGCGGTTTGAAATAATCTCCTTTTTGTTTCTCCGGAGAAAGGCCCTGCGGCAAGGGAAAAACGCCTCCATTCACGGTCGATATCCGCAGTTGTGGTCATAAGGTTGGCCAGGACCTCCAGAGCCGTTTGCATATAGTACACACGGGCGGCGAATACTGTTTGGGTTGTTTCCATGATATGTTCTCCTTTTTTCGTCTATGATAAATAAAGCGAAAAAAAGCATGGATGATTGCATTAATGGGTATTATTGAGAGATTTTTCTGATAGTGTCCGGAATCCTGGTGGTAATAAGAGGATAACGCTTGATTGGTCCTACGAATCGCCGGGATTCGGAACAGTGCCGAAATCCTTAAAAAGCTGGCTTGTCTGAATACCGCTATTTGCCTGATATTTACCGTCTGTATATTCGATATGATCTTCGGAAATCTGGTGATAGTAAATTTGGCAAATCTCAACTGCGGGATAAATGACAATGGGTTGAACACAGAAAATTTCCAGTGTCCAATATCCCCGAAATCCGACATCGCCGAAACCTGCCGTGACATGGATGAACAATCCCAGCCTTCCAACGGAAGAGCGCCCCTCGAGCATGGGGACGGCATGGTGGGTTTCGGTATATTCGATGGTCCTTCCTAGGTATAACCTGCCGGGTTCCAGGGTAAGACCTTCCTGCGGAATGGTTATTTCGTCTGCAGGGTTATCACGCTTCATATCCAAAAGCCGATCTCGATAGACCACCAATTTGTTATGAAGCCTAAGATTGTAGCTATTCGGATTCAGCTGCCTTTCATTGTATGGTTCAATGATGATATGCTTTCCGAGCTTTTTTTTGATTTCGTTTCCCGAGAGAATCATGTTGGCAGTGTAGCCGGATATGCTTTCGAGTACAAGCAGGAAATCTACTCTTGCCGGCTGAGCTCTTTGTTGGTAGTTTTGAGATATAATGGATCCTGTCGAATGCCTTGCCGAGGCCGGTCATAATAGCGCCTACGTTCTCTGGAGTGCCCTGGATGGCTATTTTGGCAGTGATAGTTCTTCTGGCTACCAAATTGCTTGCACCGAGGCAACGCTTCCTCAGCTTGCGGGCATGCCGGGATCTCTCGAATTCCCCGGCTCGGAATGGGCCGATGCCATATGGTATCCGATGGGACGGGAAAGTGGAGTTATGCTTCGTTGTGTTGATGCTCTCGATGTTGCTCCTCCCAGCACCGTAATACAGGGCCGTTTGTTACGTATGCCGGGGAAGGCGTGGTATCGAGACCCCTTTGGGTGCTATCCTCTCCTCCGAAACTCGCAGCTTAGTGTGGATTTTGAGGATGAAGGAAGTTGGCTTGATGCTGCGGAGATTGCCATCTATCTCTCACGATATGATTATCAACTGCCCGAGAAGGGGTTCGGTCCAAAGCGCTTTACCGGCCTGAAATTGCTTCCGGGTGAGCAACGGATGCTTTTGATGCTGATGCTTGGCGGTGAGCACCCGGGTAGAGGCCTTCGTTTCCTTTTTGACTGTGGCTTTATCGAAGAACATTGGCCGCTCTTTCTCAGTATGGCAAGGACACATCAAAGCAAGGATTTTCATCCGGAAGGTAATGTGTGGGACCATACACTTGCCACACTTGTGCACCGAAAGAAGGCGGATTCCGAGCTGGGGCTGGCTCTTTTACTTCATGACTGCGGAAAACCCTCTTCTCACCGGTCGGAGGGTAATCAATTTCACCGACATGCACAGATAGGAGCCGCTGCTGCGGTTCGTTTTCTTCGTTCGCTTGAGTTCGATGAAGAAGTGATCGGCCGCATTCATTATCTGGTCGCGAATCATATGGTTCCCTCGTTTTTGTCTGCCTCTCCGCCTCCTTCTATTGCCGAAGTACTCGACCATGAACTCTTTCCTCTGCTTCTTGAGCTTTTTCGCTGTGATATTTCTTCGTCATTTCGGGGGCCCGAACCCTATTATCAGGCGTGCAAGTTGTATCGTAATTGGAAAAGAAAGCGTAGGGTTTGAGTTTTTTAGCTAAGAGTACTTAACGTTTGTGTTAGAATTTTATGATGTTTTTATTAGATAATGATCGTTTCTCGCTTTTGGGCGCTGTTGGGATTAAGCGTCTTTATACTAAGATTTTTCCATGACTACGATTCTCTATATTGACGACGACCTGCATGATGGCGAAGTTGTTCATTCCATGCTGTTCGGTTACCATGTAGTTCTTGCCAGAAACGGTACGGCTGGGCTTGAAGCCTATTATCGCCTTATGCCGGATATTGTCATTCTCGACATACTTTTGCCCGATATGAACGGCTTGGAATTGCTTGATCGCTTGCCTACCGGTTGTGAACAGCATCCCGAAATTATTGCCCTTTCAGGTGTCGCCGATCCTGGTCTTGCTCAGGAGGTCCGACGGCGGGGTGTGAAGAAGTTTTTAAGAAAACCCATAGAGAGTAAAATACTCAAAGATGCCATCAACGAGTTGCTTAGAGGCAATGGAGCGGAGCGCCACGGGCAGCTGGAGGAACATCCTCCTGAATATACTTTTCTGGATGAAAGTGAGAACGCCTTGAGCGTGAAAAGTCCCGCATTTGCTTCGATTATTGGTTCTTCGATGATAATTTCCCGGTTGAAGGATCGGGCACATCGTTATGCCCGCTGCTCTTTTCCTGTTCTCATCCTCGGAGAGAGCGGGACCGGTAAGGAGCTTTTTGCAAAGAGTATTCATGAACTTTCCAGACGATGCAAAGATCCTTTCATCATTCTTAATTGTGCAGCACTCCCCGACACTTTGATCGAGTCGGAACTTTTCGGTACCGAAGCCGGGGCCTTCACCGGAGCGGTCAATCGGGCCGGAGGATTCGAGCTGGCAAACGGTGGAACCCTTTTTCTCGATGAAATCGGTGAGCTCTCGCCTTCCGGGCAGGCGAAACTCCTTCGTATCTTGGAAGAGAAGGTGGTATATAGGCTTGGGTCAAGACGGGGGAGAAAGATCGATGTCCGTTTTGTTGCTGCCACGAATAAGGATCTATTTTTGCGTGCCGAGGGGGGAATGTTTCGGAAGGATCTCTTCTATCGGATTTCCGGTCTCGAATTGCATATTCCCCCGCTTCGGGAACGGAAAGAAGATATAGAAGAACTTTCAGATGTGATTCTCCGCAAAGGGGTTGAAGGAGGTGAGGCAAATAGACATTATCGCCTTTCAGCGGCGGCCTTGGCACGGCTTAGGGCCCATCATTGGCCGGGAAATGTAAGGGAACTGGAACACGTTCTTCATCGTGCCATGCTTCATAGCGATTCGGCAGTAATCGAAGCAGCTCATTTGGAAGGTTCTCGTAATGGCAGGGACTATGCTTCTTTACCTGTGGATGAAAAGCAGCTCCCTCTTTTTTGACACGAATTCATCGTTATCTAATAATTCTTACCGCATTTCCCAATACGACAGGATACCGATTGCCCTGCGCGTCCTCGGAATATCCAATATACGTACCGAAAACGAGAACCTTTGTATTTAATGGAATTTCGATTGGACTTGTTTCCCTCGTTCTTCCTGCCGGGATCATATCAGCAAAACGATCACCTTCAAGCTGAACATAGCAACGGTACACTTCAACCGATTCCAATCCCTCCCATTCTCCTACGGTTAATTCTAAAAGGCCAATAAAACCTTCTTCCGCAGGCTGGAGGATCTCTCGTGCCGATACCGTCCCATCGATGGCTAATGTTTGATTCTGATTGATCTCCGGTGGCTGTGAACTATTTACCGAAAGATAGAGCGTTTTCAGATCAATTTCGGGAGCTATCGTTTGGGCGTTGGAAAAAGAAATCGCAAAACAGAAAAGGGGAAGAAAAAAGGAAAAAAAATGGTGAAAGCTTCGTCTCATCATGATATTGTAGAACGTGGAAACGTGCCGGTCAAGGACTGCCCACTGTTTTGCCGATTGCTTCATAGGTTATTTGACAAACTATCAGTAACTTCATACTATAACGAGAAGAGAACGAAGATAGAGGGTTGCTCATGAATAATAACGATATTGTACCCGGATTCGATGATGAAAAAGACGATAGTCTTAAAATACGGCTGCAGAAGGTGGATGATGTTGAAGGGTGCCTGGTTCTCTATCTGACCGGCTATATTGATACCTACAATTCCAACTTCTTTCAGAAACGGGTAACGAAAGCAGTTGAGCACAATTTTACCAGGCTGATTTTCAACTGTGGCGGACTTAACTATGTTTCCAGTACCGGTATTGGATCTTTCACTGCTTTCCTCAAGGCGGTAAAGCCACGGGGGGGAGATTTGGTTCTGCTGGAGATCCAGCCGAAGGTCTATGAGGTATTTCAGCTGCTTGGGTTCAGCCAGTTTTTCAATATTAAAGATAATCTGAATGAAGCCGTCGAATTCTTTTCTTCGGAAGGGAAGAGTGGTGCGACGGATGTCTTCCCCAAGATTTTCCAATGCCCTATCTGCAGCAAAAAGCTCAAGGCGACAAAATCCGGAAGATTCCGCTGTAGCGAATGTAAGACGATCCTTGCCATCGATAACGCGGGGCAAGTTTTTCTGGGATAGATGTAATGAACGCAGTGGAGCGTTACCTTCTAAACCTTGATCTGAATTATGAAGAGGTTGCTGCAAAAACCTATATTATTCATGAGCCCGAAAAAGGACTTGAGAATGTTGCGGTTATGCTTGATGACCCCTTGGTGATTGTGCAGGTTAAGGTGATGGATGTTCCGTCTTCCGGCCGGGAACGATTTTTCAGGACATTATTAAACCTCAACGCAACCGATTTGATCCATGGCGCCTACGGTGTCAACGGGGACGAGGTTATTCTGATAGACACCCTTCGTTCGGCTACCATGGATCTCGAAGAATTTCAGGCCTGTCTTGATGCGATCGGTCTGGCTCTTTCGCAGCATTACCGAATTCTGTCGGATTTCCGATAATATTCAGAAGGAGAATCGTAGATGGGGTTCTTCCAACGATTCAGACGAATGATTAAATCTAATCTGAACGAAATGATCAGCAAGGCCGAAGATCCGGAAAAAATGCTTGATCAGGTTATCGTCGATATGAATCGGCAGATGATCGAATCGAAAAAAAGTGTTGCCGGTGCCATTGCCGATGAAAAGAAACTTGAGCGTCAATTGAATCAAACCATTGCTGCCGCTAGGGAATGGGAAGAAAAGGCAAAGCTTGCGGTACGGGCAGGGAAAGACGATCTTGCCAAGGAAGCTCTTTTACGGAAGCAAGAGTATATGGGAGAGGCCGCCCAGTATCGGGAGCAACTTGAGGGCCAGCATGACTCGGTGGAGAAGCTGAAGCAGAGCCTTCGCCAGCTTCAACAAAAAATCGATGAAGCCCAGAGGAAAAGAAATCTTCTGATTGCCAGGGCAAAGCGGGCCAAGGCTCAGCAGAAAATGCAGGAGACGATCAAGGGCATTAATCAGAACAGTGCCTTTGAAGCGTTTGATCGACTCAGCGAAAAGGTCGACCGCATGGAGGCCGAGAACGAAGCGTATGAAGAATTGGATGCCCCGGTCAAGGATGATCTGGAGCGCCAGTTCGAAGCCTTGGAAGACGGTAGAGGCACGAGTGCCGACCTGTTGCTGGAGGATCTTAAGCAGCGGATGAAGCATGAAGAACCATCGTAATAATAATTCTTTTCGTTTTGTCGCAGCGGGAATCGATAGTGGAATTCGTATGCGCCTAAGGGAGGCGACCATTATTGATTCCCGTTTTCGTTTGAAAGAAATCGATCATTTTACTATTCCTCTCGAGTACGATGGTCCTGTTATCCTTTTTTCTAGCTTCGAGGTCCTCAGCAATCCCATGCTGAACGAAATCGTGGAAAGAGGATTCCCGTTGATTGTCTCGGGGCCGGCTTCTCTGTTGCTTCGGGCTTTTGAGTTGGGCGTAGCCGACTACCTGAGAGAGCCTTGGTCGGTAGAAGAGCTTTTGGCTCGCTGTGGCCGAATTGCCTCTCGTTTTCCCATTCCCGTTTCCAACGGCCTTTTGACCATTACGAGCGAGGGTATAACCGGTCCCGGCGGTAGTGTCGATCTTAGCGCAGCGGAAGGAAAGTTGCTTCGTCTGCTGTGTAGCGTGCCGGGACGATTGGTAGGTAGGATGGAGCTTGCATTAAGAGTAGGGCTTGAGAATGGGTCGAGAGCCCTGGATGTTCACATTTGTCATCTGCGAAAGAAGCTTGTTCAGGCCGTTCCGGCTTGGGCAAATGCGCATCAGGGGCCGATTATTTGTGAGCGGGCAAAGGGTTACCGATTTATCCCCTCGTGACTGGGATAACCTGTGGATAATTTGTATAAGAATGTGGATGAGCGTATCATATGATCAATTTTTCTGTTAACGATGAGTATAAAAATATTAACAAAGGAGTAAGGAATTGGGTGGTATCCTTGTAATTTTTTTAGTGATAAAGAATTACATGCCTATTATAGAATTTCTTGCTATATAGAAAATTTGGTTTCAAACAGTAGGTTTCGATATTGTTAGCCAGAAACCAATGGAGTTTTTTGTGGATGCTTGTGGATAACTTGTTATTAATATTGCTCGTCGGCTACTTGCGTGGTAGAGTTTGATGGTGAAGAAGATAATTCTAACGCCCTTTGTTCATTTGCTTTGGTTCCTCGTAGTGCTTATAGTAGCTTTTTTCTTTATTGTTACATACGGAACCGTGGTTTCTTCACTCCCGGGAACCCCCAATCCATCCTTGTTCCCCATTGCTGCAGATGCACTTTGGGATGCTTTTCTTATTGCAATGCCACTTTCGCTTTTTCTGGTGATTTTTTTTATTCGCAGACGCCGTAGTTTTCGTTTCCTTTCTGGAATCATAACGCTTGTTACCGCAACCTTGTTGTATGCAGCATGTTTTATTGCTCTGCAAACACTTATCGTTCCTTCTCAGATAAGAAATGACCGGGGACCCCGTCAACTCTTCGTCAAAGGAATGTTTCATCGATTCGGAGACGCATCGCTCTATCCCTTTGTGGTGAAGGATGACGGCAGCCCTGGTGAAAGCCTCTTGGTACGTCCCGGAGAAAACCCTCGTTTTTCTCTGCAAAGCGGCTTCTCGTTACAGCGTAGTGGAGCAGGGGTTTCTCTGGTCGCTTCCGACGGATACCGGTTGTCGTCACCCATGGTTAATCCCGTGGTTGAGCCCTATATTGAGCCGCCTGCAATCGTCCTGCGGCTATCATATGACTTGGAAACCAGCCATGGTGTATTATTGCGCGCCCGGGAGGACGGGTTCATGTTCTTTCTTCTTATGATCGGGGTTCAGTGTTGGTTTTGTATTCAGAGCTGGGTCATTGTGCGGGCAGGCCGATGGCCGCTCATGAACGCCGTACTTGGTATTGGAATCTTTTGGCTCTTTCTACGTGCTCATTGGTTTTTTGTATCTGATCTCTGGTTACGTTTTCTTGATTGGCTTCCCTCTTCTCTGCCCTATACGGCCATTACGGCGGGAGCCTTTTTCTTCCTTGCCTTACCCCTCTTTTTCTGGAATATTTTCAGCAGCGGGGAGGCAGCGGGTCATGAGTAAATCGGCAACGGGAAGGTGGCTTTTGGTACTTGTGCTGTTCTGGCTTATCGCTTTTGGAGCTTCTTTCGGGTACGCATTTTTCACCTTTCCTGCCGATCACGTTCTGCCGCTTTTTCGGCTGCCGTGGAGTTTTTATACCGGCTTTGATCTCTGGATTGATTTTTTACCCGCCGTTACCGCGGCCTCCATGCTGCTCTCTTTCTCTTTTTTCTTTCCCTCAATAGCTTCTTCGAATTCCGGGAAGATAAGCTTTTTCGGACGTATCTTTCCAGGAGTAATGGCCTGGGGGATTGTTTTTACCTTGTTATATGTAATCGGGGCCGAGTTGATCCTTCCTCCCTTAACAGAACGAAGGGAAGATATTGCGTATCAGAGCAAGAGGGCCGGAGAATGGGCTCGGCAGGGGGACGCTGCGGAGGCTCTGGCCGATTTTTCCGAAGCATATGACGCTTATAAAAGAGCTCTGGCCATCGACCTCGATAACCCTCTTCTTGTCGAAGATCTGGAACGGGTCGAGGGGCAGATCCCCCTTGCCGAACAAGGCGCTTCTTCCTCTTCTCTGGAAAGCAAAACCGGCCCGACGAGGCAGGAGCTTGAGATGCAGGCCTCCGATGCGCTTATGCTTGCGAAAAAGGCCTATGCAGATGAGGATTATTTTACCGCCCACTATTGGGCACTTCTTGCCTCGAGGTGGGATCCCGAGCAAAAACGTACGGCAATGGGGATAGCGGGGCGTTCCTGGGAGGCTATTGGGAAGCTTTCTCCCGACCGACTGGATGAAGAGCGGTTCGGCCGATTTGCCAAAAAAATTGCAGGGTACCAGGCTCTCGAACAAGGTGATGCGATTGAAGCATATCAGACATTTCTTGAACTTGCTGGAGATCCTGAAGCAAAATCCGATCCCGATATAGTCGAATTTTTGGAGCGTAGTCGGGAAGCTGTCGCTGATGTTTCCTATTCGGCGGAATTGGCGCTTCAGGCCGAGGCGATGCCTGGTGTTCCCGATCTTCTTTTCCGTGATTCTTCAAGCGGTCCCTTTATTGCTGCGGGAAAGATGGTATCCATCGAGGGGAAATCCTTTCTGCTTCATTTGGAGCTACTGGCATTGGACGATGACGGAAAACCGATAGTGCATATTACGGCCCCTGCTGCGCAGTTTCATGGAAAAACCCTTTTGCTTAGGGGCCTCGATCCGAACAGTGGTAAGATTGTAGATATCCCAGAAGAACTCTTTGCGCAGAGGCGTCTCTACCGTGGTACCGGTTGGCTGCTGGATCTTGATCGCGGCCTTCTGGCACTATCTTCCGACCAGCGTGAAATAGCGGATTTTGGATCGCAAAGCCACGGCTTAGGTGTGAGCAATGCCGCCGCGCTTTTTAGGTCGTCGATCCGTGAAAGTCGTCACGGATACTTTCGATTTCCCGGGCAGCTTGAACTTCTTTTTCGAGGTTCCATGCCCTTTTTGTTTTTGAATATGTTGATTTTTTCCGTAGGATTGGGACATTTTTTCCGGTTTCGGGGGGAGCATATCCCCATCTTCGGCTTTTTTTTCGTTCCCTTTGTGCCTTTCCTGATGAAATGGGCCATTGATCTTTTCTCATATGCCATGAGGCTTGTAACGGCGTTGTTGTTATTTTCCGTTTCCTTTTCTCTTGCTCTTGCCGCAATGTTGGTTTTTCATGGGATAATGCTCTTCGTGGTTCTGCTTTTTTCTGCTGGTCAACGTGATGCCTGATATGCGAAGCATTGGGAAGGGGGTTCACTTAGCCTTTGACCGTTATCCGATGGAAGTGTTGATCGGACTGTTGCTTGGGGTCTTAATCGGCTGGGGTGTATTCGGATCGGTTATCGGTGCTCTGTGTGGATATTTTTTTCGGGTTCTTCGCAGACAACTGGCGGCTGAACGTAGAGAATTTAACCATGAAGGATCAGTCCCGGGGGGATTGCTTGACGACGAAAAGCAAGAGGCAAAAAAGCAGGCTCTTGCCGAAGCCTATCGGGTTCTTGGGGTTGATTCGGATAGCGAGGTCGAATCGATCAGAAAGGTGTATCGTTCGCTTGCCGCATCTTTTCACCCCGATGGTATGGTAGCTCTCACCGATGAGCAGCGAAGGGACGCTGAGGAAGCCTTTCTGCGTATCCGTTCCGCATGGGAGTGTATTGCCCGGGATAGGGGAGCCCGTCCCTAATCTGCGGCTCCATCCCGCTCTATTCTTGCTCCCAGGCTTTTCAGTCTTTCTGCAAGCTTCTCATATCCCCTTTCAATCTGATAAACGTTGTGGATGATGCTTTTCCCTTCTGCACAGAGGGCGGCGATGACCATTGCCATGCCTGCCCGGACATCGGGACTGACCAGCTCTCCGCCACGGAGACGGCAGGGACCGCTGACTACGGCCCGATGAGGATCGCAAAGGATGATTCGTGCACCCATGCCGATGAGTTTATCGACAAAAAACATCCGAGATTCGAACATTTTTTCATGGATCAGGGTCGTTCCCTCCACCTGCGTCGCGACAACTGTTATGATGCTGGTAAGGTCTGCAGGAAATCCGGGCCAGGGGGCATCATCAATCTTGGGAATCATACCCCCGAGATCGGGGACAACCTTGAGGGTCTGGCCTCCGGGGATATGTATGGTGGAACCGTCGGTTTCCCAGTGAATGCCCAATTTTGCAAAGGCGAGACGAGTCATACGTAGATGTTTTGGATCGGCTTTTTCGATTTCCAGATCTCCCCTGGTAACAGCGGCCAGGCCGATATATGATCCTGTTTCCATAAAATCAGCACCGATGCGAAAATTGGTACCTTGAAGTTTTTTTACACCCTTTACATAGAGGATGTTCGAACCAATACCGGTAATATTGGCTCCCATGGTGTTGAGCATGTTGCAAAGGTCTTGAACATGGGGCTCACTTGCCGCATTGGAGATGATCGTTTCGCCATCGGCCAGTACCGCCGCCATGATGGCATTTTCCGTAGCAGTTACCGATGCCTCGTCGAGAAATATATCTTCACCAACAAGTTTGTTTGCCGTGATTCTGAACATACCATCGACCTCGATACGACCGCCAAGAGCACTTAGGGCAAGAAAATGGCTGTCTAATCGTCTGCGTCCTATCACGTCACCGCCGGGCGGAGGGAGCTGCACTTTCCCCGTTCTGGCAAGTAGCGGCCCCGCAAAGAGAATCGAAGCCCGTATGCTTTTGGCCATATCCGATGGTATTTCACTGGAGACAATATCGCTTGCCTTGATGCGATATACTCCCCCTTTTTCTTGTGTAACCGTCGCACCTAATTTTTCCGCAATCTCAAGCATGACCGAAACATCCTCAATGTCCGGGATATTTTGCAAAACAATCTCTTCTTCGGTCAAAAGAGAGGCCGCGATGCAGGGAAGCGCTGCGTTCTTATTTCCACTTGCCGTAATGCGGCCGCCTATCGGGTAACTTCCATCTATAGTATACGTGCTCATAACAAAAAGAATGTAGCCGACGTGGGCAAATTTAGCAAGGTGGCGTGCTACCTGACGATGATCCTGTACTGTGGCGCAACAAAAGGGTTCTTACTAATGGCAAGTTCCATTCTGCATAGGAGGCTTTCACTGTTTTTACATATCAACCGAAGGTCGAGAGGAACACTCTTGCCGGAACTACTGTCCAGATCGAAAGGATTTTCCAGAATGGGAGGATAAATGATAGAGACAATCTCATCGCAATAATCCAGGCTATTTTCGATACTGCTTTCGTCAAGGGGCGTAAATATGCTCTTCAGGAGGTCATTGCTCTTCTGCAGTTCCACGGGCCGGGAGAGATAGGGGGTAAGCTTTTGCGGGTTGTCGGTAAGGATTGCTTCTTCCAGCAGGGAAAGGAAGGTGTTGAGATTCCTTACTATATTTGTTGCCCCTTCTTCGCCGAAGTTTGTTCCATTCCAGCGATACCAAGTAAGGAAAGTTTCGTAACCGGTGCCTTCTTCGATCCCTTTGTGCCATTCTACGATGTCGAGAAGGCCGTCGTCATCAATATCTTCGACAAAGCTGCCGATGCTTACCGATCTGTGCATCGAAAAAAGCGAAAACTGATTGTAGCTTGAGAAGATCACCCATTCTATGGCTAAACCGTCGTGATTCTGAAATGCGGCTTCTACAGCATAAGGGTAGAGGGCGTTTTTCCGAAGATGAAAAGTCCTAAAACCATCGAGGACCATACGTCCGCCGAAAGGAATTCGGTACATGGATATAAGTTTGCCCCTAATTTGAAAGTACACGGAAAGATAGTAGTTTACCGGCTTTGCTTGGCTCTGGTAGAGCCTTTTTACATTTCCAAGATCGCTCTGAAAGATAGACTGGCCATTCTGTTCCACCGTAAGAACGAAAGCGTCGTCCTCTCCGTTTTGATCTATGTCCTGAATGGCCAGCAACGGTGTTCCGTTGTTCCTTCGCACCGGAGTGAATCGTTGGCCGGCAGCCTGGATGACAGAGAGCATCAGCTGCTCTTTACTCATCGGTTTCGGAGTGGCTTCGGATTCTTCGCTCCGATCCAGGGATGCTTCCTGTTCCTTTGTCGCTTCTTGCTCTCCTTGTTGTGAGGAAGAAACGCTCCTTTCTCCCTCACGTTCCTTCGCCGCAGCATGTTCTGCCGGGCTTGTTTCGACAGAGGAAGCGTCAGGAGGGGGCTGTTCTTTTATCTCCTTTGGTGTACTTTCACAACCAAGAAGCAACATTCCCGCCAGTACCAGCGAAAAAAAAAGTATCTTGGAAAACCGATTTTGAGGTCTCACGTCGCTATCCTATCAGTGTCGCCCCCTTTGCGCCATCACTTTTTTCGGGTATGATCCATTTCATGGCTGATGTACGTGATTACATTAGATTGTTTGATACGAACAATGTACTTAAATGGTTCTTTCTCATCATGCTCTGTGGCCTTGTCCTTGTCGGAGAGTCTGTTGTTCTTCTTTTGGCTGTAGATCGCTTTAGTCGTTATTATGTGCTTGCCTGCCTGACCGGAAGTGCCGTTATCGGGCTGCTTTTGACCTGGCCGGCCGTGCATAGAATCGTAAAGCATATAAGGAAGGACATTGCAGAGGGGGAATTCCCCAAACATGATATGGAACGTCTCTTAGGGACCATTGCCTCGGGAATTCTTATGCTCATTCCCGGCTTTGCTACCGACTGTCTCGGACTTATTATCTTTTTCTTCGGTCTGCGTCGTCCCGTCGGTAAACTTATCATGATGAAAAACAGGGATCGACTCTTTCAGGCCTATGAGTATCTGAAACTTTACGATTAGCTATAGATTTCTTCGTCGCATTTTCTCGATGAACAGCAAAATTCCGTAAAGGATGTATCTCAAAAAGGAAAACCAGCGCCATGGTCGGATCACTACTGCTGGAATCCACCAGCTATTGCGTTCCCAGCTTCTATTTGAGATGCGTTGTCGTTTTCCGCTGAAAATCTTGAAGCAACCATCACAGAAAAGACTGATCCCAAAACCGAAGGACCTTTCGTGCCGTTTCAACCAGAGGGCTTTTCCTTTCAGCCCGTCGCCTGCCAGCAGGATGGTCGGCCCTGCTTTCTTGATTGCTGTGATCACATCCCTTTCAATATCTTTTCGAAAATAGCCGGCATAACGGCCGACCAGCCGAAGTCCGGGAAAGGAGTCCCTAACATTACCGAAAGCCTTCTGAAGGGCATCGGGGCGACTACCTACCAGATAGAGTGTTCCTCCGATTTGTTCGATGGCGCCAAGTAATTTGATAACGAAGGCAAAGGGGTTGTGGCGGTGGGGAACCGGGAGCTTGAGAAAGCGTGCTCCGGCAAGAATCGACTTTGATGTGGGGATGACAAGGCTTGCCGTCCTAATCATATCAGCGTATTCACCTTTCCCCCGTGCCTTCATTAAACCTCGAAAATCGAGAAATACTATCTGATGTTTACCATTGTCGGTCGCCAGCCTCCGTATTGTCTCTCCAAATCGTTCTTCATCAATATCATCTACGGGGACACCGAAAATTTGTATCCGGTTTTGATCGTTCATTGGACCAATCTCCATATATCACGCTCAGCCACAAGAGCTTTGATAGCTGCCAGGCCATAAATTGCGGCGGTTTCCGCCCTGAGGATGTTCCCGGAAAAGAAGAGCGGGCAAAAGCCGGCTTGTAAAAACATCTCGCTTTCTTTCGGGGAAAAACCTCCCTCCGGCCCAACCGCTGCCGTTATTGAGCCGATCTCTCCAGAAAGATATCCATGAAGCGAACCGTTTGCAATAGGCCGTTCGTGAAAAAAGAGTTTAACATCCCTTCCTCTACCTTGAGACTCCGGCATCGGCGGATCTTCTAGTACCTCTTTTAGTGACCGGGGAAGCAGTATGGTGGTTCCTGTGGCCCCGCTTTGTTGGATCGCTTCGCGGACGATTATTTCCCACCGTTTTTGCTTTTTTTCCGCCTCCCCGGGGGTAAATTGGGGCACCGAGCGGTCGGTAAGCACCGGTATGATGAAATCAGCCCCCGCTTCCGTTGCCTGACGGATAACCTGATCCATTTTCTTCCCCTTTAAGATCGCCTGATAGAAGATAATCGGAGGAAAAACGGGGCCTTGTTCGGGAAGTTCACGAAAACACGCCTCGACTTCCTTTGCGGATGCCTCTTCCTCCCTCCTTAGGCTGAGTGTACAGGGGCTTTCCGATTCAAGAGTGATAAGATAGCGTTTGCCCCGGCTATCCTGGCCCGGAAATACCGCTCCCTGCGAGAGGCGGAGCACCCGAAGCAGATAGTGGGCCCGCTCTGGGGCCGGGGAAAAAGGTTCACCAGAGGCAAGCTCCATCTCACTATCATCTATAACGAAAGTACGCATAGGAAGACCCTATCCAAAGATTTGGACTGATACGGTTCTGCTCCTCGGTCCGTCGAATTCACAGAGATAGATCCCCTGCCAGGTCCCCAAGGGAAGAGCGCCTTCGGTAATTGGAATTGTCTGTGAAAAGCCGAACATGCTGGACTTGATATGTGCGGCGCTGTTTCCTTCCATATGATGATAGGCGTCCTTCCAGGGGACTATCTTGTCCAGTTCCGCCATAATATCGTGTTTGACCGCAGGATCGGCATTCTCGTTGATGGTGACGGCACAGGTGGTATGAGGAATATACACCATGCATATGCCGTTACGCACTCCGCTTTCCCGCACGGCGGATGTTATCTCGCCGGTGATATCCACCATATCGCTTTTACCTGAGGTTTTGATGTTTAGAACTGTTTCCCGTCTGTTCACTGTTTCTGCTCCTGAGCCAGCGTTCCCGTCTTTGGCTGAATTGCTCCGGTCTCCAGTAATGAAACGGCTTTTTTCAGCACCGGATCGTAATCAAGATCGAAGACCGGCGGCTGGTCCATTCTTCTGAACACCTCACCCCTGATCAGTCGCATCAACAAATCGAAGGGGAGTGTTATTTCTTCTTCCTGCTGCAGCCGTCTGGCAAAGGCTTTCTGCTCCTGTTCGCTGGGTTTGGGGTTTCCGTTGACGAAATTTTCCACAAGATGCTCTTCGAAAAGTTTCTTGAGAGATGCATTTTCTTCGTCGTTAAGCTCCGGTTCTGCGATTTTCAGGTTCGGTTCGATCCCCGTGCCGTTGATGTTTACTCCGGATGGTGTGTAATAGCGACTGATGGTAAGCTTGAAGCCTTCCCGTCCCAGAGGTACCACCGTCTGGACAAGCCCCTTTCCGAAGCTCGTATTTCCGATGAGATACCCTCTCCCGGTATCTTTAAACGCCCCTGCGAGGATTTCCGATGCCGATGCAGATCCGCCGTCTATCAGAATCGCTATCGGTACATCTGCGGCTACCTCCAGCGATGAGGTTGCGTTAAAGACCTTGTTCTCTTCCGCGACCCTTCCCTTCGTGCTGACGATGGGGCCGGAGGAGAGAAACATATCGATGATGTTGACCGCTGCGTTCAGAAGCCCTCCTCCATTGCCTCTGACGTCGATAATGAGAGAGTCGTACCCCTGGCTATTGAGGGTCTTTAAGGCCTCCCTGACCCTCGGTTCGGTATAGGGGGAGAATTGAATGATGCGTATATAGCCGATCCTGCCGGGAATCATTGCTTCTTTTACCGTGGGAATTTCGATACTTGCGCGGGTGATTGTCACATCGAAAATGATATTCTTTCCCCGCAGTATGGTTACCGTTATATCGGTGCCGGGAAGTCCCTTCATCTTCCCCGAAGCATCGTCGGAGGTCATATTCTCCGTCGACTGGTCTCCGATCGCGATGATGTAGTCCCCGGAGTGAATCCCTTTTCGGTATGCCGGGGTATCTTCGATTGGAGAGACGACCTTTATGAAAGGAAGATCATCTTTCGTGGTATCGAGCTCCGGCCACTGATCGGGGACCTTCACGACCTTTCCTTTTTCCTTTTCATCGACGGGAACGGGACGCGCGATATAGAGGCCGACCCCGCCGTATCTTCCGACCGTGGTATTGTTGTTTAGATCTTCCATATCGTCTTCGGAGAGATAGTAGGACCATGGGTCGTCAAGGGTATCGAACATACCGTTCAAGGCCCCTTCGTAAAGCTGCTTCGGATCCACCTCGTCGACGTATGCCTGAAGAATGTACTGAAAGATATACTGAAATCTGGCAAGGTAGTTTTTCACCTCAACCGATGACGACGATTGTGCCGAAAGGGTGGGGGTGATGATCAAGAATAAAGAAAAGCTTACGGTAACGATGGCGACCATAAGCCAGGCGAGTCTATTTCGTATCTGTTTCATTGGAGTACCTCATCTTTTGTTATTCTCTAGGTTCCGTATAATTTGTCAAGTTATTGACGCCCCGGCGGCCTGCGGCGTACACTTTTTTCATGATTAAGAAACTTGTGCTTCTTCTCATCGTGCTCTGGGAAGCTTTTCGCGCCGTCGGACTCTTTTTTTCTGCCGTTGCGCTCCTTAACCCAACATACCGTACGGAAACAACACTACTTATGGGATGGCTTTTTTCCGGTTCTCTCACTGTTTTGGCGACCGAGGCCTTACTCCTTTTTCGTGGGCTGACGGCCCAGGGTAGTCGTATTTTATCCGGCATCGCCGCTCTCGGCAAGTTTGTCACGCTTTTGCCCGGCATTATGCTTTTTTTACTGCTTTCCGGAGTGGGCCCCCAGCAGGATCAGGCCCCGCTTCTGCTGTTTCCCTTTCGGAACATCATCGCCTTGGTGAGTTTTGTTGATTTGCTTTGCATCGGCTTTCTGTTATTATTACTGAAGGATGGGCCCGGTAAATCTCGTCCCGATTCTGATTATCGTTTCACTGTTGTTGAGGAGGAATAGATGCGAATCTTGCCGATTGCAAGCGGTAAAGGAGGCGTCGGCAAATCTCTTGTCGCTGCGAATCTTTCCATTGCCCTCGCCCAGTCCGGGAAAAAAGTCGTTCTTGCTGATTTGGATCTGGGAGCTTCGAATTTGCATCTCATTCTCGGAGTGAGAGCCGTTAAACAGGGCATTGGGACATTTCTGACCAACGCTGAGATCGAATTTGAGGAGGTTATTCTTCCTACCGATTATCCCAATCTACGATTTATCCCCGGAGATGCAGAAATCCCCGGTATGGCCAACCTGAAGAGTTCTCAAAAAGCAAAGTTGATTCGGAAACTTAGGACAATCGAAGCTGACTATATCATTATCGACCTGGGCGCCGGGACCAGCTACAATACGCTCGATTTTTTTCTTTCCAGCTCTCGAGGGATTATCGTCACCGCACCAACCTTGACTGCTACATTGAATGCCTATCTTTTCCTGAAAAATTCCGTTTTCAGGCTTATGAATGGGGCTTTCCGCAAGAGTAGTCCTGCAGGAAAGTATATTGAGAATCTTCAACGCGAGGGAACGCCGCTCCAGCGGGTGTACATCCCCCGGTTATTGGAACGGATCATGGAAGAGGATCCTGAAAGTTATAAAAATTTCGCCCGTAGTATGGCGAATTTTCACCCGATGCTGGTTCTCAATATGCTGGAAGATCCCGAGGACGGGAAGAAGGCGGCAAGAATCCGTCGTTCCTGTAAGCAATACCTTGACGTAGATATGGAGCATCTTGGGGTGCTTTACTTTGACCATCTTCAGGAGATCGCTTTAGGAAGCCGAATTCCCATTGTCGCATATAAACCCCAGTCGGTTTTGAGCCAGGGGATTTACCGGATTGCCGATAAATTGATCCAGAAACAGGACGAGGGAGAAAGTCCTCTTGACCTGATGAGTCTTGAAGAGAGTTATCAGGTTGCCGAGATGGAGGCTGAGATCGATTTCGAAGCAAAGGTCCAGGATATGGAGAACCTTCTCCATTCCGGGGCCCTTACCCGGGGAGACCTGATTGATACGATTCGGTCTCAACAATATGAGATATCAACATTGAAAAAAGAGAATCAGCTGTTAAAATCAAAACTACTGAAAGCAGCGGAAAACGGTTTTCAGATATAACGAGGCCGCGGAAGTCATATGGAGCAGGGAAAGGGTTCGCTGAAGATTGAGATTAATGAAGGTGGTTTGAATGCAACGCTTGTTCTGACGGCCGACCCTGAAGGGGAGGTCTGGAGCCTTCCCAAAGTCCAGAATGTTCTCGAAGAAAAGGGCATCATCGAAGGGGTTTCCAAGGCGGCCGTGCAGGAAGCTTTAAAGGCTTTCGCCGAGGCCGAAGCGGGCACCTCTGTGCGTAAAGAGATTGCCCGGGGAACCAAACCGGAACCTGCCACGAGTGAATATTACGAGTGGAAAAAGCTTCCCCTTCCCGAATCTCTGAAAACGCAGGCCGATCGTCTGTTTCGGGAATATGCTTTTCCCGATATCAAGATAAAACGAACCGAGAAGGTCAAGGTCCGAAAGAAGGTCCTGAAAAAGTCAAAGCTTCTTTTTGTCGCTCCGAAGGAACAGATTGTTGAAGAGTGGCAAAAAAAAATCGTTGAAGAACCAGCCCCGATAAATCCGAAGGTAGCGGCAACAGGCTATGTCGAACAAGGTGACTATCTTGCGGAGCTGAGGGCGGGAGAGCCGGGTAGGGATGGTAGAAGTGTTTTGGGTAAGCCACTTTCCCCCGATCCTGCCAAGCCTGTTCTTTTTTATCCCGGAAAAGGGGTAAAGGTCGATAGGAACGGGCTGCTTGCCGAAAAAAGTGGTTTTTTTCGCCGTGGGAGCAACTGGGTCGAGGTTTTTGATTTCCTTTCCCATAGCTGGGAGCTTTCGCTCTCAAAGGACAAGGCAACACTCCTTTTTGCCTTTACTCCTGGGCATCGGGAGGCTTCCATTCCCGAGCCTTCTCTGATTATTGCCAAGGCCGGCGAAGAGTTCGGGTTTTCCGTCGAACAGTTGAAGGGGCCCGATAAGCTTCGAGAGGTGATGACCAGGAGTGTTCAGACCGGAAAAGCCCTCGAACGCATCCCTTTGACGCGAGACCGGGATGCATTCTTTTCCGTTGAAGTCTCATCGGATAATCTAAAAGGGCTGCTTACCGTCGTAAAGGGAAGTGGCCGGGGAAAACCGCTGATCTTGAGGGAGGTCGGTGCGGCTATCAAAGCCAGCGGCTTTTCCGGGCTTGATTTTGGGAAAATACAGAACGACCTGCTTGAGTTTTATCACGGCAACGGTATCGAGTTGCGTGATTACCTTCTGGCGGAAGGTGCTGCCCCTAGTCGGGGCGAGGATCGTTCCTTCGACTTTTCCGTTGATTTTCTTCCCGAGACCGAATATGAGGCCCTAAAGGTGGGGGAGAGCGGCTTCCCCTCGGAAGAGGCATATCCGATGGGTCAGGCCCGATCCCTTGCCAGGGTTGCAGAAGGGACGGTCGTCGGTGTGCTCTCGTCTGCGCAGGAAGGAAGCCCTGGAAAAGATGTGTACGGTAAGGTCATTCCCGGAATTCCCGGGATCGACCCTCATATTGAACTCCTGGAAAACGTCCGGATGGAAAAGGACCGTTTTATCGCCGAGACAACAGGGCTTCTTGAGGTTTTTGACGGTGCCGACGGTATTGTCCTCAGGGTGAGACCTTATCGGGATGCAGAGGTAAAAATCGAGCTTTCGACCGATAAAATGGAAGCGTGGCTCACCATAGAACCCCCGTCGGGCAGCGGCACAAAGGCAAACAGAAGCGAGATCGATCAGGCTTTGAAAGAGGCCGGTATCGTAAAAGGAATTATTGAAGAAGCAATAACCGATGCCCTTGAGATCAGCGGAGCGGGAAGTCCCGTCCGAAGAAGTGTCGTTGCCAGGGGCAAGCGCCCAGATGATGCGGGAGGAAGCCGGATTGCACTTATTGCCGATAGGCCCTCGGGCAAAGGGGTAACGATTACCCGATCCGGTCGGGCCGATTACCGAAATCAGGACCGTTTCGTATCGGTTAAAGAAGGGGATCTATTGGCTGAGATCCTTCCGAACGATCAGCCTGCAGAGGACGGATGGGATCTTACCGGGAAGCCTATTTCCGCTAAAGATGCTCCGGCCCTTGATATCGAAATCGGCGAGAATATCAGGCAGGAAGAAGAAGGCAATCGTATAAAACTTTATGCGGCCTGTTCCGGTGAGTTCGTATACGAGAAAAAAAAGCTGGATATTCTCAAGGTCCATACGGTCTCCGGGGATGTCGATTTTTCTTCGGGCAATGTTAAATTCTCCGGTACCGTGGCGGTAAGCGGGAGTGTACGAAGCGGCTTTTCGATCCTTGCCGAAGGACATGTAAAGGTTGCCGGTAATGCGGAGGCATCGCTTATATCCTCGGGAGAAAGTATTACCATAGCGCAGGGAATCGTTAGCGGCGGTAAGGCTGTTATACGGGCAAAAAGCAGCATTGAGACAATTTTTGCAGAGCAGGCTACCCTTCTCGCCGTGGGGTCGGTTTCCATGAAGAATGCCTGTCTCCGATGTATGGTGAAGTGTAATGGACGGCTTCGTCTGGTAGGGGAAAAAGGCAATCTTATCGGCGGTGTGGTACGTGCCAGGGAGGGGGTTATTGCCGCCAACATCGGAAATCCGAAAGGATCCCGAACAGAAATCTCTTTTGGACAAGACTATCTGGTCATGGATCGTATCGAACTTGAAGAGCGCGAGGTGAAAAAGCTCCGCAACGCCCTTGCCAGAATCGATACCACCATGGCCGGCTTGGAGAAGCAGGGAGACAAAGGGCGTCTTGAGATGGCGAGAAAAGAAAAACTTAAAATGATGAAGATGCTCGAAAAGCGAAGTATGTTGCTCTTTACCCTGCGTGAGAGATTCGAACAGCATTACGATTCTTCGGTTGTTGTCCGGGGGACTGTCTATCCCGGAGTCGTTATAGAAAGTCACGGCCGTTACTGGAGCACCGAAACGCCGAAAAAGGGGATTACCCTAATCTTCGATCAGGAAACCGGCCGAATTATCGAGGCTTCCGAAGCGGAGCCCAAGGAAGGGGAAAAATCTGCATGATATATATCAACTACCCGGAATGGATAAGCCCCCAAATCATTCCTGGTCTGCCGTTTCACTGGTACGGAATGATGTACCTGGTGGCCTTCGGTATCACCTATCTTTTATTCAATTATCAGCGAAAGCATGGAGAAATCGCGGTGAGCGAGGACCAGATGGCCAGTATTTTTTTCTGGGTAATTCTTGGCCTGCTCATTGGCGCGAGAATTGTTGCAACCCTGGTCTATGATACGAGCGGACAATACCTTAGGCGGCCCTGGTTGATTTTCTGGCCTTTTGATGAACATATGCACCTTGTCGGACTCCAGGGCATGAGTTATCACGGCGGTCTTGTCGGGGGTGTCGTTGCGGGCGTTCTCTACTGCAGAAAGGAAAAGATCAGTTTTTGGGCAGTCGCCGATACCGCGGTTGCCGGCATTCCTCTGGGATACACCTTCGGGCGATTGGGCAACTTTATCAATGGCGAACTCTGGGGCCGTGTGACAGCCTCTCCCCTCGGAATGATATTTCCCCATGCCCCAGGTCTCTCTTCCCGTTACGAGTGGGTCCGCCGCATAGCCGATAGTGTAGGCATTGGCTATAGCCCCGGGAGTTTGGTGAACCTTCCCCGCCATCCGTCGCAGCTCTATGAGGCCTTTTTCGAAGGAGTGTTTTTGTGGCTCATCATCTGGTTTGTTTTTCGTAAACGGAAACAGATTCAGGGTACTCTTCTTGGTGTCTATCTGATTGGGTATGGGATTATTCGTTTCTTTATTGAGTATTTTCGTCAACCCGATGCAGATATCGGTTTCCCGATTGCTCTTGGCCCCGATAGCCCACCCTCTCTTTTCCTATCGCCGTTGAACATTTCCACAGGACAGATTTTCTGCTTCGCAATGATTCTTGCCGGTATTGCCGTTATTGTATTCAGAAGACGTTTATCGTCCAGAAAAGCATGAGTATCGTGATCTCCTATCTCCTTGTATAGTTCTTTTTAGTTGACAGCGGCTCGACGGCTTTCTACTATGAGGTGTATGGAAACAATCATCCACTTCGATGCTGCCGAGTCGGCGCTTCGCCTGGACCGGGAAACGCTCCTCATGCTTTTGGACGCTTTTTTTTCGACAAGAGAGGACTATATCAAACCGATCAAGGGGGCGATAGCATCTCGGGATGCCGAAGCCTTGAGAAGTGAAGCACACCGCCTCAAAGGGGCTGCCAATAATCTGCGGGTCACAAAAATCGGGACCCTGGCCCAAACTCTTGAAAAAAGTTCTTCGGATACCGATCCCTCTTTACTTTTATCTACACTCGAACAGATAGAGGTCTCATTTTCTGCAGGAGAAAAAGAGCTGTCGGTCCTCAAGTCTGAGGTGTAAATTTGAATACCTCCTGGTCGATCCTTTTTTCGTATCGCCTCGGCTCGGAAGAATTCGAGTTGCGCGGCTTAAGCGGTGGTGCCACCTTTGCCGACGGAGTCCGTATCGTCGTTGAGCAGAGAAAACTTCCATTGGGGGAGCGTATTCTTTTCCATGCCGAACCGGCTCCCGGGGGGGAGGGGCTTTTTCCTGTTGCCGAACGTTTGGAGCTTAGGTTACGGTGTTCCTCCTGTGAAGCGGTTTTTCTCAACGGCTATCAAAGCTGGACCGAGAGCAGGGAACTGGAGGCAGAGGTTTTCCCGTTTCGATTTCGGCGCTTATTTCGTCCATGGACCAACCATTACCTTCTCGACCGCTATGGTGATGCATGTTTTACCGGTCGTTCTTTTTCAAAAAAGCGGTATCATGGATTTTCTTTTGCCACGCTTCGTGAAGGAAAGCAGGTGACATTGCTCGCCGGGATGATGGAGGATAGGGCCTTTTCCCGAATCGAGTGGAGATCGGAGCGCCATGGACGTGGATACTTGAGTTTTCTGCCCGAGCTCTCCAGCAACAAAATCAGTGGTGTTCGGACCTTGATGGATCTTGTTGTGCTGACAGGAGAAGAAGAAGCCGTCTATGACGGCTGGGCCTCGGCTGCCAACGGTTTCGGGCCTGTGGAACCTGGCGAGAGCCTGGGCGGCTGGACCAGCTGGTACGACCACTACGAAAAAGTGACGGAGGAGGATGTGCTGAGGGTGCTTGATTCGTGGCAGCGGCTTTCTCTTCCTCCCGGGGTTATCCAAATAGATGATGGTTGGCAGCAGTCTGTCGGTGACTGGTTGCGTGTCAAATCGACATTTTCCCGCGGAATGGCTCCTCTTGCCGCCGATATTTCCAGGGCCGGGATGGAACCGGGGCTTTGGCTGGCGCCCTTTATTGCAGAGGGCTCTTCCCTGCTTTTTGCCGGGCATCGCGACTGGTTTCTCATCGATGACGCTGCAGAACCTCTTGCCGCGGGTAATAATCCTTTCAATTGGAGCGGCTGTTTTTATGCCCTGAATATCTATCACCCCGAAGTGAGGACGTATCTTCGTACGCTCTTTTCTATAATTGTGAAACAATGGGGCTTTCGTTTCCTTAAGCTTGATTTTCTTTATGCTGCGGCTCTTCGCCGGCCTGAAGGAAAGACCAGAGGAGAGGTGATGCGGGATGCTGTGGCGTTCCTTCGTGAGATCTCCGGTGACGCCAAGCTCTTGGGCTGCGGGGTTCCTCTTGTTTCCGCGGCCGGGCTTGTCGAATACTGCAGAGTTGGGGCAGATGCGGCACTGCGCTGGGAAGATCGTCGGCTACGGGCCCTCGGTTACCCTGAGCGTGTTTCCACCCTCAATGCCTTACGCAGCACCATTTCCCGCAGGGGCCTGGACGGTCGGTTTTTTCTTAATGATCCCGATGTTTTTCTGCTCCGGGACTGGAATTCCGACCTGAATGAGCAGGAACGTTTTACCCTTTTCCTTTGCAATCATATATTTGGCTCTTTGCTTTTTACCGGTGACGATCCCGGCCGCTATGACGAGGCGACTCTTGCCCTGTTTCGTTCGGGATATCCTCTTCGAAAGAAGCATGGTCTCCGGGTGAACCGGATAGGAGAGTGCTTCGAGATTGAATTCTCTATCGGTACCCTTTGCTATCTTGCTTTTATTAATCTTGAGAATCGACCTCATCATGTTACCCTGGCTTCCGGGCTTTACTATGCATATGGCGAAGGGTTCCGGCGGGAAGGTCCCCTTGACCTGCGTCCCCATCAGTCGATCTGTTTTCTTGTTGTTGGTGAAACCGATTTTGCCGTTGCAGGTTCTACCGGCATGCTTTTCCCCGGTAGTGAAGTCGAAAAGATAGATGTGGATGGAGAGCACGTGACGCTTTCCCTTGTTCCCGGGACCTTATCCGAGGGGCTGCTCTTCTTTCGGGCCCCTCAGGGGGCCGGTGGTTGCAGTGTCAATGGTATCGACATAGAGGCGGAGGAGAAGGTCGGCTTTCGTCTCTGTGTAGTTGAAAAACGTCTCCTATAGTATAGGGGAAAGCCCTATATGAACTCTCAAAAACGCCTTATTGTTTTCTAACCCAAGCCGTTGCATAGTAACATCAACCATTTCTCTGGTAAGGGGTGGAAGATGAAATACGGTACATACAGCGACACAGTTATCGATTCCGATGTGGATTTCAACGACAGCGATCCTCTCTCCCTCTATTTAAAGCAAATTTCTGCTTATCCACTGTTGACAAAAGAAGAGGAACTGATGATCGGAAGGGAAATCCAAGAAAGAAAACAGGAGTTGCTTGAGCTTGAGGAGCTCTTAGGCAAGGGAGAAATCGAACGGAGTGCCTATCTTTTTCGAAAACGAACGATCGAAGCCGTACTTCGGAAAAGTAGGGATCGAATGATTACCAGCAACCTGCGGCTGGTTGTATCCATCGCTAAAAAGTACCAACATCGTGGTTTGAGCTTTCTCGATTTGATCGACGAAGGAAATATCGGATTGATTGAGGCGGTGGAACGTTTCGATTACACCAAGCGCTGCAAATTTTCCACGTATGGAACCTGGTGGATCCAGCAATCCGTTATCAAGGCGCTTGCGGATAAGGGGCGTACCATTCGTATCCCCATCCATGTTCTCAATATCATTCGCAAGCTTTTCTCGGTTACCAAGCATCTTACCCAGGAGCTCGGTCGCGATCCCTCCTCTGCAGAGATTGCCGCCTATATGGATCTTCCTGTGGAAAAGGTCGAGAGTATCCTTCAGTATTCCGGCGAGACGGCGAGTCTTGATGTGACCGTCGATGATGAAAATATTACAAGCCTTTCCGATCTTGTTTTCAGTGACGATTACATTGAACCTTTCGAGTCTGTCTTTCATGTGACCCTGAAGGATTTGCTTGATAATATCTTGGGTCAGCTCTCCGAGCGTGAGCAGACCATCATTAAGCTGCGTTTCGGGCTTGCCGATCGGACTCCTCTTACTCTTGAGGAGATTGGCTCCATTCTCGGTATTACCCGGGAGAGGGTTCGACAAATCCAGAATAAGGCGATCGAGAAATTACGCAGTATCGCTGCTATACAGGAGCTTGAAGAGATCGTGTAGAAAGCCTCTTTTTTACTTTATACTCTGGCAATCCTAACAGCATGGCATTATACTTACGGATAAAGTCTGAAGGAGGATGGAAAAGATCTAATGACGAAGAAGGTACTAGTTGTTGACGACTCTCGGGCCATCCGCCAAAGTATAAGCTTCGTGCTTGAGCAGAACGGGTATGAGGTGCTTGAGGCGAGTGATGGAGTGGTGGGGCTTGCGAAGCTTGAAGAAGGTACGGTTGAGCTTATCATTACCGATGTGAATATGCCGAACATGGATGGTATCACCTTTATTAAAAAGATTCGGGAGTTAGATGCTTTTCGATTCATACCCATCCTGGTGCTGACTACGGAGTCGCAGAAATCCGTTATGGAAGACGGCAAAGCTGCGGGGGCCACCGGTTGGATCGTTAAGCCTTTTTCAACCGATAAACTGATGGCTGCCGTGCGGAGGGTTGCTGGCTGATCTGCGGTATCATGTCAGCATGAACAGAGCAAAGGTTGTTATTACCACACCTCCTGCAAACTCGAGGACCGAATGAATTCGGTCGGTCCTCTTTGATCTTTCACCTAGTTTGATCAAAGATGCTCCTATGATCTTTGCTGCAACTGCAATGATGCTTAATGCCGTTCCCATACCGACCGACATACAAAGTACGGCGGCAATACCGTAGGGAACGATGTCGTAGACAAGGGCGAAAGAAAGAATTAACGCTGCTCCGGGACAGGGAATGAGGCCCGAGCCTATGATGGTAATTACCGTCACCCCCTTTTTTGCTGATTTGTCCTCTTTTGCCATTAATTCTCTTATTGCCGATATCATGATCCAGAGACCGATAGCAACCAGCAACAGAAAACTTCCTTTTTCAAGGGCAAATCCTATCTCGTCCATTCCCGCCGAAATTGGCCCGGAGGAAAGGAGGTAGAGAAGCCCGACGATGGCGACGGCGCTGCCTGCATGGAGAAAGGCAAACCCCATACCCGCTGCCAGGGCATCTCGTTTTCTATAACGTCCCGAAGCAAAAAGAGCCGCTATAATGGTCTTTCTGTGCCCTGGACCCAAGGCGTGAATAAAGCCATAGCCGAAGGCTATAAGCATGGTAAGGGCCATAACGGCGGCCGATGGGTGATCTTTCAGCTGCTTCATGGTGTCGGACAATGCGGCATTCAACCGTTTCTGCAGCGACGACAGGGTTTGCAGTGTTCCGCTCTCCACCGCCTTTTGTGGTTGCGAGTTTTGCTCCGATTCTGCAGGAGCTTTTTGCGTCGCAGTAAAGGGATTTACTTGTTGTCCCCAGCTATTTGTGACGAAAATAAAAACAAAAAGGAATAGAACATACCGATTTCGGGTATTCATAGTTTTGGGTCCTATTTCGATACCTCAATATATAGCTCTTCGGGATAAACGGTTCCTGAATAATTGACCCCATCTCTTCTTGCCGTACCTCCGGTCGGATCGTAGATGATTGGTGCGTTTTTATTCCGCAGAATTTTCCAATCAACGGAAAAAACGCCGGGAGCACGGACGATAACGGAGTCCTTTTCCATCCATGCAATATCACAAAAAAAGGTATCGTCGAAGATGGAAATCCGAAACTTTACGGGCTTCTTATCATTGTTTGTGGGAATAGCCATAGGGACAAAAAAGGTATAGCCAAGGCGATCATCCTTCATAAAGGCGCTGAAATTGGAGACCTTTTTAATATCGACTTGAGCTTCTCCGGTAGTGACGCTAATAAAGTAATGGTAGTTGGCCAGATTGCTGAAGGCTCCGGCCTCAATGGCTGAAATTTCATCTGCTGAAAAATTCTTGTCCATATTACGATCGTAATCAAGAAGAATTTGAGCCGTAAAAAACTGATCGAAAAGCCATTCGACCCAGAAGCCCTTCACACCTGCCTCGTCGAATTCAAGGGTGGTTTTACTGTCGATGAACATATGTGGATGGGCAAATAGGGCACAGGGCATGAGAAGCGTGAACACAAAGAGGAACAAAGGAAGATGCCGCTTTTCTAATTTCATGAAGGCTATTCTATACTGCTCCTTATCCCAGGCCAAGGATGATACCGCCCCGGTATACAATAAAAGCGGCAATCCAGGCGAGGGTAAGCTGGTATCCAAGAGAAAAAAACGACCATTTCCACGAGGCGACCTCTTTCACAAGGGTGACGAAAGCTACGATACAGGGCGTATAGAGCATGACGAAAATCAAAAAGGCGAAGCCGATCAACGGCGAATATGCATCTCTGAGTGCATCCCTGAGTTCGGTTCCCGATTCCTCTTTTGCTTCTTCGTCGCCAGCGGTAAAAAGGACACCGAGGGTTGAAACGACGACCTCTTTTGCTACAAAGCCAGTCATGAGACTGACATCCATGCGCCAATCAAAACCGAGGGGGGCGAGCACCGGCTCGATAAAGGTCCCTGCCTTTCCTATATAGCTCTGCATCACCTGCTTACGCTTAAACTCTCGCTGTAGAGTCTGGACCGCCTCCTGATGCCCCTGTTCCTGCTGTTCGGCGATCACCCTATCGTACTGTTTTTCCATTTCGGGCTGCTTCGGGTAATTCCCGAGGAACCAAATGATGATGGAGAAGATCAGCACAACACCTCCCATTTTCTGGAGGTAGTGCTTTGCTTTTTCCCACATATGGATCAATGCACTGCGAAAGGTTGGAATTCGATATGGGGGGAGTTCCATCACAAAAGGATATTCTTCGCCGCGGAATATTGTCTTTCGAAAAAGCCATCCCATACCAAAGGCAAAAAGGAAACTCAAAAAGTAGAGTATAAAGATCACATTGCCGGCGATATTTGGAAAAAAGGCACCAGTAAACAGGATGTAAACCGGAAGTCGGGCGCTGCAGGTAATCAGGGGGGCAATTAAAATGGTTAGGATACGGTCTTTTTTGGACTCCAGGGTTCTGGCTGCCATGATGGCCGGTACACTGCAGCCCACTCCCATGACCAGAGGAATGAAGCTTTTTCCATGAAGTCCGATCCTGTGCATGACCTTGTCCATGATAAAGGCGATTCTTGCCATGTATCCGGTGTCTTCAAGGATGGAGATTCCAAGAAAGAGGATGAGAATATTCGGAAGAAACACAAGAACGCCGCCGACCCCTGCAATAACTCCGTCGGTCAGCAGATCGCGAATCACTCCCGGTGCCATGGTCATACCGATCCAGTTACCTAATGTGGTTATCCCCGATTCGATCCAGGCCATGGGATAGGCACCCAGTCCGAAGGTTGTCTGGAACAGTATCCACATAAAAAAGGCGAAGATAGGATATGCCAGAAAACGGTTTGTGAGAACATCATCTATCTTTTCACTGATATTGATCCTATTTGCTTTCGGTTTGTTGACGGTTTCGTTCAGTGCTCCGATGATGAAGCCGTAACGTCGTTCACTAATGATCGTTGCCGCATCTTCTCTGTAGAGCTGCTCGATTTCCTTGCTCCGGCTTTCCAGCTCTTTGAAGATAACATTGTCGTCGGAAGAATCTGCGGGAACACTTTGCCGCACCTTGCGGAGAATTTCATCGTCCCGTTCCAGTAGTTTCAATGCATACCAACGCGGGCTTATTCCCCGAAGATTAAAGGAGCTTTTTTCTACAAGTCCGGCAAGGCTTTCGATGGCTGCCTCGATCTCCTTGCCGTAGTTGACGGAAACCTGGCGAGTTGCCGGGTGCTTTCCCTTTGCGACCCGGACCGCTTCGTCAAGGAGCTCGCGGACCCCTTCTCCATTGCGGCCCACGGTAAAGCGAATGGGAATTCCGAAGAGTCTGCTGAGGGCTTCGGTATCGATGACCGTTCCCGATCGCTTTAACTCATCACTCATGTTAAAGGCCAACACCATGGGGCGGCCCATTTCCATGACCTGGACTCCGAGGTAGAGGTTTCGCTCCAGGTTGGTTGAATCGAGAACGTTGATGATGACATCTGCATCGCCCTTGATGATGACTTCTCTGGCGACCAGTTCCTCCATGGTGTAGGCAGACAGGCTGTAGGTCCCCGGGATATCGATCAAGGTAATGCGATCGCTTCCCCGTCGTATATTCCCCTCTTTGACGTCGACGGTGACCCCTCCCCAGTTCCCAACCTTTTGATTAGCGCCCGTTGCAGCATTAAAGATTGATGTTTTTCCCGAGTTAGGATTTCCGGTCAGAGCAAAACGAAATGAGCTCATCAAAGGCTCCCCGCACATTCGCCTTCGGCTGCATGTATGTACTGATCTTTCGCCGGCTCAACTTCTATCATATCTGCTTCTTCGACTCGCAGCGAAACATTACATCCCGCAACCAAAATTTCAACCGGATCTTTTAGGGGGGCGTATCTGATAATTGATATCGTTTCACCTCGGCGGAAGCCCAATTCCATGAGTCTATTTTTGAGCCTTCCGCTTCCGTTTAATCTTGTTATAGTGACGATGTCTCCCTGGCGATATTGACTGAGCGTTTTCTTCATAGGTACTAGTAAGATAAAGAGGTGCTGCTATCTATGTCAATCCCGTGTCCCTCTCCCGTGATTGACATGACGAATTGTTTTATGCACGATACAAAAACGTTTCCGTCGTATATGGGGAAGTCCTGTGGGAATCAGGCACAGTCGCGCTGCGGTGTTGAGAAGCTCGTAAAGTGCATGCTCTTAGTCCGAATGCCATGATGGGAAATAATCCGATTTTGTCGCGTCAGCAAAGGGAGATATGAATGATCTACAAAACTCTGGTTACCGGTTTCCCTCGGATTGGGGAAAACAGAGAGCTGAAAAGGGCCCTCGAACACTATTGGTCGAAAACTGCTTCGCTTCAGGAGCTCCGCACAACGGCTGTTGAGTTGCGAAAACGGCATTGGCTGTTCCAAAAAAGACAAAACATCGACTTTATCAGCTCAAATGATTTTAGCTATTACGACAATATGCTTGACACCATTGTGATGCTGAATGCCGTTCCCGAGCGCTTTTCCGGTATCGAGGATGAGACCGAGCGTTATTTTGCCATGGCGAGGGGGACGGCTGGAGCTTCGGCCATGACCATGTCCAAATGGTTTGATACAAACTATCACTATATCGTTCCTGAGCTTTCCGGGACGCTTGATTTTCGCCTTTGTCCCGGCAAAATCTTGACTGAGTATGCCGAAGCAAAAAAGCTCGGGGTAAAAACAAAAATAAATGTGATAGGCCCCATTACCTTTATGGGCCTATCGCGGGCTTCCAAAGGTGAAAACCCTTTCGGCTATGCGAATCGCATTATACTGCTTTACAAAGAATTTTTGGCAAGGTGTGCGGAGCTGGATGATACCCTTTATATTCAGATGGAAGAACCTTATCTTGTGAAGAATCCGACTGAGGAGGTGCTTGCTCTGCTTAAAGCGGCATATCAGGACTTGGCTTCCGTCAGCTCCAATATTCGGATTATCGTGACAAGCTACTTTGAGCACTCGAACGAGGCAACGAAAATTCTTGCCGAAACCCCTATCTGGGGGCTGGGCCTTGATTTCGTTCACGGCACCCAAAATATTCAGGGCCTGAAGTATGCAAAGGATAAGACAATCTTTGCCGGTGTTGTCGACGGGCGCAATATTTGGAGGAATGATCTTGGTGCCTCTCTTTTTCTCCTTGGGAAAATCGCAGATATAGTCGGCAAGGAACAGGTCGTCGTTTCCACGAGTTGCTCTCTCCTTCATGTTCCCTATTCGCTCCGTAACGAGGCAGAAAGCGATAGAAAACAGTATCTTGCTTTCTGCTGTGAGAAGGTCGAGGAGTTGTCTTTGCTCGGTAGCGCCTTCCATGGTGAGGTCGTATCGGATTCGGATAAGATAGGTATGGAAACGGCCAGGAACCGACCCCTCGGCACACAATACGATGGTCCGGCCGATTCCGCGTTCGGAGAGCAAAAGGTGCGTGCCGGTGATTTTGCCGAGCGAAACGCCCTTCAGCGAAAGAGATTTCATTTGCCGAAACTTCCGACGACGACAATCGGCAGCTTTCCTCAGACTCTGGAATTAAGAAGCCTGAGACGGGATTTCAAAAAAGGTGTCATATCGGAAGAGGCGTATGAACAGGGTATAAAGGCCTATATTGATGACTGTATTGCGTTTCAGGAGGAAATTGGCCTTGATGTTCTGGTTCATGGGGAGCCCGAGCGAAACGATATGGTTGAATATTTCGGCGAAATGCTTGAAGGCTTCCATTTTACCGACAACGGATGGGTGCAGAGCTATGGGAGCCGCTGTGTAAAACCGCCTATTATATATGGCGATATCAGCCGACCGAAGCCCATGACTGTGCGATGGATCAGCTATGCCCAGAGGCGAAGCAGAAAGCCTGTCAAAGGGATGCTGACCGGGCCTGTGACGATCCTCAACTGGTCTTTTGTTCGGGAAGATATCCCCCGCCCCCTTGTGGCACGACAGATTGCGGCTGCCTTATGTGATGAAGTGGCGGATCTTCAGGCTGCCGGGATCGCGATCATCCAGGTCGATGAGGCTGCTTTTCGCGAAGGATATCCCCTGCGCAGGGAGAATGTTTCCGCATATGAGCGGTGGGCGGTCGATAGTTTCCGTTTGGCTGTTTCTTCTGCGGCTAAAGAAACCCAAATCCATACACATATGTGCTACAGCGATTTTACCGACATTATAAAAACGATTGAGGCCATGGATGCCGATGTCATAACGATTGAAACGGCCAGGGGCGGCAATCGGCTCTTGGATGTGTTTGAACGGGAAGGCTACCACAATGAAATCGGTCCAGGTGTGTACGATATCCACTCCCCCCGCATCCCTTCGGAAGAAGAGTTTGAGAAGCAGATTCTTTCCCGTCTCGAGGTCCTTGATGGGAAACGCATGTGGATCAATCCCGACTGTGGGCTGAAAACACGAAGCTGGGAAGAGGTTCGTCCCGCACTACAGCACATGGTATCCGCTACCCGAACCGTCAGGCTCGCCCTGGAACGGAATGAGTCTCCTTTGGCATAGATAATCAGATTCTTCATAGTCCCTTGCTTGACAGAAATAGCAAGGGACAGTACTATGCAAATGTTAGGAATGCCTAACTAAGGAAGGACTGATGCACAATACCTTTGCAATGAAATTTGGGCTTGATAGAGGCCGGCGGCATATGTTTCACGGACATGGTCACAGAAACCACCACTGTCAGGAGATGGGCTCTGTGGTATTGAGTGGTGTGGATGCCGGAAACTCTGTGCGTGTGGTATGCCTTTTCGGAGGTCAGGATGCCAAACGCAAACTCCTCGATATGGGGCTTGTGCCCGGCGAACTCCTTCGCGTTATCCGAAACGACAGCGACGGCCCTCTTTTATTGCAGGTTCAGGGAAGTCGTATCATGATCGGGCGGGGACTTGCGGAAAAAATCCGTGTTGTTGCGGCATGATTTTGATACGTGTTGTGCTTGGTTTTTTTAGGGCAAATATTAGGCAATCCTAATATAAAAAATATTGCCTAACTATATCAAATCAAAATAGGGGGAAGTATGGGGCAGCTCAAGGATTTTCGAGTCGGCGATAATGGAACCGTTGTCGGATTTGTTCCCGGTTCTGCACAATGGAAAAGTCGGCTTCTTGCGATGGGAATGACCGTAGGAACGGCATTCCAGGTGGAGCGTGTGGCACCACTGGGGGATCCCGTGGAAATAACGGTTCGGGGCAGCCGGATCACACTTAGGAAAGGCGAAGCAGAAGCGCTTCTTGTTGAAAGGAGAGTATCATGAAACGAGTAGAAGGTGGCGCCTCGGTGACCGATTTCACCATCGCCCTTGCCGGAAACCCGAATTGTGGAAAGACAACACTTTTTAATGCTCTGACCGGTGGAAACCAGCGCATTGGAAACTGGCCGGGCGTTACAGTAGAAAAGAAAGAGGGCTGGCTTTCCGGTAGTAGAAGGAAAAAGGTTGTCGACCTTCCCGGTATTTACAGCCTGAATGCAGGTAGTGAGGATGAAAAAGCCGCACGGGATTATCTGCTTTCCGGGGATGCCGATCTGGTTGTAAATATTGTCGATGCATCTCATTTAGAAAGAAACCTTTATCTAACCACAACGATTTTGGAAATGGGAGTTCCCGTCGTTCTGTTTCTCAATATGATGGATCTTCTTGAAAAAGAGGGAAGCACCATCGATATTAAGGAACTTGAATCCTCCTTAGGGGTCCCTGTTGTTGCCGGTACTGCTACGAACAAGAAAAGTGTAGCCGAAGCAGTTGAGCGAATTGCCGAACTTGTTGGTAAGGTCCATCCTTCTAAGCATAAACCGACCTACCCAAATGAGGTCGAAGCATTGATCTCAAAATGGGAAGAACGAGCCGGGGGGCGCTGGAATGCACTGGCCCTTTATGAAGGCACGGCACCTTCCGAAATCCACGGCCTCATACCGGAAAAAGAGATTCTTGCCGAGCGTGAGAAGATTTCATCTCTCCTGAAAGAGGATGCCGAGGTTATTCTGGCGGATGGCCGGTACGGATTTGTCCGGGGTGTGGTCACTGATGTATTTCGGGCCCAGGAGAGTAGGCGGAGTATTTCCGAGCGGATCGACAATGTAGTTCTGAATCGATTTCTCGGTATCCCGATTTTCCTTGTCGTAATGTATCTGATGTTTTGGCTCGCAATTTCTGTCGGATCGGCATTTATTGATTTCTTCGATGTTCTGTTCGGAACCGTTTTTGTCGACGGTTTTGGGGTGTTGTTGGAAAATATCGGGGCCCCTGCCTGGGTCGTTGGTTTCCTGGCAGGCGGGGTAGGCGTTGGTATCCAGACCGTTGCAACCTTCGTCCCTGTCGTCTTCTTTATGTTTCTTGCATTAAGTCTTCTTGAGGATTCCGGCTATATGGCCAGGGCCGCCTTTGTCATGGACCGTTTAATGCGGGCACTCGGACTTCCCGGTAAGGCCTTTGTCCCGATGATCGTCGGTTTCGGATGTACGGTTCCGGCCATCCTGGCGACCAGGACCCTTGAAAACAAGCGGGACCGCTTCATGACGATCTTCATGGCACCTTTTATGAGCTGTGGGGCCCGTCTTCCGGTATATGCCCTTTTTGGAGCTGCTCTTTTCGGAGCCCGTGCCGGAGGTATCGTTTTCTCGATCTACATCGTAGGTGTTGTGCTCGCCATCCTGACCGGGCTCTTTCTAAAACATTCACTCTTTCGTGGTGAACCCGGATATTTCATCATGGAATTGCCTCCTTATCATGCACCTCGGTTTAAGCATGTCATGTTACACACTTGGACGCGATTAAAGGTCTTCATTGCCAGGGCCGGAAAGGTTATCGTTCTTGCGGTATTTCTCTTGGGTGTCCTCAATAGTCTTGGCACCGACGGTAGTTTCGGAAATGAAGATACCGAGAATTCGGTTCTTGCCGTTACCGGAAAGGCAATCACTCCCGTTTTCTCACCCATGGGAATCGAGAGCGACAACTGGCCTGCAACCGTTGGACTTTTTACCGGCCTTTTTGCAAAAGAAGCGGTCGTCGGGACTCTGAACGGGCTTTACGGCCAGATGGCCGCCAGCGAGAATGCAGCGATCGATGCAGCGGGTGAAGAGGAAGAACCCTTTAACCTATGGGCCGGTATCGGCGAATCCTTTGGCGCCTTAAAGGACGGGGTTCTTGGTATTTCCGGTGGAATAGGTTCCATAGTCGGTGCCGATGTTATCAGTGGTGGAGATGAAGAAGCGGTTGCTGAAGCCGAAGAGGTGGATATCTCGATTTTTGCACTCATGCGAAGGAATTTCACTTCCGTATCGGGATATGCATACCTGCTCTTTGTGCTGGTCTATTTCCCCTGCCTTGCCGCATTCGGTGCTGCTGTAAAGGAGATGGGAATAGGATTCGGCGCTCTTCATGGACTTTATCTTACCCTGACCGCCTGGGCTGTGGCGGTACTTTATTATCAGATTGCCGAAGGCGGAAGCCTCTTGTGGATGATTGTCTCGGCCGCAATCATGGTCGCTCAGTTCTTTATGTTCAGGGTGATCGGCAACCGCAATCGGAAGAAGGCAGCTCTCCAGTCTGCCTAATACATTGCTTCTCTCTAACGTAAGGCAGCCTGTGGGTGGATGCATTCACAGGCTGCCCACCCCCTTTGGGAAAAAGTTTGATGGAAAAAAGTGTCTATTCCCCTGATCTGGGGACGTGGAGTGTTTGCTGATGAAGGTACTTGCTCACCATATCTATGAATACAAAAAGGGGCTTCGCAGCCTGGTTCTGCATACCCTGGATGCCTCATCTGAGGCTGAAGCCGTTCGTCGTCTTGAGCGAAATAATATCAGCTATTTGATCAGAAGGGTGAACAAGCGGAAAATTAATATTTTTTTCGGTAACAAGGCCTGCGTCCATGTTGTAACAAGTTTCGGTGACAAACCTTTGAACGCCTTTACGCCAGAAGAAGATTTCATTTTGGGAATTATGCTTGGCTACAACAGGACCGAGCAGTGTAAGCGCTATCTGGCCAGAAAAGAAATTTTCGGGATAGAGGCTGAAACTGCTCGTGACCTATCATTTCTGCCTTCAGGATCATTGGAGAAAACCGGCTGATCAACGCTGATTAACTGGTTTTCTGTGTCTTTCCTGTTATTTTTTTAATGATCTGCCGGTTTCCTTTAGCTCTTGTTCAACGATACCGAGAAGTTGTGTTATCTTTTTCTCCATCCCGATGAAAACTTCACAGGTTTCGGGACAAAGCTGGCTTCCTGCCGCTGCTTTTATCTCGGTGAAGGCTTCTCCTAATGACCGAGGGGAGCGATATGGTCTATGGGTTGTGATGGCATCGAAGGTATCTGCCACAGCGATGATTCTTGCCCCGAGGGGTATTTCTTTTCCCGCCAGACCATCGGGGTACCCCTTGCCGTCCCACCGCTCGTGATGATGTCTGATATAGAGTGCAATCTCCTGCAGAATGGGAATCTTGTGGACGATTTGATACCCTATGATCGAATGAGCCTTGATAAGTTCGTACTCATAGGGCAAAAGCTTACCAGGTTTGTTTAGAATAAAATCGGGAATGCCCACCTTTCCTATGTCGTGAAGATGTGCCGCGATATGCAAAGTATCTATCCATTTTTGAGGAACATTCATCTCTTTTGCGATTTGCTCGCATAGTGCCGCTACCCTCCAGGAATGTTCGTAGGTATAGGGATCCCGTGCGTTTAGAATCGTCACAATGACTTCCACCATCTCATGGAGGGTGATTTCATCTTCTGCCGTTGCCATGCAATCTCCTCTTGACGGTATTCATACTTTTTTTGTATAATTAGTTGTAACTAATTAGATTACTTAAAGCAAATAATGTCAAGCGAAACGATCCGAGCTGTTCGGATGGGAAGGAGTTTTTATGAGCAAAATTGCTATATTTTATGGCTCTACGACAGGGAACACAAAGGATGTTGCCGAACGGATACAGAATGCCCTTGGCGATGCGGAACTGTTCGATATTGCCGATACTTCGGTTGAAAAGATGGAAGAGTACGATGCCGTTGTCGTAGGAACCTCTACATGGGGTGCTGGGGATCTGCAGGACGATTGGGAGATGGCCGTTGGAAAGCTTGGAGGGGTGACCCTGGCAGGGAAAAAGATGGCATTTTTTGGGCTCGGCGATCAGGAAAGTTATTCCGATACCTTTGTCGACGGTATGGGACAACTGTATGATGCCTTTGCCAAAAAGGATGTAAGCTGCATCGGCCAGTGGCCGACCGACGGCTATGATTTTGAAGAATCCAGTGCGGTCAGGGACAATGCCTTTGTCGGCCTTGCCCTGGACGAGGATAACCAGTCCGATCTAAGCGATGGGCGTATCGCTTCATGGGCCGAACAGGTTAAAAAGGAGTTGTAAAAAACATATCACATGAGTTCTTTCGTTTGGGGTTAGTCTTGAGGGGCCGTTCGGTAACATGCCGAACGGCCCCGTCTTTGGTAGAATCGGCCAGCTATTCGTTTATGACATCGGCGCTACGCAGATTATCAATGTACATCTTCTGGATTATGCTGTTTTCCCCAAGTCCGTGGAGGTAGACATCGACCGTAAAGCCTTCTTTGGTAAGAATACTCTTCCAGGAATCGTCCTCGTCCCCAGCCATATCGTTTGTTGCATGATCTCCTGCCACAACCATGAAAGGCATTAATGTCACCTTTGAGATATGACCACGATGCAGCAGATCGATAACATCATCGAGTGCAGGATACCCTTCCACGGTTCCCACATACACGGGTAAACCCTTTCGCGCGAGCATGTACTGAAAGGCCGCATAGGCACAGTTTGCGGGATGCTCGGTCCCATGCCCCATCAGTACCACAGCCTCTCCCTGTCCGAGAGACGGTAACTGGGCCTTAACGGCGTCGACCGCTTTCCAATAATTCTCCGTGGTGGAAAGGATCGGAGAACCTATCGCTATCTTTTCGAATTTTCCGGAATAGCGGCGTGCAACGGCGAGAACCTCGTCCGTGTATTCCTCTCCGGGAATGATGTGCAGGGGCTGGATGAGCACCTCCGAAAAGCCTTCTTTGTACATCTTTTCCAAAGCCTCTGCGGGCGCGTCGACATGAATACCATCCCGTTTATCCAGAATACCAATGATAATGTGGCTGGTAAAAGCGCGTCGTACCTCGTATTCGGGGAAGGCCTCGGCAATCTTTTGTTCGCAGGCATCGATGGTCACTGCCCGTGTTTCGGGGTAGCTTGTACCAAAGCTTATCACAAGAATTCCCTTTTTGCCGTTTGTGTTCATTGTCAGCTTTTCTCCTCCTGTACTTGCACACGCTGCAAGCATCAAGATACCTGCGAGGGCAAGAGCTATGCAGGCTACTTTCCTCATGCTTTTGCTTTTCATTCTTTACTCCTTTCCATTGTATTCTCTTCAGAAGCTGCCGCGGATGCCGAGATAGATGACCGGCCCTGCAAGAAGGTCCGAGAAATCGTCTTGTACACCCGTAATATTGTCCACGCCTCCGAATAGTTCAAAATTGTCCTTAAGGCCCTTTTCGAGATACACATCAAAGGTAACGAGGGTATGCTCGCTTCTTTCGTGGGGGCCTGTCACCGAAGTCGAAAACTTGGCCTTCAAGGCAAGAGGCTTCAGGAGGTAGTGCACAGATGCCCCTCCTGTATGGCTTGGTACAAGGTCGAGCTCTTCACCTGCGCTTCTGTCGTAGGCAAACAGATACCCATAACGTGCGGTCATGGAGAGGTCGGTTAGCACATTCCAGTTCAAGGAAAGGTCGAAACCGCTTCTCGATGAACGATCGAGGTTTTCCTTGGTGATGACCTGGCGTCCGTCGTCGTCGGCCTGGTCCGTGTAGTCATAGACGATTTCGTCGCTTAATTCGCTATGATACCCGGCGAATTGCAGCGTTACGTTTTCCCTGGTCCAATCCACACCGATATTGAAGGAAACGGATCTTTCCGGATCCAGGTCGGGATTGCCGTATTTGTGATAGATATTGCCTGCGGAATCGAGATAGAGCTCGAGAAATGAGGGCGCACGGTAACCAAGTCCGACAGAGGGTAGGATTCGTATCCCGGGCCTAGGCACATACATGCCGGATAGTTTTGGTGCGAAGAAGATGCCGTAATCGTTGCTGTATTCACTCCGCAAGCCTGCAAGCAGGGAATAGTGGTCCTTCTTGTACTGTTCATCCTGCAATACCAGAGAAAAGGTATGGCGTTGGTGAACCGCATAGTCTCCGATGTTGTATTTTTTGAGTCTGTCGTATCCGTAGGAACCGATCATCGTCAGTTCGTTCTGGTCTCCAAGCGGCTGGGTGTACTGGAGATCCCCGCTTAGATAGTGCTGATATTCGCTGCCAGAATCGTTCCACTCGTCCAGAATGCCGCTGTATTGGGATTTGTCCCGCTGAAAATAGTTGTGATAAAGGTTCGCTTTGAAAAAGCCCTTCTTCTCTGTGGGGAAGTCATAGGCGATGTAGGAGTTAAGCCTCTGGGTATCGATTCGGTCGAAGGCCCCTCCCGAGGAGATATTCTCCTTCTGGCGATGAAAGGAGTAAGCACTACCGAAGGCCAGGGTCCCTCCGGATGAAAAAACGATGTCGGAATCAAGTCCTGCGTCTGCCCTGGTGGCGCCCGGATAGAGGGACTGGTCTTCATCGTCCAGATAGGGAAAGGCGTGTTCCGCCGACAGGGTAAGGCGGTTGGCGAAGGCCCCGATAGGGAGGTTCAGGTGGGCCATGCCGCTTTGTTTGTTCGCCAATGATGTGTAAGCGGGATCGGAACTCTCCGAGATCGGTATCAGGGCCCGGGTCGTGACCTGATAATCCCCCGATAGTTCGTAGTCCGGTTTCTTGGTGATGATGTTGATCACTCCGCCGATTGCCTCGGAGCCGTATAGGGCCGACTGCGGACCTCGTATGATCTCAATCCGTTCTACGTTATCCATGGCAATGGTATTCGCCACGATGTTTGATGCAACCCTGCCGCTTACCCTCCGTCCGTCGATGAGAAAAAGAATCCGCTCCCCGTCCATACCCTGCATCTGGATATGGCTTCCCATTCCCGTTTCGGCAAACTGAAGGCCCGCTTCTCCCAGAACTCCTTCAAGAGTATCGGAACCGGAAGCCTCAACCTGATCCTTCGTGATCACCTCGGTCTGAATCGGCGAATCCTTCTGCTCTTTTTCGGTCCGCGTTCCCGCCACCACGATATTCAGCACCGGCAGTGCAACTGCTTCCTCTGTTTGCTCTTCTACTATTTCCGCTTGTGTTTCGGCTGCTGCATTTTCTGCTGTTTCCTCCTGTTGCTGGGCGGAAAGGGCCGGGGGCCATACAAAGGCCCCCGCAATGAGCAATACGGCAGGCAAAAGCTGTTTTGTCATGGCCATCACTGAATTTGGGCGGTCCTGACCTTGTAGATGTACTTATAACTGGTCTGGCTCTCAGACTTCGCCTTCACGTACTCGGCATCAAGGATCTGCAACTTGTAGTAGGAACTCCCGTCGCCGCTTCGGACGATGTAGAGATTATTTGTGAAGTTGGAATAATTGGGTGCCATCCTCTCCCATTCGGCATAGGCCCTGCCGAGGCTGAAGTTAACATCTTCACTGAAAATCCATGCAGTGGAAGTTGTTCGTCCGTTTCGTTCAGGGGTCTGGGGATAACTATCATTGTAGGCATAGCCGGGGTAGGAAATGGCATTCCCCGTGGTCGGTTCGGTGGGTTCAGCACTGGTCGTTTTGTATTTATCATAATAGGAATAATCTTTTCCGTTGCCGTCGCTTGAGTAGTCATTTGAATCGGCGGCAAAAAGGGCCTGTGCTTCGGGAATACTTATCGACGCGTCGAAGTTGCTTGTCTCGGCATAGACCACGCCACCCTGGCCGCTGGAACTTAAAGATGTTGCGGTTACCCCGCTGTTGGTCAGGATTTCCTTCTGGGCCGTAATCATGATCTCCCAATTGGTGTTTGATCCTTCTGTAATAGTTGAAAGATCATCCCCTCCGGTAACTTCCACCGGGTTTTCAGGATCTTCAAGGTCGATAAAAAGGTAATGATAGGTAGTGGTGGTACCTGATTTGACTTTTTCGCCTGTGTAGGTAACGGTGTCACCGTCGGAATCGGAACTATTAAGATCGCAGCCAGCAAAGAACAGAAGGATTATCAGGAATGGCGTGATGGCCTTTCCCACTTTTTTCATGTACACATGTTTTCGCATAGTCTCCTCCTCGTTTGATTGAATCACGGGGATAGAGAAACTACCTGGAAAAATCACAGCAGAAGGCCGGGCCGACAGTGAACCGGAATGGTAGGATTTTTCTTCGGCACACTCTTCCCCGAGATGCGCTTTGCATGGCGGTGGGCACCTTTCGTTTCAGAAAGGTCCTTTTTCAAGGCCGGATATCCTGACTCCCGGATTGGCCCTCGTTTCCGCCTTCCCGGCGTCCTGCGCCAGTGGCTTTGTAGAAACTTGGTACCCGGTTACAGTAGCGGGGTCTGTTCCGGATTCTCACCGGATTCCCCGAACCCAACACCATCTAAATATGTACGATAAAAGCATGACGGAAAAAAATCGATTGGTATAGTACTTTTTATTGCGAATTGGTATTTATTTCTTAGTGTTCGGAATCCTGGTGATATGCATGCCTTTTTGCCGGTAATATCCTTGCGTTTATGTCGGTGCTTACTTTTTTTCATAGCTTGACTTTCAATTGACTGCGGGGAAGAGAATTGTCTCCCTTCAACCACCAGGATTCCGGACACTATATTATACAGTGGAAGCAGGGATCGCCGCCGAAGCATCATCCGGCGGCGATACTACTCACCCTTAGTAGTTTTCTTCTTTGCCGGTACTTTGGGAGACTCCAGCATCGTCGAAGGATGCCATTTCCGAAGCGATTTTGATACCAAGATTGACCAGAAAGCCGCCGATAACCGCCCCCGTCCCTTCTCCCAGCCGCATATCCAGCTCCACAATCGCCTCGAGACCCATGGCATCGAGCATCACCGCGTGTCCTTTCACCTTTGACTTGTGGCCGGCGAAGAGGTAAGACGAAACTTCGTTGTCCATGAGCCAGGCCATATAGGCCCCGGCTGTTACCGGAAATCCGTCGATCATACAGGCGCAGCCCTTTCCCTTAAGACCAAGGATAAAGCCTGCCATGGTAGCCAACTCGAAGCCGCCGACCTTGCGCATGATATCCTTTGCATCGGAAAAAGGGGCGTGGCGTTCGACAGATTCGAGGATGACACGTCGTTTGTGATCGAGCATTTCGCTGCTGATACCCGTTCCCTTGTCGATGATCGATTCGGCAGGCAGCCCTCCGGCAATTGCCATGGCCGCGGCGGTCGTCGTGTTACTGATCCCCATATCACCGAGGGCGAGGATTTTGTAGCCGTCGGCAACCGCTTTTTCCGCCAGATGTTTTCCATTCGCAAGACAGGTTTCGAGTTGGTCGGCAGTCATTGCTTCTGTTTCGTGAAAGTTCCGGGTTCCGTATCCTACCTTACAGCCGATCACCTGGGAAAGCTCGATGTCCGAGGCTATTCCTGCATCGACGATAAAAACATCGAATCCGCAGTGACGCGCAAGTACGTTGATCCCCGCACCGTTTTGGGTAAAATTGGCAACCATCTGCTTGGTGACCTCCTTGGGATACATGGAAACCCCTGCTTCATTGATGCCGTGGTCTGCGGCGATGACAAAGGCGCCCATTTTTCCCGATTCTGGAACTACCTTTCCCTGAATCTCCGCCATTTTGACGGCAAAGTCCTCCAGTTTTCCCAGGCTTCCAACCGGTTTGGTCAGTCCGTCAAGGTGCTTCCGGGCTGCTGTTCTGATTTGTTCGTTGTTCATGTCTTCTCCCGTCTCTCTGTTGTTTCATCCTGTCCGGTTGGACCGCTTTCGGCGGCAAGGAAACCGAGCAGTTGTCTATTGTTTTCTTCGCTTGAAATTCCTATCCGGTAAAACCCCGGCAGGTTAAAGGATGTACAGTCGCGCAGGGCGATGTCCGAGGCGGCAAGATGTTCACGGAACCGCCGTGCACGCGCATTTGCTCCGGAGTACAGGAGGAAAAAGTTGGCCGTTCCAGGGAATATGCCGTAACCTAATGCTGCGGCTGCCCCCTCAAGGCTCTGCCGCTGCAGTCGGAGCCGTTGCCACTGTGTTTCGAAGGCTTCCCGCAGCCTTATGGCGGCAAGGCCTGCAGCGAGGGCCGGGGCGTTGATGCTCCACTCGGGGCAGGCGGCGCTAAGGGCCCTTGCAATCCGGTGGGGTGCAATAATATAGCCCAGTCTGAGTCCGGGGAGGGCAAAATCCTTTGTCATGGAACGTAGCACCACGACGTTTTTGGCCTCCGCGCAGTAGCGTCTGTTTTCATCGACAAAGTTCATATACGCCTCGTCCACCACCAGAAGACCGCCGTAGCTGGAACAAGAGTCGGCTAACTCCTCAATGTCCCGTTTATCGAGAAGAAGCCCTGTGGGGTTATTGGGATTGCAGATCCATGTCAGCGCGGGCTTCAACTCCCCAATGGTCCTGATAAGGGAAGGGATGGATAGCGTGAAGCCTTCCTGTGGCTGTGCCCGAAAAATAGAAAGCCTCGCCCCCATGAGGGCACTGTTTTTTGCATACTCTTCGTAGGTTGGCCCGATAATCAGCACGTTTCTTCCCCGTTCCAGGAGGCCGAAGGCGGTAAGAAAGATGGCCTGGCTCACCCCGTTCGTAAGCAACAGACGTTCGGGATCACAGCCGTGTAACATTGCAAGCTCCCCGGTAAGCTTCTGGCCTCTTGTGTCGGGGTAGCGCTCCATCGGAGCGGCTGCAATGGCCGTGGCAACCGAATCGGGAAGAGGGTAGGGGTTCAGACAGACCGAGAAGTCAAAGGGTTTTGCCTCTCTTCCGCCGTGAACCACCCTTTGAGATGTAAGAAGCTCGGGGCGTATCAGCGCCGCTTGTTCCGGTTTCCCTGCTTGGTGTTTTGCATCAGGAACCAAAGATCACCCCCGTACAGGCAAGGATACCGGCCAAAAGTAGAAGAAAAAGGAGGGCAGATTTTCGAACCAGCCTAATGCAACAGCGAATATCGGCGGGTTCCGGAGGGCGACCTTCACTGTTTATGACGTAGTGCCCTCTTTTTTCCAGGCGTAAGCCTAAAATAGCGGCTGCAGCGCCCATGGTCCAGCCTGCGTTGGGGCTTTCGGTAGCATTCTGCCATGCAAAAAGGGATGTAAGGGGATTTTTCCCCCGGGCACCGTTACCTTTTTTCTCATGGAGTGATCGTATCGGCATGATGCTTCCGGCCAGAATGATGAGCAGGGCCGTTAACCTGGCCGGTATGAAGTTCAGAAGGTCGTCGCAGCGAGCCGCCCATTTACCCCCGAACTCGAAGTCTCCCGTGCGGTAGCCCAGCATGGCATCGCTGGTATTGATATAGCGGAAGGCAAAGGCACCGGGAAGGCCCGCAAGAAGATAGTACAAAAGGGGTGAGGTAAAACTGTCGGTAAGGTTCTCCGCAAGGGATTCGACCACCGCACCGCAAAGCTCCGACTCCTCCAGTTCGCTCGTGTCCCGACTGACAAGGTGAAAGGCTGTCAGCTTTCTCGCCGATGCAAGGTCACCGGCTTCCAGTGCCCGTGCGATCTTACCTCCCGTTCGCAGGAGGATGGTGAGAGAAAAGCTCATTTTCAAAAGAACGATCGACAGAACAAAGCTCGGCAGGACCGGAATCCTCTGCAAAAGAAGTAGGGGAAGGGAAAAAAGCAGGGCCCCGCAGATGGTCATAAGGGCGCCGTAGGAAAAAAGAAGTAACTTCCCCTGTTTGGGGCGATGCTGCCAGAGACGGGAAATGAGTCTTCCCATCCAGGCTACCGGATGAAAACGGTTGGGAGGATCACCCCAAAGCAGGTCGTAAAGCAGGGCCCCGGCAAGAATCGGCAGGCAAAGGTTCATAGTCCGATGATTGCCTCCAGCTGCTTCATATCGATGGCCGCTTCCACCTCATCGGCCAGGGCCACCAGTTCTTCTTCCCGCTTCTGGACAAGGCTTACCGGCTTGCCTTCCGGCTCCCAGCCCAGAGATGCGAGCCAGCCCCGTCTGAAAGCGGCCTCGTCGAAGAGGCCGTGAAAGTAGGTTCCGATGATGCGGCCGTCCGGGGAAACCGCACCGTCATGCCCCCCTGAGCCGGTTGCAAGAAATGGGCCAGCCGACTCTCCCAGCGCGCTATGACCCATGTGGATTTCATAACCGTCGACCTTACACCCTTTGAGCGGAGCAAGGGTTCCCTGGTTGCTGCAGAGGACACCTGTCTCCTGAATAGTTTTCTTTTCCCGACTGAAGTAGGTGGTTACATCCAGCAGACCGAGGCCCCGGAGGCTTCCGGCGCTGCCCTCCACCCCCTCTTTGTCGATGATCCGCTTACCCAGCATCTGAAAGCCCCCGCACATGCCGATAATCGAAGTCCCCTCTTCGGCTTTGCGGCAAATGGCCTCGGCAAGGCCGCTCTGCCTGAGCCAGAGGAGATCGGCCATGGTGGTTTTTGTTCCCGGCAGGATGATTGCCGCAGGGTTCCCCAGCTCTCTTGGATGTTCCACAAAGCGAAGCTGCAGGCCCGGCTCCATGGTCAGGGCGTCGAAATCATCGTAATTGGAGATGTGGGGCAGGAGTATGACCGCTATCCCGGTACTTCCCGAGCCGAAAAAGCGGTGCTCTTCGAGAAACACCGAATCTTCCTGGGCAAGGGATATCTCCTTCAGGTAGGGAACTACGCCCAGGGTCGGGACGCCTCCTGTCAGATCCCGGAGCATATCGAGCCCCGGTTTGAGCAGTTCGACATCGCCCCGGAATTTATTGATGATAAAACCTTTGACCAGTTCCCGTTCCTCCGGTTCGAGAAGGGCAAGGGTACCGTAAAGGAATGCGAAAACGCCCCCCCTGTCGATATCGGCGGCCAGAAGAACCGGGGCCTGTAGATAGCTTGCCACCCGCATGTTGACGATTTCGTGTTCCTTCAGGTTGATCTCGGCGGGGCTGCCTGCTCCTTCGACGATAAGCAGGTCGTTCTTTTTTCGTATCGTATCCAGGACCTCGGTGATGGTTCCCCACAACGCAGGCTTCGCCTTGTAATACTCACCTCCGCTCAGGCGGCGCCATGGCTTTCCCATCAGCACCACTTGGGAGCTGCTGTTACCCTCCGGCTTAAGAAGTACCGGATTCATGGCTACCTCGGCATTCCGTTTGGCCGCGGTAGCCTGGAGGGCCTGGGCTCTGCCGATCTCCAGCCCCTCGCTGGTTACGAAAGAGTTGAGGGCCATGTTCTGGCTTTTAAAGGGAAAGACCCGAAGCCCTTTTCGCGCAAAAATTCGGCAAAGGGCGGCGACAAGGAGGCTTTTGCCGACATTCGAGGATGTTCCCTGGATCATCAAAGTTTGTGACATAGTGTAGATCTAGTAGAGCCGAAATCTTCTCTTTCCTCAAGGAGTATTGTTTTTATTTTTGTACTATTTTTCGAAAAAGAAGATTCCGGTCCCTTTCCAAAGGGGCATGCCTCTTGCAAGGCCTTTCCTTGGGGCTATAATGAAGCCAACCATTCCAGGTGGCCAGAATCGGCAGAATAGGGAAGCAGGTGCGAGTCCTGCACTCGGTAAGAGAGCTGTAAACGGGGATAAACCTACCATCCGCCACAGGCGGAACGTCACTGCATCTGAAGGTGTGGGAAGACGGTAGAAGTAAGAAGATCCGTAAGTCAGAAGACCTGCCTGGGAAAACGGAGAGCATCCATGCTTTTGCACTTTCGCAGCTCTCCGGATCTTCCTGTCTCTGGTCCTCCTGTGTCTATCAGAGGAGGAACAATGGTTTTCGTTCGAAGGGCTTTCGCCATTTTTCTTTTGCTTTTGTGTATGTCAACTCTGCTTTCTGCCGGAGGGACACAGGAGCCGACATCCGGTCGAAAGGCGGTAGGTAGCCCGCAGTCGGGGATGGCGATTTTGGGCGAGAGCGACGCGTCGGTACGCTTTCGGGAGGCTTCGGGCCGGATTGTCGAGATTCCCAAATTCCCCAAACGAACCGTCGTCATGCACAATTCGATACTCGACCTCTGGTATATGGCCGGAGGAACAAGCCTTGCCCGCCTGAGGGGGGCAATCAATGTGCCCGCCGAGGCAAAAGATCTTCCCGTGCTTGGTTCCATTGCCAGTATCGATGTCGAAAAAATCATGAAACTGGAACCGGACTTACTTATCTTTTCGGGAACAAGTGAATACCAGCGAAAAATCAGTGATTTTTTTGCCTCCGAAGGGGTGGCAAGCCTTGGGATCAATTATGAAAACTATGATGATTTCCGTCTCATCTTCGATCTCTTTACCAGGCTCAACGGCCGACGGGATCTCTACGAAGAGTATCTGATACCGACGCAGGAAAATGTTCAGTCCATTATCGATCGGGTACCGAAGGGAGTACACCCGAAGGTGTGCATCCTCTTTGCTTCCACTAACTACGTGAAGGTGGAAACCGAGGAGACCGTGACCGGAGACTACTGCAAGCGTCTTGGAGCGGTGAATATTTATCGTGAATCGGCCTTCGAAGGAGCCGGTCGAGTCGACCTCAGTCTTGAATATATCCTCGAACAGGATCCTGATTTCATATTCGTCACCACCATGGGTGATGTGGAAAAGTGTACGGCCAGAATAGAGATGGAGGTTTCATCCAATCCCGTGTGGGCTTCCCTTTCGGCTGTGAAAAACCGACGGTTTCATTACCTGGATAAGTCCTTTTCCATCTATAAGCCGAGCCGTGCCTATCCCGAGGCATTTCAGAGGATTGCCGAACTCCTGTATCCCGGAACGGATTTCAGTCTCGGTTCCGGGGAGGGGAAGGCTGAGTGAGCCGTTTCGATATCAGGAGCCGCACCAGTTACCGTCTTGCAATTTTAGTACTTCTTCTCTGTCTGCTGTTTGTCGCCCTCCTTTTAGCGATTCGTTTCGGCTCTTCCGGTTTTAGCTTCCGCCAGATCCTTCGGGCTCTGTTTTCCGACACTACGTCGGTGGACCACCGCATCCTGATGATGGTGCGGATGCCGCGAGCCATTGCCGCGGCCCTGGTCGGTTTTTGTCTTGCCCTTTCCGGTACACTCCTGCAGGGGGTGATGCGCAATCCCCTTGCCTCGCCGAATGTGATCGGGGTTTCCGCCGGGGCCGGGCTTGCGGCGGTCTGCATCTATATCCTTTTTCCCGGCCACTATTTCCTTGTGACGCCGGTGGCATTCGGCGGGGCCTTTTTGGCCACTCTTTTGGTCTACCTGCTGGCCTGGAAGGGGGGAGCATCCCCATTGCGTCTCGTCCTTTCGGGAATCGCCGTCTCCTCCTTTCTCGGCGCCGGAAGTAACGCCTTGATGATCTTCTTTCCCGATCGGGTTCAGCACGTGATCGGCTTTATGGTGGGAAATCTCTCTGCCGTCACCTGGCAGCAGGTCCAAATCCTGTGGCCCTACGCCCTCATAGGGTTTCTTTTTTCCATGCTATTGGCGGACCGACTCAACATTCTGCTTCTCGGCGACGAAACGGCCAATAGCCTGGGCCTCAATGTCGAGGCCTCCCGCATGTTTTTCATGCTGATTGCCTCCCTCCTCGCCGCATCTGCGGTCAGTATTGTGGGACTCCTGGGCTTTGTGGGGCTGATCGTTCCCCATGTGGCGCGGCTTGTGATCGGGAATAACGCCCGTTACCTCATTCCCGCTTCAGCCCTTCTCGGGGCCGTTGTTGTTCTTCTCTGCGACACCCTCGGGCGGGTCCTCCTTCGGCCTCAGGAGCTGCCGGTGGGTATCATCATGGCGATGTTGGGTGCACCCTTTTTCCTTTACCTGCTCAGGCAAAAGGGGGAGAAAATGGGAGGCGGCCATGGTCATTGAGGCTGATAAGCTTTGTCTTGGGTACGGCGGCAAACCGGTTGTTAAAGATCTCTCTCTTTCCGTGCCTGCCGGCTCCTGGGCATCAATCATCGGTCCCAACGGCTGCGGGAAATCGACGCTTCTGAAGGCCCTTTCCCGCAACCTGAAGCCTGTTTCCGGTTCCGTTAGGGTCATGGACCGGCCCTTGGAGAATTACGGAGGACGGAGCCTTGCCCGAACCATGGCCTTTCTCGCCCAAACTCCCCAGATCCCCGATTATTTTTCCGTGAAGGAACTGGTGGGCTATGGCAGATATCCCCATACCGGATGGTTCGGCAGCCTACGTCCCCGGGACCGGGAGGCTGTTGAGCAAGCGCTGGAGGCAACGGACATGCTTGACTTTAGCGAGCGTGAGGTTGCAAGCCTTTCCGGTGGTGAACGCCAGCGGGCCTGGATCGCCATGGCCCTGGCCCAGGAGGCGGAACTCCTGCTTTTCGACGAGCCGACGACTCATTTTGATATTGCCTACCAGTTCCAGATTCTCGAGTTGATTGACAGGTTGCGAAAGGAGATGGGGCGGACGGTGGTGACGGTGCTCCATGATCTCAACCAGGCGGCCCGTTACTCCGACCAGCTTTTTGTGATGAAAAACGGTTGTATTTTTGCTACCGGGGAACCCTCGGTGGTCCTTACTCCGCAGCTCCTTGGGGATGTCTTTTCCATCGATGTGCGGCTTCTGCAGGACGAGGAACTTGATTGTCCCTTTGTCGTTCCCCTGGGAGGAAAACAGCAATGAAGCGTATCTCTTCCCTTACCCTTCCCCGTTTCGTGATTGCAGGAGCATCTTCCGGCAGCGGCAAGAGTACGCTGACCCTTGCGCTGATTGAGGCACTTCGTCGGCGCGGCTATCGGCCTCTTCCCTGGAAAGTCGGGCCCGACTATATCGATCCCGGTCACCTCTCTGCAGCCGCAGGCCTCCCTTGCCGAAATCTCGATCCGGTGCTGATGGGCGAAGCGGGAATGGTTTCCTCTTTTGTCGGGCACTGTAATGAGGCCTGCCGAAAAGAGCAGAAAAGCCTTGCGGTTATAGAGGGTGTTATGGGCCTTTTCGACGGCAGGGGCGGAATCTCTTCCGAAGGCTCCACCGCCTCGGTTGCAAAAAGCCTCTCGGCTCCCGTGATTGTGGTCATCGATGCGGGAGCTGCCGCCCAGACCGCCGGGGCGGTTGCCCTGGGCATGCAGCAGTTCGATCCCGACTGCCCTGTCGCCGGTTTTATCGCCAACAGAATCGGATCGGAGCGCCACTTCTCCATGGTTCGTAGGGCCGTGGAAGGGGCCACCGGTCTTCCGGTTCTGGGCTGGCTTCCGAAATCGTCCATGCCGTCCATGCCGGAACGCCATCTCGGCCTGGTGGCCGCCTGGGAGAAGGAGGGGCGGCAACGGCTTTCCTCGCTCCTGCATATCCTCGGCGATGCTGCTGCCGAGCATATCGACCTGGATGCTCTGCTTGCCATCGCCGACTCCGTTTCTTCCCTTACACCGATCCGGGGCGAAAGCAGCGATGGTATCGATATTTCGGGCAGGTCTGGTGGGGCCGATAGGGCTATAGCCGGGATCGGGACCGATACTCCTTGTCTTGCCGTGGCAATGGACGATGCCTTCCACTTCTACTACCAGGACAACCTCGATATGCTGGAAGCCTTGGGAGCCAGAATCGTTCCTTTCTCGCCTCTTTCGGCAAGCCGGCTTCCCGATGGCTGTGACGGTGTCTACATTGGTGGCGGTTATCCCGAGCTTCATGCAGAGCGACTTTCGGCAAACCGCACGATGATCGAATCGATTCGGGCCGCTTCTTTTGACAATATGCCCATCTACGCCGAATGCGGAGGGCTCATGTACCTTTGTCGGAGGCTGTTTGTCGGGGGAAAAGGGTATCCCATGGCCGGCCTCTTCGATACAGAGATCGAGATGGGCAACAAGCTTTCGGCCCTGGGCTACCACAAGGCCAGGGCACTAAGGCCGAGTGTGATCGGTCCTGCGGGAATGGAGTTGGTGGGACACATTTACCGTTGGTCAAATATGGTGAAAGGTCCATCCGAAAACGAATGGCTTTTTCGACTCGACAAGGAAGGAACGATAGGCTTTGACGGCCTTTCGGTGCGTAGGAGTACGGCTGCCTATCTTCATCTCCACTTTACCGGCGTTCCCGAACCTGCGCGACACCTTGTGGCGGCTTGCAGGGAGTATCGGCAATCAAGGAGTAAGAACGATGAACAGTAGCAGAGGAAAGGTGATTACCGAAGAGAGTTTCCGCATCATCAGGAGCAGGCTTGGGGATTTTTCCGCAGGCGATGATGTGACGGAGATCGTGATCCGTATTGCCCATACCACCGGCGATGTTGAGTTTGGAAAGAGCTGTTATGTGCCTAAGCTTTCCGTGAAGCGGGGAATAGAGGCGATATCTTCGGGCTGCCCCATTGTCACCGATGTGGAGATGGTGCGGACGGGAATTCGTGCTGCTTTGGCAGAGAAACTGGGATGCCGTGTACACTGTTTTCTCAACGATACCGAGGTGATTGATGGGGCCAGGCAGAGCGGAGAGACCCGGTCGGCCCTGGGAATGCGGCAGGCGGCAGAGTGCTCTCTTTTGAACGGGGCCGTGGTTGCCATCGGCAATGCGCCAACCGCCCTTTTTGCGCTCCTTTCGATGATAGAATCGGGCCGGGTGAAACCGGCGCTTGTGGTCGGTATTCCGGTGGGCTTTGTCGGGGCCCTTGAGTCGAAACAGGCCCTTTACGATTCCGGTTATCCCTGCATTACCAACCTGAGCGAACGAGGCGGAAGTCCCATTGCCGCGGCCATCGTGAACGGATTGCTTTTTCTTGCCGAACAAAGGGCGGAACAGAGGGGCTGAGCATGGCACAGTGGTACGATCAGGAGCTGGGGAAGGTCTCGGGCATGCGTCTGGGGATCACCACCGGCAGCTGCGCTCAGGCAGCGGCCAGGGCCGCCCTTGAATTTCTCCTCGGCACCTTTGCGGATAAACGGGTCGAAATCACCCTTCCGAAGGGTCACAGGCGCTACAGCGGCAGGCAGATTCTTGTTCCCATAGAGCACATAGGGGCGACTTCCGACGGAATAGGGGCCGAGGCTCTGGTGCGCAAGGATTCGGGGGATGATCCCGACATCACCGACGGCATACTGATCGGTGCCAGGGTTCGCCTAAAAGAAGGGAACGGGGTCGAAATCGACGGCGCAGAAGGGGTCGGGCGCATTACCCGACCGGGGCTTGCCGGCAAGGTGGGAGAGGCGGCCATTAATCCGGTTCCCCGGAAGATGATACGAGAGGAGCTTTTACCCTTACTGCCAGAAGGGAGGGGCTGTCAGGTCGAAATCTTCGTTCCCGAAGGGGCTGCCCTGGCCGGAAAGACCTGGAATCCCCGGATCGGTATCCTGGGCGGGATCTCGATTATCGGAACCAAGGGGGTGGTCGAACCCAAGTCGGAGGAGGCCTACAAGGCATCCATCAACCGGGTGATCCACAGTTATCTGAAAAGCGGGATGAGCCGTTTGATTATTACCCCAGGCTATGTGGGTGAGGCCTTTCTCTCTTCCAGGGGCATCGCGTTGGACCGGGTGGTTACCGTGGGGGATCATGTGGGCCATGCCCTGCTCCGCGGGGCCGACCATGGGGCAAAGGAACTTCTTCTGGTCGGCCATATCGGAAAGCTAACAAAGATCGCCGTTGCCATGTTCAACACGCACTGGAGCAGCGGGGATGCCAGGCTCGAGGTGATCGCCGCCTATGCAGGCGCCGCCGGTGCCTCGGCCGAGATGGTCCGCAGGCTTCTGTCGCTGAACCTTGCCGAAGAGGCGGTTGCCTTGATACACGACTGGGGCCTCGATGAAATTTGGAACGCTATTGCCCGCCGGGCTGCCGAGCGGACGGAGAAACTGGTGGAGAGGCGTTGTGCGATCGGCGTCGTGCTTCTCGATTTGAAAGGCAATGCCCTGGGCTCCTGGCCGAAGGAGCGGGTGGAAGGATGGCTGAAATGATCCATATCATCGGAACAGGGCCCGGAGATGGGCGCTACACCCTCGATCAGGCCCGTGAAACCATAAAAAGGTGCACGGCTTTTGCCGGATTTCGGAGCCATGCCCTCCGCTTTATCCCTCCCTCAATCCCTTTTATCGATCTCTCTTCGGAGGGAGGAAGGGGCATCTATTCAGGGCTGAATGAGATAGAGCGCCTGCGCCTGGAGGGGGAAGACGAGATCGGTATCCTGGTATCCGGGGACCCCGGTTTTCATAGCCTGCTTCCCCTGGTCCGTTCCCGCTACCCTCAGTGGGAGCTTCGCATCGTTCCCGGCCTAAGCGCCTTTCAGGTGGCCTGTGCAAAGATCGGCATCCCCTGGCAGGAACTGGAACTGGTATCCCTCCACGGCAGCGGAGGCGAGGATATCGCATCCTTTGTCCGCAGATTCGTTTCCCATCCCCCTTCGGGGATGAGTGGATTTGTCGTCCTTACCGCAGGTCCTTGCGGCGGCCGGGATCTTGCCGAGAGGATTATTGCGGAAGATCCAGGTTATAGCGGATACAAGGCGTGGTTTTGTCGGGACATCGGCGAAGAGGGGGAGTCGATCGTCTATTGTCGCCTGGATGCCGTTCAGGAAGGTGGGCGGCTGTGTACGGTTATCATACCCAGGATGGAAAAGGAGTCAGTGTGAAGGTTTATTTCATCGGTGCGGGACCCGGGGATCCCGAACTCATCACCCTCCGGGGGCGTCGGCTTATCGAAGAAGCCGAGATTGTCATGTATGCCGGTTCTCTGGTGAATCCCAAACTGCTTGACTGGGCGCTGCCCGAGGCAGAGATATACGACACCAGTTCCATGGATCTCGATGCCATATGTGCCGTTTTCAAGAAGGGAGCCGACCACAATGGGAGTATCGCCCGGCTCCATACCGGAGACCCCTCTCTCTACGGTGCCATCGGCGAGCAGATTTGCTTCTGCCGAGCCGAACAGATTCCCTGGGAGCTTGTCCCCGGTGTCAGTTCTTTTTCCGCATCGGCGGCTGCCCTGGGCCGGGAGCTGACCCTTCCTGGGATAAGCCAGACGGTGATTCTTTCCAGACGGCAGGGACGTACCCCTGTGCCCGAAGCCCAGAGGCTCCGGGCCCTTGCCCGGTCACAAAGCACCCTGGTGCTCTTTCTCAGTGCCTCCATGGTAAAAGAAGCAATGGAGGAGATTGCTCCCTTCTACGGTACCGACACCCCTGCTGCAGCGGTTTACCGGGCAAGCTGGCCGGACCAGCGGATCATCGAGGGAACCATTTCCACCCTTGCCGGGCTTATGCAAAAGGCGGGAATCGACAGGCAGGCCATCATCCTTGTCGGCGATGTTCTGAACCCCGGTACCTTCGAGGCCTCCAAGCTCTACGATGCGAATTTCTCTCACGGGTTTCGAAGTAGTCGGGAAAACGCAGGAGGTGGAGCGTGAAACTGGCTGCTCTCTGTATAAATGAAGCAGGGAAGAACGCCGCAGGCCAGCTTACCGGGCAGATGCCCAATCTGTCTGTTGTCGATTGCAGCCGACCGGGCAGTCTCGCAGAAGAGAGTGCACGGCTCTTTGTCCTCTGCGATGGACTTATTTTTTTCTCTGCGGTGGGAATCGCCGTCAGGATGATTTCCGCTTTTCTCCGGGATAAGTATCACGATCCTGCGGTGGTGGTTGTCGATAATGGCTGCCGCAATGCGGTGAGCCTCCTTTCCGGACACGAGGGTGGAGCAAACCGGCTCTGTTGGGAGGTCTCCCGTATCCTGGGCTGTCGCCCCGTTGTGAGTACCGCCACCGAGGCCCGGCGCTCGATTGTGCTTGGTATTGGGGCCCGTAAGGACATCCTTGCATCCGCCGTGAAGGAGGCCGTTACCACCGCCCTTATGGAGGCCGGCCTTTCTCTATCGGATGTCAGAATTGCAGCCACCATCGGTAAGAAATGCCTGGAACCAGGCCTCTTCGAGGCTCTTGCCGACCTCGACATTCCCCTTACCCGGGTGAGTGCCCGGGAGATCAGCCGCTTCTCCGGCGCCTTTCTCCCCAGTGCCGCCTCCCGGCACATCGGCATTCCCGCCGTGGCAGAGCCCTGCGCCCTGCTTACTGCCAGACAAGGTTCTATAATTGCGCCCCTGTATCGCCGCGACGGGGTGACGGTTGCGATTGTCCGGGAGCGGATAGGCCCTCTTTCCATTTCCGACGAGCTGGCCGCTTCGGCTGCTTCGGTCGATTTGCCGCAAGTGGCCGAAGCGATCAATAGTGTGGATGAAGGGAGGGCCGGGGAGCATGCGGGAGACGAGGTCGAAGGGCTGCCCCCCCACCGCAAACAGCATCATACAAAAGGCGTGTTGTACGTGGTCGGGATCGGACCGGGATCGCCGGAGCATATGACCCTTGCGGCGATTCGGGCCATCGAAGCGTGTGAGGTTGTGGTCGGTTACAATCGCTATCTCCAATTTCTGGGGGAGCTCATTGAGGGAAAGGAGACCGTTGCTTCGGGGATGCGGAAAGAGAAGGATCGGGCCGTCGCTGCCATCGATCTTGCCCGAACGGGGAGACGTGTTGCTGTTGTTTCCACCGGGGATGCCGGTATCTACGGTATGGCGGGGTTGATCCTGGAGTTGGCCGGGACCGATGCGGGAGAGTGCTTTGATCTGCGCATCCTTCCCGGAGTCACCGCTGCTTCTTCTGCCGCTGCCTTGCTTGGTGCGCCGCTGATGCACGACTTTGCGGTCATCTCCCTAAGCGATCTGCTGACCGAGGCTTCCCTGATCGAGAAACGGCTGCGCCTTGCCGCCGAGGGAGATTTCATCACCGTGCTATATAATCCGAAAAGCCGAAGCAGAAAGGCCTTGCTGGAAAAGGCTTTGGAGTTCTTTCGCGCTCGTCGGTCTCTGGATACTCCGGCTGCGGTGGTGACAAACGCCCTGCGCGAGGGCCAATCGGTCCGTCTTGAGAGCCTTGGAAGCATCGATGCCGATGATCCTGATATCGGCATGTCCTCGGTTGTGGTAATCGGCAACAGCAGTTCCTATCGGCAGGGGCGATGGTTTATCACCCCCAGGGGGTACAAAATCGAGGAGTCACATGAAGGATAAACGACCCTATAGCCACAAATTCTTTGAAAACCGCGACTGTCGCTATTATCCCTGCCACCGGGGGATCGAAGAGATGAACTGTCTTTTCTGCTTCTGTCCTCTCTATCAATTTCCCGATTGCGGAGGGGATTATCGCTTAACTGCCGACGGGGTCAAGGATTGTACCGGCTGCATCAGGCCGCACATTCCTGAAAACTACGATCTCATCATTGCCGAACTCAAACGGCGAAAAGCTTCCCCTGGTGGGAAGAAGAAATAGGTTTCATGGCTGGGGTGGATAAACTGCGCATCGGCCTTGCCGTCATGGAAGCAAGGCCCGGAGATCTTCGGCACAACGCCGCGATGGTAGGGCACTTGTGCGAGCAGGCGGCCGAAGCGGGGGCCATGCTGATCTGTTTTCCCGAGGCAGCCCTCACTTCCTATAGCGGCCCCAAGGCCCGGGAATTTGCCCTCTATCCGGAGGCGGTATCATCCATTCTTCTGCCTCTGGCCGATCGCTACGGGCTGACAATCTTTTGTGGTTTTATCGAGGCCGGTGAGTCAGGTGGCAAACCCATTGTTTCCCAGGCCGTGGCGCTGCCCGGGGCTTCTGAGATTGGATTGTACCGAAAAAGTCATCTGGGCACTTTGGAGCAGGAATGGTTTGAGGCGGGCAATGAGATAGGCCTTTTCGACATCGGCGGGATGATTGGTGTCGGGGGCTCGGCAGGGCCCACGGTCGGCATCCAGCTGTGCATCGAGACACATCTGCCCGAGATTGCCCTGGTCCAAAGTCTTAGAGGGGCGGCTCTGATCTTAGCCCCCTTTGCCTCTCCTCTTTCCGTCCAAAGGCGCCGGGAGCTTTGGCTTCGATATCTCCCGGCCCGGGCCTATGATAACGGCCTCTATGTCGCTTCCTGCAACCTTTGCGGAGGGCACTTCGGCGGCGGCGCGCTCATCATCGATCCAAAAGGACAGGTTGTGGCCGAAGATTTTTCCGGCCGACAGGCCTTGCTCTGTGCAGATATCGACCTCTCCCTTGTAAAACATCTTCGGCAGCAGGAAAACACGAAAAACCCGGCCATGGGAGACCGCTGGTTTCCTTCCCTTCGCCGGCCGGAACTCTACTAATCGCGTTTTTACTTCCGCCTGCTTCGGATGAGAGCCACCGAAAGGTAGCCTTGCTCCTTCTCTGCCAGGTCGATAAGGCGCCCTGCTGCTTCCCGCTCCAGGCCAACACCTACGACAAGATGGGCCTGCTCAGCCAAGCCCCTTTCGCTAACCCACCGGGCCAACTCCTCCAGACGTGAGCCGATTTTGTATACGACGATACAGTCCGCAAGGGGGAGGTAGGCATCGAGTTCATCGAGGTTCTCAGGCAGCGGGAGGAGCGCAAGCCGCTCTTTCCCTTCGACCAGGGGCAGCCCCAGGCGGGCTGCTGCAGCATTTGCCGCCATGATGCCGGGGATTACCGCAATGCCGGCGTTCGGTTGTTGCGCCTCGACCTCTCGGCGAAGATAGATCCAGGTGCTGTAGACCGATGGGTCTCCCAGGGTGAGGAATACCGCCCGAAGCCCGCTGTCGAGGGCCTTGATAACCGGGGCGGCCGCCTGACTCCAGGCTTTCTGCAGGGTTTCGGTATCTTTCGCCATGGGAAAGGTGATCTTTTGAATCTTGCTTTCGTCTATTCCCGTACCAGCAGCGATGGAGGCCGCCAGGGATGCTTTTGAAAATCTTGAAACCGGTGTGAAGACGATGTCCGCTTCCTTGACGGCCTGGGCCGCAGCAAGGGTTAAAAGGCTGGGATCTCCCGGTCCGACACCAATGCCGATTAATTTCGCTGTTGCTCTTGTGTGCAGGCTCTTCTTTTCTGCCATGGGGCGATACTATGCCTGTCGGCAGGGCCGGGTCAAGATACATTGCGAAATCGTCGCCATCGGGAAGCGTTACCGTATTTTCCGCTTGATCAGCATTGTCCCCAGATAGACCGCTGCGGCGAAAAGGATGATGGTGGCACCTGCCGGTTTGTCCGCCGAGTAGCTGATGGCAAGTCCCCCTCCCGTGTAGAGAAAACTCAACAGCGACGCAAAGATCATCATCTTCCAAAGGTTATGGGAAAAGAGTCCTGCAGTGGCAGCCGGAAGGGTCAAAAGTGCTATAACCATGACAATACCCACGAGCTGAACGGCCAGCACGATGGTAAGGCTGGTAAGCAGAAGCATCAGATAATAGATCCTGCGCACCTTTACTCCCCGCAGCGCCGCAAACTCACCGTCGAAGGTAACGGCGAATATCTCCTTATAGCGAAATAGAATCACCAGAATCAGTACAAGATCCATGACCAGGAGGAGCATGGTGTCGCTTTTCCTGATCATCAGAATATTTCCGAAGAGATAGCTCATGAGATCCTGAGAGTAACCAGGGGTTGCGGCGATGAAAAAGATACCGATTGCCATGCCGATGGCCCAGATTGCGGCCAGAACCGTTTCCGTTCGCTCCCTGCCCCGTCCCGTGATGCCTCCTATGATCAGAGCGACGATGACTGCCGCCACAGCCGCGCCCTGGAGCGGTGTCGGATAGCTCCAGCCGAAGCTCACCTGGAGAAAACGTGCGGCTCCCAGTCCTGCGAGCACCGAATGGGCTACGGCTCCTGCCATGGAATTGATCCTCTCCACGGTGACGTAGGTACCGATGATCCCTGCAGCCGGCGCAAGAAAGAGACAGGCAAGGAGGGCGTTCAACAAGAAAGGAAAGGTAACAAGGTCGTGAAAAAACTGGCCGAAGAAATTCAACACGGTGAATCCTCCTTTGCCGAAGCGGCGGGGGCTTCATTGTGTATATCGTGTAATACCAGCTTCATATCGTCACCGTAGAGTTTTCCAAGGTCTTCTCCCGTTAGTTCGCAGCCAGGATGTCTGGCAAGGGTCCTGTTTATGCAAAGGATGGTATCAGCCAGATTGGAAACGACGGCGGTGTCATGGCTTACCAGGAGTATGGTTTTCTCTCCCTTCAATGAACCCAGAAGGGCGTAAATTTCCTTTTCCGCCGTCCTGTCTACATTGCTGGTTGGCTCATCGAGGATCAAAAGATCTGCCTGGCTTGCCAGGGCACGGGCAATGAGTACCCGTTGGCGCTGACCTCCGGAAAGGGCCGGAAAGGGGCGTTTCTCGAGTCCCTCAAGCCCAACCGTTTTTAGGGCGGAGGCAGCAATGCAGCGATCTTCCCGGCGAAAGAAACCGAGCCTGCTTTTTGCTCCCAGCCGTCCCATCAGAACCACATCCTCCACCGTCGCAGGGAAAAGCGGATCAAAGAGCGTGTACTGGGGAACATAGCCCACCCGTTTCCGGGCTTCCTCCGAAGGAGAATCGAACAGCCGTATCCGACCTTCATCGGGAATGAGGAGTCCGAGTATAAGTTTGAGAATGGTGGTTTTTCCGCCGCCGTTCGGCCCGATGAGTGCGACAAAGTCTCCCCGAAGGATTTCAAAGGAGACCGATTCAAGAACACGATCCTCACCGTAGCCAAAAGAGACATCCTCGAAATTTACCACAGACAGGGGCTCCGTTGACGGAGCCCCTTTTTCTTCATTATCACTCATCAGCGGAGGCCTTCCTCCAGGGCCGATGCCACGGCGTCGAGGTTGGCAATATACTCCTTTGCCAGGGCGCTGACCGGCACAACCATTCCTCCGATCTCTTTTGCCACGGTTTGGGCGCTCTGCCGGGGAAATTCGGGCTGCACAAAGATGATTTCCACATCAAGTTCCTTTGCTTCCTTGATATAAAAGGCCAGCTGTTTTGGGGTCGGCTCCTTCCCCTCTATTTCCAGGGGAATCTGTATCAGGCCGTAGTCGTCGGCAAAATAGCCGAAAGCCGGATGATAGACGAAAAAGCGCTTTCCGCGTAGTGGTTCCAAATCCTGCGCAAGTCGCGTATCAAGGGCCTTTAAATCCGATTCAAGGCCTGCAAGGTTATCCATATATATTTCGGCCCCGTCGGGATCCGCTGCAGCAAGGGCGTCGGCCATGGTCTGTGCCATGACCATCATGTTACGGGGACTCATCCAGATATGGGGATCGGGAGTTCCTGCCTCATGGTCGTGGCCGTCTTCCCCCTCACCTTCGTGATCCCCATCATGTTCTTCATCGTGGGAATGGGCAGCATCCATGGTTCTAAGGGTTAGCCCTTTTCGAAGGTCGATAATGGTAAGATCAGGACTAAGCTCTTTTACCTTCGGCAAAAAGCCGTTTTCAAAGGGAACCCCGATCCGGAAAAGGACTGAGGCTTGAGCAAGAGCGCTCATCTGCTTTGGTGTGGGTTCGTAGGTAGCCGGACTTTCGCCGGGAAGTACTACTACCTCTGATGTAATGCGATCACCGCCGATTCTATCGGCCAAAAACTGGGCCGGCAGAATAGAAGAATAGACGATCGGTTTTTCACTATTCCCGGATGTGGGAGCCGATTCACGATTGCCTCCTGCCATGAGCGGAAGGCTTGCTATAAGCATAAAAAGCAGTGCACTAACAATACTACATCTCTTTTTGTGACGCTTCATGATGATCCTCCTTGAGATCGCACGAAAGATAGTATTCGTGGCACGACTCACAACGCACCACATGGTGATGTTTTGAAAACTTTTCCCAATGATTCTTTTGATCAGGGGTGAGATAACCACTTCCCTGGCAGAGCGGACAGATATTGTCCAGTTGGGCAAAGAGCGCCTTTCTTATAAACTCGGATCTATTGGGAACCCTCCGGAGTAGTTCCGCCAGAGTCGGGTCGGCTTTAAAGGTTATGGTCTCTTCCTTTTGTTGTGCCATCGGTTTTCTCTCCTCTCGATTTTTTGTGAGTATGGTATTACAAAGTAATACTGGTCTTATGAGATGTCAACTACCTTCCGGAGATTCTTTACGGAGATGCCGCCAGCAGGACCGCAATCCGGTAGTTAAAAAGTTCTCTTCCTGCCAGCGTCGGGACATGGTAGGGCTGGTTGGGGTGATTTTCGGGATCCCAGACGATGAAATTACCGGAAGCATCCAGTTTCGGCGCCACGAACCTGACATGTTCTCCCAGTACCATCCCTCGATCATTCACCGGTGGATGTGCTCCCCAGCGCTCGGGGTGGCCTACAAGCCAGACAATGGCACCGAGAAAATGCTCATCAGTACTGATTAAATCCTTGAGCTGAGCATCATCGGCCTTCACTTCCTGTAGCGTGTAAAGGGATGCAAGATGATGATCTGCAATGTAGTGATTCAACTGTTTTACCACGACAGGTGGATGCGTACCATAGTTGTTCCAGCGAATGGTGTTTCCGGGGCCTCTTCTTCCCTGGTCTATGTTGTTGCAGACAAAGGCGGTTTCCGGGTCGAGCCCCTTCGGAAAATCCGCAAGGATTCCTTCTTCGGTAAGGTCCGGGATCCCGATACATGCGGCGGTCATACGAACCAAGGCCGCCTCGCAGCTTAAAAGATGCTGTTGATAGAACTCCTGATGGTGATCGGCAAGCCATGTACAGACTTCCTGTTTCGTGAGCGGCCGATACATTGGTAACTCGGCAGAGGAGGCATCCGAAGAATTTGGCGTTGTCCCCGTGATATATAAAACAGATCCCGAAGGAATCGTTTCGTAAAACCACTGGGCATCTGCTACCGAGAGGCGGATACAGCCATGGGAGGCAGGTTGTCCTATGCGCTTGGCCTCCTCCTCAATAATATGCTGGTCTTTATCCATGGGTACGGAATGGAAGAGATATGTTCCCCCAATAAATCCGACCCAGTACTTCGCCCCTTCTCCGTATGTGTCCGAATAGAACCATTGGCCTCGCTTGTGTCCACTTTCATCGATGATAAAACGACCGGTAGGTGTTGCATTATCATTTTCGGGAAGGCCTGAGGAGCAGATCATCCTGCGGATCTCTTTCCCGTTGTGGTAGACAAAAACCCTTTGTTCATCCAGATTCACCATTACCACATACGCCGATTCCTGCAATTCGGGAGCATTTGGAGGAAACCCTCCTTCTCTGATTACTGGTTCTGCCGATAGATTGGTCGTGATTATCACTACCATCCCCATAAAAAAGAACCGTATAGTGTTCTTGAAATGACTTTGCATAGCGGCTCCTAAACTATATTCTCTGTCTGAAACAGTACCCCATTATGTTCGCTCTTGCGAGGGATCTCCTGAGGCAAGAGAGTGAATGAGTTGCCGACTTGCCGCACTTAACGGATGGCGTTTGTCTTGTACAATACAGATTTCCCGTTCAGGTATATCGATTGAAAGGGTAAGCGCGCGAATCTCACCTGAGGCAAGTGCGGGAGATGCCATTATTTGGGGTACGAAACCTATCCCCAGATTCTGTTTGATAAAAGGGATAAGCAAGTCCGCTGTTGCAAGTTCAATATCGGCCTTCCATGCCATTTCATGCGAGGCATAGAGGGAGGAGTAAAAACGATATGTTGCGGTTTCTTTCGAAAGGGTGATTAATGGGTATGTCGGTAATTCCTCAATGGTAAGAATTCGGTTTCCCAAATGGGAAAACGCAGGTCCGGCCACAAGAACATCCCGGAATCTTTTTACCTCGGTAATGGCCAAATTTTTTTCGTCTTTGATGGGAGTTGTTAGCACCGCAATATCGATCGCTCCCGATTTGATTTCATCGATAAGTACAGGAGCACTGCGGTTGATGATAGTAAGAGTAACCTTGGGATGAGCCTTGTGAAATGATGCCAGTTTTTCCAGTAGATAACAGTGAATAGCGATTTCCGTGGTTCCGATGGCAACCGTACCGCTTTCCAAATGCAAGGCCCTTGACAGAGCTTTTTCTCCTTCAAATATCGATTCACAGGCAGAAGCTATATGGTTGTAGAGTAGTGCCCCCTCCGGAGTAAAGGTAACCCCTTTTTTCGAGCGAACAAATAGACGGCACGATAGATCGTATTCCAGATTCTTGATGCTTCGGCTTACGGAAGGTTGGCTGGTCGAAAGGAGATGGGCTGCGGTTGTGAGATTCTGATGTTTGCCCACATAATAGAAAACCTTGTAATATTCGAAATTCGGATTGGTCAAAATCTTTCCTGCCCTTCTTTGCTTATTATGCGTTTCTGATATGATAACAATATCAACTATTTATTTTAACACTTCCTCCGCTTTGTATATAATCAGCCGAAGATAAAGCTGAACGCTAAAAGGATGAAAAATATGCTTGATTTACTGGAAGCCTTGATGATCTTATGTTTTGGTCTTTCCTGGCCCATTTCGATTTACCGTTCCTATGTTTCCCGGACGGCAAAAGGGAAAAGTCTCTTTTTCGAAGTATTTTTATGGATTGGATATGTCTTTGGTATTTCCAGAAAAATTCTCCAATGGTATGGAAGTGGTTCCGCATCCCTGAATTTTCTCTTCTATCTTGGGTGGTTTTTCTACATCTTGAATATTGTGGAGATTACCATCGATATGGGGCTCTATTTTCGCAACGTTAAACTCGATCGTGAACGTGATGCTGAGCCTGCGATAGAGAAGGCGGAAGAGGTTATAGAGGAGAGCAACGAGATTATCGAACAGATGAAAGAGCTTGAAAAGGGGCTTGATAGCGGGGAAAAATAAAAGATATGGAACCATGAGGTTTCGAGAGATAGGGACTATGCCTCAGAAACATAAAGGCTGGTTCCCTTTTGCGTGCCTAATTTGAGAACCTTTCCCTTTGCCGTCTCTATTTCGAGCCAGCCCCCGCCTTCGGAGCGTCCTATTACATCAATCAGTTCTCCCGGTCTCATTCCGTTTTGCTCAAGATATTTCAGAAATTCTCGATGTTCTTTTCGCTCTTCCACTTTGATAATACAATAGCGATTGCCCGGTTTTGCCTGATCAAGTCTCAATAGCGACTCGGTACTATATGCCCGATAACTTTCCACGTCGCGAAAAATCGGCTGTCCATGGGGATCTTTTTCCGGGTAACCTAACAGGCGGTCGATGTATTCAACGACTTTATCCGAAAGCTCATGTTCGAGAGATTCTGCCTCTTCATGGACATCGGACCAATCCATTTTCAGAACCGTTACCAAAAGGGCTTCAACTAAACGATGTTTCCGAAGCAGCGTTAAGGCTTGATACGTTCCCTTCTCAGTTAATCGGCAACCCTTCCTCGGAATATATTCTACCAAACCTTCAGTGGCAATCCGTTTTATCATTGTTGTAACGGTTCCCGGGGTTACCTTCATCCGTTGGGCCAGCAAGCCCAGGTGAACGATCTCGGAGCTATTATCGCCTGATTCCTCCAGGATGATTTTCAGATAGTCTTCTACCGTTTTCGAAAGGTTTTCTCCCAACGCATTTACCTCGACATGGCTTCCCGGGCAAAAGAGATCCCCCTATGGGTTAAGCGTAACACGTGCCCCTCGGACCGGATAAGCCCTTTGCTTATGGCTGTGGAAAGAACCACATGCGCGAACCGGACATCCCAATTAATATGTTCAAGCAGATGATCCTCACTGCATTCCGTTGCCGATCGCTCTTCATCCCTATGGTGTAACAAGTGCACCGCAAGCATGCTTATTCCGAATTCAATCTTCTGACGTTTTCTTTTTTTCCGAATTGATACTATACCCCTATCGGGGGCAAAAAGAAAAGCCGCTAGGAAGAAAAGGCCTGCGATAGATGCCATCGCACCGGCTGCTGAGGCGTCCATGATCCAGGAGGCCCAGAATCCTATAATCGAAGAGAGTATGGCAAAAAGTACTGCAAGAAGTACCATCACGCGAAGATCGTCTGTCAATAAATAGGCTGTTGCCGCAGGGGCGATCATGAGCGCCACAACAAGAATCGATCCTACCGCGTCAAAGGCCCCGACAGTGGTAATGCTTACATCGATCATGAGAATGTATTGAATCAGGGAAGGGGAGAAGCCTATCGATGCAGCCAAGCCTGGGTCGAAGGTGGCCAGTTTAAGTTCCTTGAAGAAAAGCAAGAACAGAGCAATATTCATTATGAGAATAAAACCCATTACCCAAGCGGTCCGAGGTCCCAAATCAATTCCCTGGACGATGATTCTGTCTAACGGAGTAAATACCAGTTCACCCAACAAAACAGCGTCGGTATCGAGATGCACGTTTCCCGTGTATTGGCTTACCAATATTACGCCGATGCTGAAGAGGGCCGGAAAAACGAGGCCGATGGCAGCGTCTTCTTTTACAAGTGATGTGCGTACCAGTAGTTCCGAGAGAACCACCGTCAGCAGTCCCGTTGCAACTGCTCCGATAAAAAGTAAAGGCGAGGCAAGGGTGTGGGTTATCAAGAAGCCGACGACGATTCCCGGCAGTACAGCATGACTGATTGCATCGCTCATGAGGGACATTTTTCTGAGCACCAAAAAGACTCCGGGGATGGCACAGGCAACGGACACAAGTACCGCTATCAAAATAATTTCTGCTATCATGTTGTTACTCCCTTTTCCAGAGCTTCTGCTTCTTCCCTGCCCTTTGGTGTAAGGTTCCACAGCCGTTTGCTTTGTTCTTCTACCCATCCGCGAGATTGCAGGGCTTTCAGTGCAACCCGGATAGTCCCCTTCCGCCGTCGGATCATGGCAATCGTTCTCTGATCGTGGGCACGCCTATCTTTCCCATGTTGCTGTTCCAGGTGGTAGAGATCGAGCAAAAGACGGTGGAGAGAAAACGAAAAACGATTTTGATAACGCCTTGCTATCTGAGATACGAATCCCCTGTCTGGTGCAAAAAGCAAAGAAATGAGAACTAAAGCAGTCAAAACAAGGACAATGGTTGGCCCTGTCGGAAGATCGGAAACTAAACTGGAAAGTAAAGCACCTATTACTCCTGCCAATGCGCCAAAAAAAGCAGAAAGCAAAACCATGTGGCCAAGTTTGTTAGTCCATTGCCTTGCCGCTGCTGCCGGTGCGATTAACATGGAACTCATGAGGATGACTCCTACCGTTTGCAGCCCGGTAACGATGGCGATAACGATCAAACCGGTAATGATGAAATCAAGGAGCTTCCCCGAAAATCCGATGCTCTCGCCGAAAACCGGATCAAAGGTCATCAATTTAAGTTCCTTCCAGAACAACATCATAAGGATGAGCGCTATTCCCCCGAAGAAGGCTGTTGTTTTGACATCCGCAGGGAGAAGGGCCGCGGCCTGCCCGAAAAGATATTTGTCAAGTCCTGCCTGGGCCGCGTCCGGACGTGATTGGATAAAGGTAAGTAAGAGCAAGCCTATTCCGAAGAATACACTGAGCACAACGCCCTGGGCTCCGTCACTGACGATTCGAGTATTGCGGATAACCGCAAGAATACATGTGGTAGCTATCCAGCCGGCAATAGCTGCCCCGACCAGAAGGACTAATGGGTTTTTACTGCCGGTGACCATAAAGGCCAGCACGATACCAGGAAGGGCCGCGTGAGAAATGGAATCACCCAAGAGACTCTGTTTTCTAAGCAATGCAAAACAGCCCAGAGCTCCCGAGGTGATACCAATGAGGGCCGCCCCAAGGGCCACTGTCCGAAGAGTGAAATCGCCAAATACCTGGATAAGTGTGTCCATCCTACTGCTCCTTGGCGTCATCCAAGAATGATAGACGTCCGCCGTAGGCCTTACGAAGATTTTCGGTGGTGAAAGCCTCTGCTACCGTTCCTCCTGCTATTCTGCGTACATTCAGAAGGGTGACCCAGTCGAAATAATCGCTTACCGTCTGTAAGTCGTGGTGTACTGCTACGACAGTCTTTCCCCGGTTCCTTAAATCCTTCAATAAGGCGATGATGGCACGTTCGGTGGAGGCGTCTACACCCTGAAAGGGTTCGTCCATTAGGTATATTTCGGCATCTTGTATGAGTGCTCGAGCAAGAAAGACCCTCTGCTGTTGTCCGCCGGAGAGTTGGCTGATCTGACGGTCGGCAAAATCCTTCATTCCAACCTTTTCCAGTGCCTCTATCGCCTGAAAATGTTCCTCTTGTCCCGGCCGTTTTATCCAGCCCAATTTTCCGTAGCTCCCCATCAGCACCACATCCAAAACCGTCGTTGGAAAATCCCAGTCAACAGCGGTACGCTGAGGGACATAGCCCACGAGTTTTCTCTGTCGAGAGTAAGGCTTTCCAAAAATGGAAACCTGTCCTGCGGTAAGAGGAATCAACCCAAGCAGCCCTTTAAGTAATGTTGATTTTCCTGCCCCGTTGGGGCCGATGATTGCCATCATCACCCCTACAGGGATCCGCAGGTCGACATCCCAGACTACCGGTTTATCATGATACGCGATTGTTACATCTTCCGCCTCAATAGCCCAGCGTTGCTGCATCATCATTCCTCCGTGATCGTTAATCCTGCAACAATGGTATCGATATTGTGCTTGACCATACCAATATAGGTCCCCTCGGGCGTGCCGAGTGTTCCCATGGCATCGGAAAACAGCTCTCCGCCTATCTTTACATCCCATCCCCGGTCGCGGACCGCTGCCTGCAGCGCTTTGATACTTTTGGGGGAAACCGAAGACTCGACGAAAAGTGCTCCGATTTTCTTTTCCGCAATAAAATCTGCAAGTGCCCGTACATCGCCGGTTCCCGCCTCGTCGACGGTACTGATTCCCTGCAAACCCCTGACCTCAAATCCATAGGCCCTGCCAAAGTAGTTGAATGCGTCGTGCGCGGTAATCAGGATGCGTTGTTCCTTCGTTACTTCCTCGGCGCGTTTTATCACATAGGCATCGAGTTCTTCCAGCTCTTCCTTGTACGCCTTCTGTTGTTCTCTGTAGCGTCGTTCGCCTTGAGGATCGGTGTGAATAAGTGCATCACGTATCTCTTCCGATGCGCGGATCCAGTTTTTGACGTCAAACCAGATATGGGGGTCATGGGCCCCTTCTATGGTGATAAGCTGGTCTTCGGGGATTGACCGCGAGACCGCTATGATATTCTTACGCTCGGATAGTTTCTCAAGTACATCGGCCATCTTTGCCTCAAGGTGAATGCCGTTGTAGAGGACAAGATCCGCCTTGTTCAACCGTTCGAGGTCGCCAGCCTTTGCCTTATAAAGGTGAGGGTCCACCCCCGGCCCCATCATTGAATAGACGGAGATCCTCTCACCACCGATCTTTTGTGCAACATCGCCGATCATGCCGATGGTTGCGACTACCGAAAGCTTCTTTTCTCCATCGTCTGCACTCTTCGTTCCTTCTTTTTGGTTTCCGCATCCGAAAAAGAATGATGCGATTCCGAGCATCAGCAATATACGTAGTATATTTTTCATTCTTAAAACTCCTTAGTTTGAATAATCAAAATATAGGATAAATGAAGAGGTTTGTCAATTTCCGGAGTATGTGTGTTTCACGTATGTTTTCTTTCGGTCAAAAATAGTTGACAACACTTGTAATTCAACCATATAATAAAACCAACTAGTTGGTTGGAGAGTAATGCTTATGTCGTATCTGAAAAGGGAGAGACTCCCTGAATACATTGAATCCGAAGAGGAGCTGGATGATCTCATGAGTCTGCCATCGAAGCCGCTTATCGACTTTCAAAAAAACTTGGAGGGCGACCTCATAATTTTGGGGGTTGGGGGCAAGATTGGTGTTCAGTTGGCACTGGCTGCAAAAAAGGCATCTATAGCTGCAGGCGTACCGAGGCGGATCATCGGGGTCTCTCGTTTTAGTAATCCGGAGAAAAGGACACAACTCGAAGAGAAGGGAATAGAGACCATCAGTTGTGATCTTTCCGATCCTGCTGCGGTAAAGCAGCTTCCCGATGCAAAAAACGTTGTGTTTATGGTCGGTAAAAAATTCGGGACCTGCGGCTCGGAAGAGGAAACCTGGGCAATGAACACCCTTGTTCCCGATTATGTAGCAAGGCGCTATGCCGATAGTGCTATTGTCGTCTACTCAACGGGAAACGTATACGGCCTGGTTCCCGTCAACTGCGGCGGTTCTATAGAGGCCGATACCCTTCATCCCCAAGGAGAATATGCAATAAGCGCCCTCGGACGGGAACGGATTTTCCAGTATTACAGCAAAAAGAATGAGACTCCGATCTCCATTCTGCGCCTCAACTATGCAATTGATCTTCGCTACGGTGTGCTGCGGGAGATTGGAGAAAAGGTGAAAAACCAGGAGGTTATAGACCTTTCCATGGGAAACGTAAACGTGATATGGCAGGGAGACGTCATCAACCAAACCCTGCTTTCCTTTGCTCACTGCACATCACCAGCGAATATCATCAATATTACCGGGCCCGAAACAGTCTCTATCAGGTATGTGGCAGAGCTTTTTAGCCGACTTTTCAACAGACCATTGAGGCTCGAGGGGGAGGAAGGTGGTACCGCCTTGCTGAACAATGCTTCGTATGCCGCTTCTCTTTTTGGTTACCCGCATGTGAGTCTTTTGACAATGGTGAAGTGGATTGCCCATTGGCTGGAGATCGGGGGGGCTTCCCTTGATAAACCGACCCATTTTGCCTCCCGAAACGGGATATTCTAGGAGCGGACCTTATGAACATGAAAGAAATTCGTCGTCTGCTTTTCCAGGGAATGGCTATTCCGGCAATTCCCCTTGCCTTGCATGAAGATGGTACATTTGATCCCTTGCATCAACGCGCCCTGCTCCGCTACTACATCGATTCCGGGGTAGGAGGGATTGCAGCTGCAGTCCATACCACGCAGTTTGAGATTCGGGAACGGCCTGACTTTTTCCGGGACTTCCTCACCTTCGTTTCCGGGGAAATTTCCTCTTACGCTGCAAAAAAAGGACGGCAGATACTAAAGATCGGTGGTGTTTGTGGAAATACGGAGGCTGCCGTTTTGGAGGCCGGACTTCTCAGAGAAAAGGGTTTCGATCTTGGGCTTCTTAGTCTTGCAACTTTCAAGGGAAAGAGCTCCGATAGCATCCTTGAACATTGCAGAAAGGTTGCAAACGAGATCCCCTTGTTCGGATTTTATCTGCAGCCTGCGGTCGGCGGTATTCCCCTGTCTCGCGAGTTCTGGAAAGACTTTGCGTCGATTCCCAATGTGCTTGGCATTAAGGTGGCGCCCTTCAACCGCTATAAAACCCTCGATGTTGTTCAGGGAATCTCGGAGGCAGGGCGCGGCCATGAGGTCGCTTTGTACACAGGAAACGATGATAGCATTGTTTTCGATCTGCTTTCATCCTACCCGTGTTCAGAGAAAGCGGGTAGGGCACTACGCTTTTCCGGCGGTCTGTTGGGACACTGGTGTGTCTGGACCAGCAAGGCGGTGGAACTACTTGAGGAGATCAAGAAGCTTAAGGCAGAGGGCTCGGATATCCCTTTTGAGCTGCTGGAACGGGCCCAAAAGATTACCGATGCAAATGCCGCTATTTTCGATGCACAGAACGATTTCGCCGGGGTAATCCCAGGGGTCTATGAGATCCTTCGCCGGCAGGGGCTTCTTGAATCGAGACGTTGCCTTGATCCTTCTTTGGAACTATCACCGTCCCAGATGGGAGAGATTGAAAGGGTGATTGGTGCATATCCTGAACTCCAGGATGATGCATTTATATCATTACATATTGACCAATGGCTAACAAACTAAAAGGGGGAATCTATGGATAAAAAGGAAAAAGGGATATCTCGATTGGCCTTCTTACTTGGACCGGGGGTGATAACAGCCGCCACGGTCCTTGGCCCGGGAAGCATCACGGTAAGCAGCAAATCCGGCGCGCTGATGGAATATAGCGTGCTTTGGGCAGTTGTTATCGCAGGGGTTTTCATGGCGACATTTACCAGAATGGCTGCAAGGATCGGTTGTCTGAATGATGATTCACTCTTAAACATCGTCAGAACAAAACAGCATCCTGTTCTGGCAGTGGTGGTCGGCTTGAGCGTATTTCTTATTGCGGGGGGCTTCCAGACAGGGAACAATATCGGTGTTGGCCTTGCAATGGATGCAATGTTCGGTGGTGGCATGATGCTGTGGGCACCGATTTTTACCATTATTGCCCTTCTCTTTATTTGGATATCGCGGGATTTTTACAAGCTGCTCGAAAAGGTGATGATGACCTTGGTTGTGATTATGATTGTTGCCTTCATAGCGAACGTCTTTATGGCTGCTCCCAGTGTTGGAAAGATAGCCTTAGGGCTTGTTCCTTCTCAGCCTAAAATATGGGGCCTCGTCATTGCCATATCCGCAACAAGTTTTAGCATTGCAGCTGCCGCATATCAGGCCTACCTGGTACAGGGAAAGGGATGGAGTGCTGCGTTTCTAAAAAAAGCACAGCGGGATGCGACCATAGGAATCGTCATTTTGTGTGGCCTGGCGGCCCTTATCATGATTACATCGGCGGCGGTTCTTGCACCGCGGGGTATCGGGGTCAAGAGCGCCGTTGACATGGCAATCCAGCTTGAGCCGCTGCTGGGGCCTTTGGCAAAATTGCTTTTCCTCTTTGGGCTATTGGCAGCCTCCTTTTCTTCCTTTGTCTCAAATGCCGTTCTCGGCGGGATGTTCCTTTCCGACGGCTTCGGGCTTGGTAAAAGCCTCAACGACATTTCCGTGAAGGTATTTACAACCTTGCTTCTACTTTTCAGCACCACCCTTGCCGTGATACTGAAGACGAACCCCATAGAGGTGCTCGTGGTTGCCCAGGCCTCGACAATTCTGGGAGGGCCGTTGGTTGCCATCGTGCTCCTGCTTCTTGGAAACAACAAAGACGTGTTGCAGGAGCATACCAACAAACCTGTTACCAATGTCATCGCCGTGCTGGCCATCCTCTGGATAAGTTATCTCTCCTATAACCAATTGATGGCCTTCATCGGTTGAGTTAGAATGCGGTCGGGATTAGCATATAAAGAGCAATACGTACTGGTATTGCTCTTTATATCAATGCTAAAATTTGAATCCGATGGGATTGTCATGCAAAAACGGAGCAGGGACACAAAGGAACGTATTTTCAAGGCCGCGGTAGAGGAATTTGCCAAGTCGGGGTTTCACGGTGCACGTGTAGATAATATTGCGAAAAAGGCTAAGAGCAATAAGGAACGCATCTACGCCTATTTCGGCAGCAAAGAAGACCTTTTCATCGAGGTATGGAAACGTACCTATATGCTTATCATCGAAGTTGATGAACAGTTTATGGACCTAACCGATGAGGATATCCCATCCCTCACCGGAATCATATTGAAACGGTATGTGCATTTTCATCAGGAACATTCGGAATTCTGGAAGATCTTCGTGTGGGAAAATATGCTTGATGGAAAACATACGGAAAAGGTAAAGGGATTCAAAGAAAGGCCTTATAAACATTTGCGTAGACTCTATGCAAGGGGGCAGGAGCTGGGATCCTTCTCTCGTGAGGTCTCTTTCGAGACCTATATGTTCGTCATCACTGCCGTTTCGTTTTTCTATGCTTCGAATAGGTGCACCATGAGCCAGTCCCTCTCGATAAACCTCACCAACAATGATGTTGTTGAGGGGATGATTGAAGAAGCAACAAAGATGCTTAATGGAAAATGATATATGTTCATGGAACAACAATTGGAAAAGATTTCCCGGGAATTGCTGCGCATTTTGTCGGATCTCGTTTCCTTCAGAAGTGTAAGCGGTTCGGATAATGCGGATATCATCACATACATTGCCGATTACCTTGTTTCGTATGGTTTATCCCCCAAGCAGGTCTCCGCCGGTCGTTCGCACAGTAATAATCTTTTCGTGACCCTAGGGGAAAGCCGGGATGGAGGCGTGCTGCTCTCCGGGCATACCGATATTGTCCCCGCATCCGGCGCAGGCTGGGATTCGGACCCCTTTGTACTGACTCCCCGCCAGGTGTGTGGGGAAGAGAGGCTGTATGGACGGGGTGCCTGCGATATGAAGGGTTTTCTTGCCGCTATTCTTGCGCTGGTCCCTCTCTGGATCGAAGAACGATCGGGTTGCGATAAGGAGCCGATTCATCTTGCCTTTACCTATGACGAGGAGATCGGATGTATTGGCGTCGACGATCTTATCGCCGAATTGGGTTCTTGCCTCCCCCGTCCCGATGCGGTGCTTGTTGGAGAGCCTACCTTGCTGCAGCCCGCAGACGGACATAAAAGTGCATCACGCTATATCACCACCGTTAAAGGTGTATCCGCCCATTCCAGCCGTCCTGCCTCCGGGGCAAACGCCATCTATGGGGCAAATCATCTTATTGCCGAACTTCAGAGATTTGCCGGAGAGATACAAAGCCGGAGTTCCCAGGACCCGGAAGCCCGGCGTTTCGATCCCCCCTATTCAACCATTTCCCTTGGGACCATTCATGGGGGAACGGCAATCAACGTCGTGGCAGAGCAGTGTGAATTGGGCTGGGAGGCACGGGCCCTTCCCTGGGAGGACCCCCAGCAATACCTGCAACATATTGAAGACTTTTCCCGCCACCTGTCAGAGACACTCCCTAACGGAAAGAAGTTGGTGTTTACCCATCGGCTCGACTCCTTTCTTCCCGGGCTTAGCCCGAAGGCCTCTATGGCATATGGCTATTATCAAGCCATGATGGTCGCAGGTAACAAAATTCCCCAACCTGCTACAACCGTCGCGTTTGGTACCGAGGCGGGGAAATATGACCAGGCCGGGATTCCCTCCTTGATCTGGGGACCGGGTTCGATTGACAGGGCCCACGGGAAGAATGAATACATCGAAAAACAGCAACTTGTTGACTGCTGTGCTCTGTTGTCGAAGCTCTGATAGAAATGGATAGAATTTAAAAAAGTCCGTTTGTAAGGGTCCCTATACCTGTTACACTTAGCATATGGAGAAAAAACGCAGAATCATCTTGTTGATTTGTTTGGGACTTTTTTTGTGCCTTAGCTCACCTCTTTGGGCCGATCCCGGACTGGAGGCCCTGTACAAGGAACATTTCGATACCCTTGTTACTTCCGTCTACCCTCTTTTTGATGTGAGATTCTTTCCTTCTGGTGCGTTGGAGGATTCTTTTTCGCCTTTAGAGGAGCAACGGGCTCAAGAACTTTTTTCGGTTTTGGGCGACTACCTTGATAAAGACGAAGATCCCCATCCCTATCTGATAGACGCCCGCGATTACGGTACAAAAGCCTTTGCTGAAGGGGCTTTTTCAATTGGCACCTATGCTGCGGGGGATGATTTCCCATCGCTTTTTCCCGTCATTGAGCCGAAATTCACCCCTGATGGCAATGATGAGACGATTCGCCTTGTCCTCTCGAAGCGGGCATTCGATGAGGAAGGCGTAGCAACCGCTGTTGCCGTTGCACAGTTTGCAAATCTTTTGAAGCAATTCTACGACGCCAACCACAACAGCATCGTCCAGTTTATTAACGGAAGAAACCTTTCCGAGGAGTTTCTTTACATCCGTGACGCCTTGATGGTGCAGGATTCTGTCATCGAATTTTACCTTGATGCTTCGGATAAAACTCTGGAGGGCGCCGAATTTTTTCTCGCCGATTCCTTTTTTCGGGATCAGATGGACAGCGTTATGATGCTTGGCTACGGTATCGATCAGCGGATGATGAAATTCCTTGATACCCGTTACCAGACCCTGCTTTCCCAACAGGAAAACTTTGAGTCGTTTATCGACGGTTTGGACCAAATGATACAGGGAGCCGAGGACAATGCTCCGGACCCCGAACAAGGTAGTGAGTTTGATCTTTTGATCTACCGAAACAGGGTGGCAACCATGTGGATCTTTCAGGGGTGGTATCTTGCCCTGCTTCCCGGTCGGTTTCCCGTCTATGACGCCCCGGAACCAATCAAGATGAAGCTGTCTGCGCTTTTGCGTCGTTGGAAGGGGATGGAGGATGATATCCTTGCTTCCGAAGCGATGTTGACCCAGAAGCGTACCGAGTTTGTCGCCAGGATCATGGAGCCTGCCGATGGTTGAGCTGCAAAGAGGGGCTGCCGTGGCGCTCCTTCTTCTTTGCTTTTCCGGCTGGGGCTTTTCGCTTCCCGAGAATCATCGTCCCTCTCCCTTGTCGATGGAGGAACTATCTCAAGCTATAGTACAGGTGCATGACCGCTATGAGATTCCCTATCCGCCCCTTGCCGACATAACCCTTCTCTACGATGGGGCCCGTGTCCGCGCCTGGATTGAGGCCTGTAATGAGGGGAAGGCCCTTCCCATGCCGCATCGCTGGTTTACCGGGGAGGGAACCGGATTTTCCTCAATGATCTATATGTCGTGTGTCTCCTTTCTCACTGAGAAGGGGTGGGCACTTGCCGAATCCGCCTTTGGAAAAAGGTTGGGTAATGATTCTGTTAACGAAAGAAATAGGGCGATCCTAAACGCCTTTCTTGCGATTGACAACCAGGAAGACATGAAAAAGGCGGTGCCTCGCTTTTTCCCCTTTCCCACCTTTCTAAAACGACGTGGACTGGGGGACGGCGTTTCGATTCTTCTGCCCGATGTTGCCTGGAAGCTCCTGCCTTCAGGATCGACCCCCTTGGCTCGGACCTTGGTATATGGGGATGAGGGATTTCTTCGGGGGCTGGGATATGATCGAAAACGGGTCGGTCCGGGCTATGATATTCGTCGGGACCCGATTGCCATGGCAAGCTGTATCAAGGTCCGTATGGAGAAGGCGGTCAATGGAAACGATACCTATCTTCCTCTGCGACCGGGAATGCCGTTTGCCATTGCAAAAAAGGTCGCCGTGGGAGATTTCTTTGCCGATACTATCTGGTTTCAGCCCTTTTTCTCTGCTCCCGATGGTGTAGAGACCGGCGCAGAAGGTCGTCTTTATCTCAAACAGGGGGATCAGCTTTTCGTTGTATCGCTTTTCTCCATGGTCGATTCCTCTCATCCCGCAGCAGATGGGGACCTCCTGTTGGGCGAAGCGTCTTCTCTCCTCTCCACCCTACAATTTCCAGCGGAGGATACTCTTCTAGACTCCCACCGTTTGGCAGTTCTTTCTGAGTTGCTCCATGTTGGAGATGTATCGCTATTACGACTGGAACTCCAAACTATCGTAAGAGAGACCGGTAGCATTCACTTCCCCGACTCTCATGGCGAACCCTTTTGGCATAAGATATTTCTCGATTTCGATCGGGATGATCCGCGGCGGGAAGCGCTGTTGAAGCTTTTTATTTCTCTTGGGGTAAATCCCGATGCCTCTGGTCCTTCGGGAAAACGGGCCGTCGACTATGCTGTTGAGCAGGGGGATGCTCGACTGCTGGAGGATGTACTGCTTGCACGGGCCCATGGGGATTACCTGACCAAGGATGGTTCCACTCCATTAATTGAGGCCGCTTCAGGTGGTGATGTCTGGTGTGTTCTTACCCTGCTTCGGGCCGGAGTGAATGTGGATTTGCCGGATATACGGGGAAGGAGTGCCCTTCATTGGGCGGCACGGCATGATTACCTTGCTGTTGCGAAATTGCTGTTGGAAAAGGGGGCCTCTCCCGAAAACCGGGATATTGCAGGCAAGAGTCCTCTTGACCTCTCTCCTGTCTTTCAGGATATGAGGCGTTCGCCCTTGTTTGTTATGGTCCAGAAGTTTTGCGGCAGCCCGACATGGGCAAAGGTACAGCCCGAAGAGCAATGAGTACAGGCTCCGCTGCAGCGGGCAAGGGCATCTCGTTGCAGGTACCCGAGTCGTTCCAATTCAGTGAGGAGCATTTCGATCATAGCCACCGTAGTTTCTTGCTTTTCGGCGATGGATGCTTTATCAACCATTCCCTCTTTTTTAATCTGTTGTAATATGGAGCGATATTGCATGGCACCTTCCTATTATGATCAAGATAGTAAAAAAAGCGTGGGAGGAAAAGGGTGATGATGGATCCTGAATACCGTATCTTGATCCAGACGGCGGAAAGTCGTGGTCGTCTTTATCGGGACCTTGTACGAAAACTGCGGCGCGTGGCACCGAAAGAGCTTGCGGCGGTTATGCAGGAACTTCACGATGAAGCTTTCAGGCGCATCGACTGCCTTAAGTGTGCACATTGCTGTGCGGTAGTAGGTCCGCGACTTACTGATACCGATATACAGCGATTGGGAAAAGCGCTTTCCATGAAGCCTTCGGCATTTGAAGCTACGTATCTGATCAGGGACGAGGATGGGGATCTTGTATTTCGTGAACATCCCTGCCCTTTTTTGCTGGCGGATAATCGTTGTCTCCTTTACGATCGACGGCCAAAGGCGTGCAGGGAGTATCCGCATACCGACGACAAACACGCCAGGGGCCTACTCAAAATTTCTCTCGTAAACACACGCTTCTGTCCAATTGTTGCATTGGTGTTTCAGGGGCTGGAGGAGCGCTACGGTTAGGACTTTTTCTGAGGCTCCAGGAGGTTCGACCTGAGAAACGAAAACGCATCGTAGACGGTGATCTTCGAATCTCTGCCGCGCAGTTCGGTTTCACTTTTACAGGACTCGGGTAAGGTGATGCCGATACGTGCTCTGGTCTCCTCACTGATAACGATACCGCCGGCAGGTGCTATATGTTCGAGACGGCTTGCGGTATTGACCGTATCGCCGATCAAGGTATTGTCGTAACGATCATGACCACCGACATTTCCGCGGATGATAGGCCCCGAATGAATACCTACACGGAATTGTACAGGGGGATGTTCCTGGTTTTTTCGTTGCAGGTTAACCTGTTCCAGTTCGTCCTGCATTGCCGTCATGGCCGTGACGGCCTCTTGAGCCTTTGTAAAAACGGCGAAAAAAGCATCTCCAATATATTTGTCGATATCACCATGATTTTGATAGATATGTTTTGCTGCGACTTCAAAGACCGTATTCAGGATAGAGACGACCTGCCTCGGTTCCATATGCTGGGTCATAGCCGTGAAGCCCTTGATGTCGGCAAATACGATGGTGAGGTCCAGCTCTTCTTCCGGAATGGATATCTTCTGTTCGTGTGCAAAGGTTTTCGCGATATCCCAGATTGTTTTCGGAATATAGTTCTTGATCAGATCAAGAAGAATAAAATCACTGATTGCCTTTTCATGGAGGTCGCCGACCTGTTTCATCATGTTCCGGTACATGACATTCATGACAATAAGCGGACGTATCCTCTGCGGAAGACGATGTATGTCGGTGTAGACGATATGCGCATCGAAACCACTGTCGTACACCTCATCGATAAGCTTTGTTTCATTTCCTTTGGTGATGAGGAGAATAGGGACATGACGAAACATCTCATCCTGCTTCATTTCTTTCAACAGGGCGACGGTTCCTGCCATCTCCGACTGTGCGACGATACAATCGACTCCGCCTCCACCATAGAATATCTCTTCTGCGGCGGCCTCGGTTTCTACCTTTACCACATCAAAATCACCAATCTTATTTTCTGCAAGATATCTTCTGATTTTTGTGGTATCAATTGGTAAGTTGGAAACAATAAGAATCGTACCTTCCATGTTGGAGATGGTATCATACTTCCGGTGGAAAATTCATCTTTTCTCGGATACAATCGAAAAAAAGGAGAGAACATGAAACGTTTTATTCTTTCGCTGCTGATTGGTGCACTGGCTGGCATTGTCGCAGGTTATTTTGTTTTTGGAAAAAGCGGGGTGACCGGAAGTTATGTGCCGGTGGATCAACTCTTTGGGGGGGCCAAGAATGCTCTTGTCTCTCTAAGTCGGGCGGTAACCGGGCTTGACCACATTCGGAATGAAATTTTGCTTTCCGGATTGTTCGGGGCAAGCATGGGTGTACATATCGGTTCTATCGGAAGGAGACGGTAGCCATGAATAATCCTGTTCATCCGCGGCTTTCCGCTCTGCGAAGGAAGATGGAGGAGAGGGCATTGCAGGCTGTTGTCTTTTTCGGTACCGACCCTCACCAAAGTGAATACGCCGCGCCCCGTTGGAAAGATCGGCTCTGGATTAGCGGCTTCACCGGTTCCGCCGGGACGGTCGTTGTTACCGAAACAGAGGCTGCGCTCTGGACCGACAGTCGCTACTGGCTTCAGGCCGCGGACCAACTTGACGGCAGCGGTGTTGTTTTGATGGCCGATGGTGACCCTTCCGTCCCTTCTCTCTCCGACTGGCTGATTTCAAAACTCAGCCCCGGAGCCCGGGTCGGTGTGGATTATCAAACCCTTTCCGTTGCCTCTGAACGCCGGCTTTCCCATACCCTGGGCGCCAAGGGAATAGCCCTCGTTTCATTCGAATCTCTCCTTAACGACCTTTGGACCGATCGTCCGGCCCGACCCTCTGAGCCCATGTATGCTATCGACCTCCACTATGTAGGTAAATCGAGGGAGCAGAAGATTGCACTTTTGCGTGATGCCACAAAGAATGTCGGTGCGGATGCCATGTTTCTTTCCGCTCTCGATGAGATTGCCTGGGTTCTCAACCTTCGGGGAAGTGATATCGCATACAATCCGTTTTTCTTTTCCTATTTGCTGATTCGGGAAACGGATACTCTCCTTTTTGCAGATATTCATGCTGTTTCGAAAGAACTGGAAGAGCTGCTTGCAGAGGAGCACATTACCTTGAAGGCGTATGAAGCAGTCGGTGAGATGCTTCGGGAATTCGATGGCGCTCTTTTCGTCGACCCTGCCTCTTTTTCGATGGCCCTGAAGGGCGCACTTTCTCCAGGGGTTAGAATTGTAGAGGAACAGAGTCCGGTTGCCGCTTTGAAGGCCAGAAAGGAAGCGGTAGAGGTGGAAGGCTTTCGCCATGCCCTTCGTAAGGACGGGGTTGCTTTGATTCGCTTCTGGATGCGACTTGAACGGATGCTCGAACGAGGGGACGGAGACGAAATTTCCGTGGCTTCGCTTTTGTATGAGGAACGAAGCCGAATGCCTGGATTTGTGGGAGAAAGCTTTGCCCCGATTGTGGGCTTTGCCGAGCATGGTGCGATTGTTCATTATAGCGCGACCAAAGAGAGTGCAATTCCCGTCACGGGAAGAGGGCTGTTGCTTATCGATTCCGGGGGACAATATATTGAAGGCACCACCGATATTACCAGGGTCTTTGCCGTCGGAAAGGCGACGGAGGAAGAGATCTTTGATTATACAACGGTCTTAAAAGCCCACATCTCCCTTGCAACCGCAATTTTTCCGATAGGTACCGTCGGCGCAAGGCTCGATGCCATGGCCCGGCGGCCGATGTGGGAAGCCGGTTTGAACTATGGACATGGGACAGGCCACGGGGTTGGTGCATTCCTCGGGGTGCATGAAGGCCCTCAATCGATTTCAACCAGGTTGCTGCCTGTCCCTATAGAGCCGGGTATGGTCTGTTCCAACGAGCCGGGAGTATACCGAGAAGGAAAGCACGGGATTCGGATCGAAAATCTAATTCTGGCCGTGGAAAAGTTTAATACGCCTTTCGGGCGCTTTTTGGGCTTTGAAACCCTGACTCCCTTTCCCTTTGAGCGTAAGCTTATCGATGTTTCTCTTCTTACCGAAGGGGAACGGCAATGGGTCGATCGCTATCACGCCTGGGTTTTCGAGCTTCTATCTTCGGAGCTCAATCCGCAGGAGCGGTCGTTTCTTGCAGCTAAGACGGGAGTTGTTTAACTATGAAAGAAAAGGGGCGAAAACCCAGCGATTTTCGTATCCGCATGATCAGGCGGGCGAGCTGGGTCGGCATTCTGGGTAACGGTTTGCTGTCCGCCTTGAAAGTAACCGTTGGTTTTTTTTCCGGAAGTCTTGCCCTTGTCGGGGATGGCATCGACTCGGCGACGGATGTTGTTACCTCTTTTGTATCGCTCCTCACTGCGGGGATTGTTGAGCGTCCTCCCGACAATGAGCATCCCTACGGCCATGCCAGGGCCGAGACCGTGGCTACAAAGATTCTCGGCTTTCTTATTTTTTTTGCCGGGGCCCAGCTTGCACTTTCGACGCTTCGTTCTCTTTTCTCCGGCGTTTCTCGCTCCTTACCTGAATTCCCCGCAGCCATGGTTGCCTTAGTCTCGGTTGTAGGGAAATCCCTTCTTGCCTTTTACAAACTGCGGGTCGGCAGATCTATAGACAGTCCTATGCTCATGGCCGATGCCCGTAATATGACCGGAGATGTGGTGATCAGCCTCGGTGTGTTTGCCGGTATCGGTGCGACCTTGCTCTCCGGTATTGCTTTTCTCGATTCGATCATCGCCCTTCTGGTGAGCCTCTGGATCATGAAGGTTGCCTTTTCGATTTTCATGGAAGCGGGGGATGAATTGATGGATGGTCTCGATAATCCCGATCTGTATCGGCGTCTCTTTGATGCGGTGGGAACCGTGAAAGGAGCCGGCAACCCTCATAAGGCACGTATCAGAAAGCTTGGGAATGCTTGCATCATTGATCTCGATATCGAGGTCGACGGAGCGATTTCCGTTGCCGAGGGGCACGAAATTGCCAGAGCGGTTGAGAGGGCAATACATCTGCAGCTGAAGAATGTCTACGATGTGCAGGTTCATGTCGAACCCTTGGGGAATCTGGAAAAGAAAGAACGATTCGGTCTGTCCCGCCAAAGCCTTGAAACCTCTGGAAAATAGTAAGATATTACAGAAAACAGAACAAGGAGCAGGATCTATGGTAGAAGCTTTGAAAGCTAATCCGGCCTTTTCAGGGAGAAAGGGTCCGGTTGTTTTGGTAATTATGGACGGAGTCGGTTTCGGGAAGTATACGGAAGGAGATGCCGTAGCAGCGGCCCATACCGAGGTTTTGGACGAATTGATGGCGTCCTACCCTATGACGAAGTTAAAGGCCCACGGGACCGCCGTCGGCCTTCCCAGTGATGATGATATGGGAAATAGTGAGGTCGGTCACAATGCCATCGGCGCTGGCCGGGTCTTTGCTCAAGGTGCAAAACGTGTAAACGGGGCCATTGAATCGGGAGAGATGTTTACCGGCGAGACGTGGAAGAAGTTGACGGAGAATGTCAAAAAGAGCGGAGGGACCCTCCATTTTCTTGGATTGTTGTCCGACGGTAATGTACATAGTCACATCAATCATCTGAAAGCAATGGTTGCACGGGCAAAAGCGGACGGCGTAAAACGAGTTAGGGTCCATGCGTTACTTGACGGAAGGGATGTGGGAGAGACCAGCGCGCTGGACTATTTTGATCCCTTTGCCGATTATCTTGCTTCCCTTTCCGACGCTGGCTTTGATGCAAAGATCGCCTCCGGCGGCGGAAGGATGAAGATCACCATGGATCGCTACAACGCCGACTGGGAGATGGTCCACCGCGGCTGGCAGATCCATGTTCTGGGAGAAGGCCGACAGTTTGCCAATGCTCATGAAGCCATCGAGACCCTTCGCAAGGAAACCGGTGCCATCGATCAGGACCTTCCTCCCTTTGTGATCGCAGAAGGGGGAAAGGCTGTTGGATCCGTTGAAGACGGCGACAGCTTTATCCTTTTCAATTTCAGAGGAGATCGTGCGCTTGAGATCACCAAGGCCTTTGAGGCCGGCGACGACTTTTCCGAATTCGACCGTGTCAGGGTTCCGAAAGTCGAATATGCCGGGATGATGGAGTATGATGGTGATCTTCATGTTCCGAAACAGTATCTTGTCTCCCCTCCCTCCATCGATAAAACCATGGCCGAGTATCTCGCAGCTTCGGGAGTGAAGATGTTCTCCATAAGCGAGACCCAGAAGTTCGGTCACGTTACCTATTTCTTTAACGGAAACAGAAGCGGTAAATTCAGCGACGAGTTGGAAGAGTATGTGGAAATTCCCTCTGATCGGGTTCCTTTCGAAGAACGCCCCTGGATGAAGGCTGCCGAAATCACCGACCGGGTCATTGAAGAGATCGAGAAGGGTACCTATCGCTTTATCAAATTGAACTATCCGAATGGTGATATGGTCGGCCATACCGGCATCTATGAAGCAGTCCTTTGTTCTATGGAAGCCCTGGACCTTTCCCTTGGGCGTTTGAAAAAGGCGATTGAAAAGGCCGGCGGGGTGATGGTCATCTCGGCTGATCACGGCAACAGCGACGATATGTTCGAACACGACAAAAAAAGCGGTGCCGTTAAAACGAAAGCGAATGGAAAACCCCAGGCGAAGACAAGCCACAGTCTCAATCCCGTTCCCTGTATAGTCTACGATCCCGGTTATAAGGGAGAGTATGCAAAGGAACTGCGTTCCGGTTTGGGAATTTCAAGCCTTGCAGCGACCTGTATCGAACTCCTTGGCTTTCAGGCCCCCGGAGATTACGATACAAGTGTTTTTACCTGGTGATATCCACTTTTTACGTAAGCATGAAATGGCGGGCCGTTGTCCGCCATTTTTTATTCGATATAGAGGGTTTTTTCCAATCGTGCAATTTCCTTTCTGAATTCCGGAGGAAGACCTTCATCGGTAATGATGATATCAAAATCGGAAAGGTCGGAAAAATAACCATTCTGTATTTCACCAAATTTTGATGAGTCGGCGACTAAAATCGTCGTGAGGGATGATTTTAGTGCAATCCGTTTCGTTGTGCTTTCGAAAAAATTAGAACAGGTAATCCCCAGCTTTGCACTGATCCCACTGGCGGTAACGAACGCTTTTTTTGCCCGGTTACGTTTAATCAGGCTAAGCCCCTCTTCGCTTTCAAAGACCATGGAACTTCCGTGATAACAGCCGCCGGTAAGGATAAGAGTACAGTTTGCACGCTTGCTAACCACTGTTGCAATATTAAGCGCGTAGCAGATTATCGTAATAGGCTTGTCCTTAGGCAGAAATTCGGCAATGAGCTCACCGGTCGAACCTGCGTCTATAATAATGATGTCGTCCGCTTCGACGAGGGATGCTGCTTTCTTTGCGATCTTTTTTTTCGCTTCAAGCATGTGCGTCCTGGCTTTGATGATTGAGTAGTGATCTCCCTGCTCAGACTCCTGGTAGATGACTCCTCCATGGATGATTTTAATTGGCTGATTTTCGATAAGTTTCTCGAGATCCCTTCTAATGGTCATATGGGAAACCTCAAAGTGCTCGGCAAGCTCTTGAATCGTCGCCGAACGACTGTTTTTCAGATAGTCGATGAGATGTCCGCGCCGCAGGCTGCTGTTCATGCCGTATAGTATACACGAAAAGGACGACTGGATAAAGGAAGTTTGATGTTATTATCACACAATGATGTGAACTATAGATAAAAATTGTCATATGCCGGAGCATATAATAAAATATTCCTTGACCTAAGGAATATAGCGTTCTAAAATTAACAATCAATGTTAAAAAAGTAACATAAATATGACCTGATTTTTCAGGTATACAAGGAGGAGCCATGAAGAAGATCGTTCTTATTATCGTGATCGTTCTTGTACTGTTGCCATTGCATCTTTTCGCAGGTGGGCAAAAGGATGCCGCAGATGCGAATAAGTATGAGATTGTAACAGTCGTAAAGATCACGGGAATTCCTTGGTTCAATCGTCTTGAAGAAGGAGTTGATGCAGCTGCCAAAGATCTTGACGTGAATGCTTACCAAATTGGTCCATCCGATGCAGACCCTGCTCAGCAGGTAAAGATGGTGGAAGACTTGATAAGTAAAGGGGTTGACGCCATCTGTATTACACCAAATGATGCCACCGCTCTCGAACCTGTGTTCCAGAAGGCTAGAGAGAAGGGCATATTAATCCTGACCCATGAATCACCTGATCAGGCGGGTAAAGATGTTGATATCGAGCTTATCGATAATGTGGAATTTGGTCGCCATACCTGGGATATGCTTGTTAAATACATGGGTGATAAAGGACAATACGCCATTTTTGTAGGCGGCCTTACCGTCCCCCTTCATAACCTTTGGGCAGATGAAGGCCTTAAATATGCAAAGGAGCACTACCCGGGGCTCGAGCTGGTAACCAGCCGGATTCCCTGTGGTGAGGACCAGGAACTTGCCAAGCAAAAGACGCTTGAGCTGCTGAAAACGTATCCGGATTTGAAGGGTATCATCGGTTTCGGAAGTCTGGGACCTCCGGGAGCTGCTCAGGCCTTGAAAGAAAAAGGCCTGGCTGGAAAGGTCGCCGTTGTCGGAAACGTCATTCCCGGACATGCTGCGCCCTATTTGAAGGATGGATCCATGAGCCATGGTGTTCTCTGGGATCCGAAGGATGCCGGCTACTCTCTGACTTACGTGGCAAAGTATCTTCTTGACGGCGGTAGTCTTGCCGACTTGAAAGAGATTCCCGGAATCGGTGCCGTTGTAGTGGATGGGGATGTTATCAAGGTTGATGCCATGGCTGATATCACAAAGGAAAATGTTGACAGTTTCGGTTTCTGATTTGGTCGGCTGTTTTTCTTATTACCGGCGCCGTATTCTGCGACGCCGGTTTTTACAAGCGAAAGTAGAGGAGTTATGGAAACACTTTTTCTTTCAATGAAGCAGATTACAAAAGTGTATGCTGGGGTTCGTGCTCTGGACGGGGTAGATTTTTCCATCGCTCGCGGTGAAATACATTGTCTGGCTGGTACGAATGGTTCGGGAAAGTCGACATTAGTTAAGATTATTTCCGGAGTTGTAGCTCCCGAAGCGGGAGCAGAAATCATCATGGATGGAGAACTGCTGGATCAGCATAGCTCTCGGACGGCCATTAGCCATGGTGTAGAGGTAATCTATCAGGACCTTTCGCTTTTCCCGAATTTAACAGTGGCGGAAAATATTGCTGTGAGTAGCAATATTGCCCAACGGCGATGTCTCATGGATTGGAAGCGTGCTGAAACGACGGCCACAAAGGCCATGAACAGGATTGGGATTTCTATCCCTTTGGATGCCAGAGTAGGTGAACTCTCCATGGCAGACCAGCAGTTAGTGGCTATTTGCAGGGCTCTTACTGGGGATGTTCGGTTGTTGATTATGGATGAACCTACTACAGCCCTGACGAAGAAGGAGATTGATGCCCTTTTGCGTGTTGTCATTGAGCTAAAAAACAAGGGGATTGCCAGCCTGTTTATTAGCCATAAACTTAACGAAGTAATGCAGATTGCAGAACGTGTTACAGTTCTCAGAGACGGGACATTAATCGGTACATACGACGGCAAAACAATTGATGATAAAAAATTAGAATTTCTTATGACAGGAGAGACCTCTGTGTATGAGCCCTATCATATATCTCCTGACCGTAATGGGAAACCCATTCTTCGACTGGAAAATTTTTCCAGGAATCATAGTTTTTGTAATGTAAGTCTGGAGATCTATTCAGGAGAAATAGTCGGCATAACAGGGCTTTTAGGTTCTGGCAGGAGTGAACTTGCTCTTTCTATTTTCGGTTTTCATCCTGCAGACTCGGGGCGGATGGAGATGAACGGTGAGGAGGTTTCGATTGATTCGGTTGAAACTGCCAAACACCATGGGATTGCTTATGTGCCGGAGGATCGGATCCATCAGGGACTGGTAATGGACCAGTCGGTTTCCCGAAACCTGGTGGCGACCATTATCGATCGTCTTCAGGGGAAAACTTCACTTATCGATACCAAAAAGCTGCATGAGACCGTTGCCTATTGGGTTGAGACGCTAAAAATTAAAGTGCCTTCTCTGGATGCACCGGTAAAGACCCTATCCGGCGGGAATCAGCAGCGGATTGTTCTCGGAAAATGGATAGCTACCGAACCCCGACTCTTTATTCTTGATAACCCGACCGTCGGTATAGATGTTTCTGCAAAAAGCAGTATCCATACGACGATAAAAAAACTGGCACGGGAGGGAATGGGTGTCATCATCATTTCAGATGAGATTTCCGAGGTGCTGAACAATTGTTCGAGAATTTTCGTGATGCATAAAGGGCGTATTATCGGGTCCTTTGATACAACCGAGGCCAGTGAAGAAGAGATTCAGGCCTTCATCGAATCGCAAAGTATATAGGGATATAGGGATGACGAGTATGAAACGTTTCATGAAAACCCATGAATTCCATGTATTGGTGGTTATTCTTATTCTCTCTGCTGCCATCACCGTGGTAAATCCGAATTTTCTTACCTTGGAGAATGGATTCGATCTTTTGAAAAGCTATTCTTTCATGGGTGTTCTGGCCATCGGGATTCTTTTTGTTTTGATCTCCGGAGGGATTGATATTTCATTTGCCGCCACGGCGACCGTTGCTGAGTATGTGATGGCGGTAGTGAGTATCAAATTGGGCGGAAATATGATTACATCATTGCTCCTTGCCACTCTGGTAGGCCTCCTGCTGGGAGCCTTTAACGGCTTTCTCATCTCAAAGTTTAAGATTGCCCCTATCATAACGACCATTGCCACCATGAATTTTTACTATGGAATCCTTACGGTGATAACCGGCGGGAAGTGGATCTATGCCCTTCCCGAATGGTTTCGCGCCTTTGCCGATATTAGAGTTTTTACCCTTGTCTCCAGGGCCGGAACGCCCTATGGGCTTTCGGTCATTACCCTTTTCTGGGCAGTGATTACCGTTTTGGCTTTTTTTCTCCTCCGTTATACGATACTTGGTCGGGGTATCTACGCCATTGGCGGTGATATAGGCTCGGCCGAGCGGGTCGGTTTCCCTGTAAGACGGCTTCAGATTTTTGTTTATTCCTTTATGGGTATGATGGCCGGGATTGCCGGTGTAATTCAGGCGTTGCTTGTACAAACCGTTGCACCGAACTCCATAGTCGGAAAGGAGTTGGATGTCATTGCCGCGGTTGTGCTTGGCGGCGCAAGCCTTTCCGGTGGTTTCGGGAGTGTCGGTGGAACCCTGTTGGGAGTTTTTCTTATTGCCGTCGTCAAAAACGGAATGACCCTCGTCAAGATCCCGGCCGTTTGGTACGACGTCTTTATCGGTGCAGTTATTCTCATTAGTGTCGGATTTACCTCCTGGCAAGGGAAAAAAGGATATCACCAGGCTGTTATCGATATCGAAAAAGAGGAGGCCGCATAATGAAACGGAAAGAATTGAGGGTTTTGACCATCATCATGGTTCTCTCTTTTGTGTTTATGACGGTGCTCAATCCTCGAGATTTTCTGCGAGCCGGAAACTTTCAAGGTATGGCTTTTCAGCTTCCTGAGTTGGGGGTTCTGTCGCTTGCCATGATGATTGTTATGCTTACGGGTGGTATAAATCTTTCCATTATCGCCACTGCCGATCTCGCCGGTATTGTTGCCGCGATGATTCTTACGATTCCGAAGTTTGGCGGAGTTCAGGCTCCCGGATGGCTGGTTATGGTTGCTCTGCTAGGGGCAATTGCAGCCGCATTACTTGTCGGGTTGTTAAACGGAGTATTAATTGCGTATATCGGTGTTGCTCCCATTCTTACCACTTTGGGTACGATGACCCTCGTAAACGGCATAACTATCGTTTTAACAAAGGGGTATGTCATCTCCGGTTTTCCGCCAGCGGTTCGCTTTATCGGAAACGGGATGCTTTTGGGAATTCCGTTTCCACTTCTCCTTTTTGGAATGCTCGCAGTCATTATGGCTATTTTCTTGAATCGTACACCAACCGGATTTAATATTTACATGTATGGTTCGAATGATGTCGCTACTCACTTTTATGGTGGGAACAATGCCGGTATCATCTTGCGGACTTATCTTGTTTCCGGGCTGCTTTCCGGGTTCGCGGCGCTTATTATGATAAGCCGTTTTAATTCTGCCAAGGCGGGTTACGGTGCTTCTTATTTGCTTGTAACCATTCTTGCCGCTGTCCTTGGCGGGGTTAGTAGCGAGGGAGGTTTTGGACGGGTTTCCGGGCTTATCCTCTCGCTTGTTACATTACAGATTATATCCAGCGGCCTCAACCTGCTAAGGGTGAGTTCGTTTATGACCATTGCGATCTGGGGTTTCGTAATGATTTTGGTAATGGTCGTAAATTACTACAGTGATAAACGCAGGGAACGCCTGCTGCGGACTCAAGGATGAAAGGAGCCTTTTCATGAGCGGAAAAGAGATACATTGCGTCGGATTTGATTGCGGAAACTCATCAATCAGAACGGTACTGGGACACTTCGACGGCACGAATATTGAAGTAGAGGTTATTCAGCAGGTTCCCAACGGAACGGTTCGAGTCGAGGGGTACGATTACTGGGATATCCTGCATATTTTTTCTCAAATGCAGCAAGGCCTGAAACAGGCGGTTGCCGCTGCCGGCGGTACGGTGGCTTCTGCTGCCATCTCAACCTGGGGGATAGATTTCGGGCTTTTCGGCCCTTCCGGCCAGCTTCTTGGTAATCCCCTCTGCTATCGCAACGAACTGGGGGCTCTGGGGCTTGGGACCCTCGGCGAAGAGAGCAGAAAAAAGATGTTCGAACAGAGCGGAATTCAAAATCATCCCATGAATTCCGTTTATCAGCTTGTGGGGATTCGGGACCATCTTCCCGAATATTACCGCCTTGCAGAAAAAATGATGTTGACCCCCGATCTCCTTAACTTTCTTTTTACAGGGAGCTTTAATACCGAAACATCCATCGCCTCGACCACTCAATTGATGAATATGCGTTCGGGTAGGTTTGACGACAGCCTGTTCGATATTGCGGGGATCAAAAAGGGGATCATGCCCCCTGTTGTCGGCCATGGTACGGTGCGCGGCATGCTCCGCCAGGACATTGCCGACTATTTGGATATTGCTCCGCTGCCCTTTGTCGCTGTTCCCAGCCATGACACGGCTGCTGCGGTGGTAACGGTGCCCTCTCTTGAAGGGCCCTTTGCCTTTATCAGTTCGGGTACCTGGTCTCTCATCGGTACCGAGCTTTCTACACCTTTGATCAACGACGAGGTCTATAACTGCGAATTGGCCAACGAGGGGGGAGCTTGTGGCACGATTACTCTCCTCAAGAATTCCGCAGGAATGCACATCCTTCAGAATGTTAAAAACGAGCTTGAGATGCGGGAAAATCGTCGTTTCGCTTGGGATGAGGTTGTGGATCTTTCTCTGAAGGCCGCTGCTTTTCTCGGAGACGAAAAGATCCCGCTTTTCGATCCCAACCATCCTTCTCTGTATAATCCCGACAGCATGATTCAGGCCCTCCAGGTACTTACCGGTGAAAAGAAACTCGATAACATTTTGGCTGGAATTTATGCATCCCTTGCCTGTAACTACGGAGCTACCATTTGCGACATTGAGAAAATAACCGGTACCGAATATCCTGTTATTCATATCATCGGCGGGGGTTGCAGAAATGATCATCTGAACCAAATGACGGCCGATATTTCCGGTAAACCGGTGGTTGCCGGCCCTGTTGAGGCAACTTCTCTTGGGACTATTGCTGTACAGCTCATGCACCATGTACCGGGACTTGGACTTACGGATATCCGCAAGATCGTTTCCGATTCGGTACAGCCTCTGCACTTCGAACCAAAGGAAGGTAGGGATAGACTCTACCAGCGCTACGAAAGGCTTTTAAACCCCTGAACTCGAGGCCTCCGTACATCCCCCCAATAGCACTTTTCCGATAGCTGCCTATCATGGCAGCTATCGGTTCGTGTTTTATGCGTGTTGGTCTGCTCGTTTGGGCTTCTTGCGAAGATTGGCTTTTATCCAATTCCAGTTAAACACGATGTGCAAGGTAACTATGCCAAGAAAAATGAATCCGGTGATAGAGTGGATTCCATACATCAGTGAATAAAACAGCCCGAATTTCATGAAAATCCCGGAGATCCCCTGAACAAGTAGAGAAAGGAAAAGAATCGGATTGATAATAAGAAGCGCTTTTTTGTTCATAGCAGTAACCTTCCCGATCCCCTGCCTTTGTGGCGTGCAGTTAGATTGTCTTTCTCTCCCCATGCAGTAATCACTGTGTATTCTTTTCCTTCTTCGAGGAGCTTATCGTATGCATCCCTGCTGTTTTTGGGAATTCGGAAGGTAATAGAGGTTTCTCCTCCTCTTTCGGTTCCCTGAATAATCTCTACATCGGAGGAACCGCCTAGTGCCACATCACTCTTGTGGCCAAAGGTTCTGTGCCCATAGTGATCCTCCAAAACAACTGCACCCTTGTCATCCACATAACCAATGTACATATCGGCTCCCTTCATCTTGTTCTCCGGTTCTATGCCGACGGCTATCCAGCCGGTGGTCTTTGCGGACATGGTTATAAGGACATACTCGCCTTCCGCTTTCCAGGTCACGGTTACTCCGGCAATTTCTCTCGTGCTTTCGGTTGCTGCAGCTAAGGGGGTAAGTATCAGAAAAGCCAGGAACAAAATAAACAATACTCTTTTCATGACAAACTCCTTGCAGCAATCATAGTAAAACGGTAAACAATCGGCAAATTTTCTTTACTGAGATGGGGTACGAATTTCTGCGGCATGGAAAGTGGTTTGGATTTGGAATTTGAGGGATACTTCAGAACCTAACGTGCCGCGCTACATTGCGGCACGTTAGGTAGTCATTTATTTGTCGGCCATGTTGAACTTCATTCTGGCAATAACATCGTTCTGGAGCTCTTTATTCAAGGGAGTGAAGAAAGCGCTATAGCCGGAAATCCTTACCATGAGATCTCGATATTCTTCGGGCTTTTTCTGGGCCTCTTCCAGGGTTGCATCATCGAGCACGTTGAATTGGATATGGTATTGGTAATTCTTGAAATGGGTTTTTACCAGCGCCAGGGTTCGCTTTCGACCTTCTGCGGTGGAGAGCGTTTGCGGTGTAAGTCGCATATTGAAGATCGATCCCTTCTGAAACCAGATACTCGGAAGTTTTGCCTCGGAGTTGATGACTGCGGTAGGGCCGTTTCGTTCCGATCCGTTTGCCGGGGATACCCCGTTGTTGACCGGTTCTCCCGCTTTTCTTCCGCAGGGAAGGGCACCCACGGATTTCCCGAAGGCTACGTTACCGGTTACGGAGCTTTGGCTCAGTGCAAAGGTTGCAGGGATTGGGCCTTTACCGTAGCGGCTGCTTTTGAAGGCCTTTTGGTAGGTCGATCCCAGAAACTCGTTGATCTCCACCGTCCATTTGTCCGCATCATCATCATCGTTACCGAATTTGGGAGCCTTGTTTATCATCAGCTGCCGAATTTCCTCCCCGCTTGGGCTGGTGGTCTGATCTTCGAAATTGGTTGATAGGGCGTGTTGCAACTGCGACAGCGAAAGGATTCCTTTTTCAAAGACGGCATATTCAATTGCGGCAAGGGAATCTCCGACCGAGATATGGCCGGCAGCGGGACCGCCGTCGGCGGTATACACTGCCCCCCCCTCTATGAGCGATTTACCTCGTTCGATGCAGTCATGTACCAGTGAGGAGCGGAAAGCGTTCTGGTCGTGTAGAATATGCATTTCATCACTTATATGCTCGACAATGACCTGAAGGCGCATGTAGTAAAAAAGTTGCTTTTTACATGCCTCCATGATGGCATGAGTGTCGGAAAAAGCGGTAAGATCCCCCTCTCCTTTCATGAGGGTGATACCCGTTGCAGGATCTTTTCCGTTATTCAGTGTCATCTCAAAAATTTTCCCGACGTTCAGCCAGGACCCCTTTGCAGCAAAATCCCATTTTCCCGGTACCGTTGCCTCAATGCAGCCTACCGGAGCCCAACCATACTGATCCTCCTTTTTGACACCCATGTTATCCAGGATCCTCATGACCGCAAGATCATTGTAGAGGGCTGGCTGTCCTCCCTTGTGGGCTTCGACGACACTGAGTGCTTTATCCATGAATTCGTCGGAAGTCCCTTCGAACCATTTTAGTGAGACCGAAGGCTTCGTAAGTTTTAGATCGGCGGTTGCGTCGAGAATGGTGTAGGTAAGCTGGTTTACCGCATCCTTGCCGTCCGCTGTTTGCCCGCCGATGGCGAGATTTTCCGCAAGATGGTAGCCGGGAAAGTATTCGCTATCCGCCCACGAGCGCAACTTATTGATTTCATTTGCCTTGATGAAGAATGATTCCACCAGCTCTAGGGCCTTCTCTCGCGTCAGTACGCCACGTTCGATATCTCGCTGAAAATATGGCCACAGATATTGATCAAAGCGTCCCAGGGAGATTGCATGGCCGTTGGTTTCAATCTGAAGGATAAGCTGAATGAACCAAACCGCCTGGATTGCTTGCCAAAAGCTTTGTGCCGGCTTTGCCGGTACCTGCCGACAATTTTCCGACATGGTGAGTAACTCTTTTTTGCGGACTGGATCAGGCTCTTTTTCCGCAAGATCGAGAAGTAAATTGGCGAAACGACCGGCAAAATTGATCACTGCCTTATTTGCCGTTACGACGGCCTGAAGGAACCAGTACTGCGAAATGGTTCCCGGTTCGGTGAGATCGAGGTCTGCAAGCCCTTTCTCTGCCCGCTCGATGATCCCTTCCAATCCTTGTTCCAAAACCATCTGATGATCGGGAAGTACGTTCCCCAAACCTGCTGCCGCACACCATGTATCGTCGATGGCGTTGATCTCCCAGGCTACACGTGCCTCTTCGGGAAGCTGACTCCAGACGTTTTCGAAAAGGGTTTTTCCTTTCCAGTAATCAATGGTGGCAAGGAGTTGTTCCTTGGTCCTCTCCGAATAGGTAAACTTATCACAGGGGCGTTCGGCAAAATGGTAGGGATCGCCGTTAAACTCCTTTATGATCCAGTCGACCGAATATTCGGGAAAAGCCGGAGCCCCTCTCGTGGTGCTGGCCTGATTTCCTACAATCAGTTCGCCATCTCTGACAAAGATCGTCATCTTATCCAGAACCTCATACAGGGCCTGGGCTCTTCGTTTTACAATGGGTTGACCTTCCGATTGTTTCATCGATTCGGTAAAGAGAACGGCTCTTTCCGGACAAATTTCCGGGATCTTCTCAAAAAGCCTTTCCCGTAAAGCTGCTATTCGCTTATTCAAATGAGTCCTCCTTATGAAAACGATTTCATTCGTTTATGTAGCATAACACACAAGCGAGGACTCCGCAACGAAAAACTACTTTACGTAGTCTACTGTTATTCCTTTTTCTTTCAGGAGGCGATGATATTCATTTGGGATTGATTCATTGGTAAAGATTCTGGAAAATTGTTCAATATCGGCAAAATGGCAGGAATGCACGACATCGAATTTGGAGGAATCCATAAGGAGAAAGGCTTCGGCTGTATTGTTCATTGCGGCCTTTTTTGTTATGCACTCGCTTTGGTGGGCACAGGTAACACCCAGTCTCTGGTGATAGCCGCTTGCAGATATGAATGCTTTTCGGGTTCTGTTGTGTTGCAGTACCGGTGAGGTCTGGCTCAGCTCCAGAATAGTGGTTTTTCGGCTATAATGCCCTCCCGTTAGAAGCACCTCGATATTTTTGTGGCTGGCAACGGCAAGGAAGATATTGATGGAATAACAAACGACGGTTAATCGAATATCAGGCGGCAACATTGAGGCAAATGTTTCGGTAGTAGAGCCGGCGTCGATGAATATGATATCGTCTTCTTCGACAAAGTTAAGAGCATGGCGTGCAATTGCCTTTTTTTCTTCGATGTTGCGAGTTTCGGCAACGGCAAGCATATAATCCGACAGTCCTCCCGCCATACCGCCGGAATTGGAAACGACGACGCCGTGAAGTACCTTTACGGTTCCGTCCTGGGCGAGAATTTCGATATCGCGGCGCGTTGTCATGGGAGAAACATGCAAGCGATCGGAAATTTCCGATATCTTCATGGAACGTTCGAGTTGTATCATTTTTTTTAACGCGTCCAGACGTTTTTCTTTGTTGCCCATTGCGTCATTATATCGATTTATAAATGAAAAGTAAATTATTAGTTTGTGTTTGTTAATTGACATAATTGGGTTTTTGTGTAATATTATTACCATAAAATGGTTTAAACATACCATTCGGAGGCTATATGAAGGGTAAAGTAAAGCAGGAGTTAAAAGAGCTTATCGTTTCGACCGGTGTTGAAATGATTAAGACGGGTATTACCGTAGGAACATGGGGGAACATCAGCTATCGGGACCCCGAGACCGATTATATGTACATCAGCCCCAGCGGTATGGATTATATGAAGGTGAAAACAGACCATGTCGTTGTCATGGATCTTGATCTGAATATTATTGAGGGTGAGGCAGAGCCGTCCATTGAAAAGCATATGCACGTTGCGGTGTACAAGGCTCGTCCGGATGCCCATGCTGTTATTCATACCCATCCGACGTTTTCCACTGTTTTTGGTGTTGCGGGTTTACCCCTGCCTGCGGTAAGCGAAGATTTTGTTCAGATTGTGGGCGAAGAGATTGCTATTGCTTCTCCCTATGCCCTGCCCGGTACTCCGGAGCTGGGAGAGGTTGCCGTGAAAGGTCTTGGGAAAAATGGTGCCGTTCTGCTTCCCGGTCATGGTGCTCTCATTGCCGCTGCGAATATGCCTATGGCACTTAAGATCAGTACAGTTCTTGAGAAAAATGCACAGATATATCTCTATGCGAAGTTGTTGGGTAATGGCATCCGCCTCTTCTCCAGAGAAGAGATTGACGCAATGCAGAATTTTGCAAAAAATCATTACGGCAAAAAAAATCAAGAACTTGTATAAAGACCCCACTCTGCGTTCAGATAGTCAGATCAGAAAGCCTTGGCCCTGTTTTCGGGGCCAAGGCTTTCTGATCTGACCTTGACAGAAAAGGAGTTCATCCCTTAGAATGATTTGAAAACGTTTTCACTTCTAGAGGGTTATGATGAGCAGGTATACTATTACTGAATTTGCGAAAATCTGCGGTACCTCGCCGGCAACCGTTTCTCGTGTGCTGAATAACCCTGAATTGGTTGCGGCTCCTTTACGTAAGCATGTCGAGGAAAAAATGAAGGAATTGGGCTATAAACCCAATCCCTTTGCCTCAAAACTCAGTTCAAAATCAAGCTGGGGGCTTGCCCTTTTTGTCTTCGATATTTTAAATCCGTTTTTTGCCTTAATTGTCAGAAAGATTAGTCATCTTGCCATGGAGCGGGGGATCCCTCTTACGATTTGTGATACCGAGAATAATGCGGACAAGGAACGAATTTATCTTGACTACCTATTGGACAATAAAATTGCAGGTGTGATTTTTGCCGAAGGTATATCCCTTCCAACCATTGAGCGGGCTCAGCACTATACCGAGACGGTCCTGATTGATCGTCATTCTCAGGAAGGCTTTGTCTCCGAGGTTAGTAGCGACAACTATGCCGGAGGACGACAGGCCACGGAATATCTTTTGCAGTTGAATCATCAACGGATCGCTTTTATCAGTGGACCGGAAAACTGGCCTTCGGTGGAAGATCGCTTTCACGGATATCGCGATGCACTCGATGCATATGGAGTTCCCTTTCATCCGGAATTGGTCTATCAGGGGGATTTGCGATATGAATCGGGAATTTCCGCCATTGAGTATTTCCTGACGCTGCCCGAATGGCCCACCGCTATTTTCAGTGCGAATGATCAAATGGCCTACGGAGCCATGAGCAAGGCCCGGCACTTAAATATCTCCATTCCCGAAGATATTTCCCTTGTCGGCTTTGACGACATTCCCTTTCACAATTTTTTTCAGGCCAACTTAACAACGGTGAAACAAGATATTCCCGCATTATGCGAAAATGCTTTCGCTATTCTTATCGGCAAGGTAAATAATGGTTCCCAAGGCGGGGTTGAAAAACGGGTTGTTGTACCGACGACCTTAAAAATAGGCGATACCTGTAGAAAGCTGGTCGGGTCCGTCAAAAGGCCGGCAATTCGATAAGAGGGAAGGTTGTATCGTGGCCGAGAATCTGACGATATTCGAACTTGAGCGTTATGCCCTGGAGGATGGTCCCGGCATCAGGACGGTCGTCTTTTTTAAGGGATGCAATCTGCATTGCCTCTGGTGTCAGAACCCTGAGTCTCAGCAACGTCGGCCTCAGGTTCTTTACTACCGAAAACAGTGTGTCGGTTGTGGAAAGTGTGTTGAGGCCTGCCCTGCCGGGGCAATAGATACTGCTTCTGACCTTGGTTTTGTGACGATTCACGACCGCTGCACGCTTTGTGCCAGCTGTGTGGATGCCTGCTTTTATAATGCAAGGCGAATTGCCGGCGAAGTTCGAAGCTCCGAGGATATTATGCGGGAGATCATGAAAGACCAAAGCTTTTATGAGAATTCCGGTGGTGGAGTCACCTTTTCCGGTGGAGAGCCCTTATTGCAAATCGAAGGTCTTGTCGATCTTGCCTCCCGTTGCCGCTCCGAGGAAATCCATACGGCGTTGGAAACGGCTGGTAGCGTCCCTTGGGACCGCTTCGAGCGTATTCTTCCCTATATGAATCTGATCTATTTTGATGTGAAGCATATCGATCCTCTGGTTCATGAACGTGTTGTCGGTGCGCCGAACGGTGTTATTCTGAATAATCTGCTCCGGCTGAGTCGTGAATTTGAGCCTGTCATTGTCCGAATCCCTGTCATTCCGGGGATAAATGATTCGCCTGAGGTAATAGGAGATATCTGCTCCTTTCTTTCCACCCGAACGAGGGTGCGGAAGGTGGAACTTCTGCCTTTTCACCGATTGGGATCGGGAAAATATGCGGCCCTCGGCCGTGAGGATTCCATGGAGGGCGTTCCGAGTTTGGATAAGGCTGCCTGCCTTCCTCTTGCCGGACTTGGTAAGAGGTTTGGTCTTGATATCACCGTAGGTGCGGGGCATTGATGAAGGGGCTTGCCCTTTCAAAACTTTTTTATCACGATCGGGTTTTGCCCTCATTCCGGGAACATTTCCCCGATGATGTTTCCTCCATGGCCTTTGGATTGGTTGGGCATGGATCCGAATGTTACGGTTTTGACGACGAGTTCTCCCGCGATCACGATTGGGGTGCGCGTCTCTGCCTTTGGCTTCCCGCACGAACTCCAGAGGAGAAAATCCATGCTATGGAAAAGCTCTATCGCAGTCTTGAGGGGCCTTTCGGTGGTTTTGGGGCGGTGCAGCGTTTTGATCCCGCTGTGGGCAGGGATGGTGTCATGACTGTGCCCTTCTTTTTTGAACACCTGATAGGCAGGGTGTCCCCTCCGGAAACGATCAAGGAGTGGATGGCAATGCGGGAAGAAGGGCTCTCTCTTGCCACCAATGGTGATGTTTTCTTCGATGGTGCAGGAGAAATAGGTGCTCTTCGGGAGAGTCTGAACCATTATTATCCCAGGGATCTATGGTTGAAAAAGATCGCTTCCCGCTGTTTTGCCTTTAGCCAGTACGGGCAATACAATCTGCCAAGGGCACTCCTTCGGTCCGATATGCCATTGCTCCAATATACACGGGCCTCTGCGCTTGAGGAGGCCGCCGCCCTCTATTTTTTACTTCGTCGTCGTTACCGGCCCTACTATAAATGGCTCTTCCATGCACTTTCCCAGGAAGGGACGGAAGGGAAGCTTCTTGCACGGTATATTAACATGGCCGCCGCGCTTTCCGATCCGGGAACGCTCAAGGAGTCTATCGAGGCCATCGCCCGATTCATGGTTGCCCAATTGGAGGAGCGGGGATTTTCTTTTGCCTGCGGAGCCTTTTTACAGGAGTACGGTTTTCGCATAACCGAAATGATTGAAACCCCCTGGTTACGGAGCGGGGCGCAGATCATTGAGTAAGGAGTTGCTTATGGATCAAGCCCGAAAACGTATTATTGCAGAAATTCTTGATCGGGAAGTTGACATGTTTTTACGAGTTCCCGCACGGCAAGAGCCTTCTTGCAGGGCCCATCTTGATGACATGCAGTTGCATAGGCGGGGACAATTTTCTGTCTGGTCGCTTTCCTGTTGTGAGAGCTATCTTCAGGACCTTCGGCAGGCGGAGGAGGAGGGAAGAAATCTTATGACGATAAAGTATGCTAGAATGGAAGGCCTCATCCCTCCGGTAAGCCAGAGCAAGCGGATCCCCGAGATTGTTTCCAGATTTGTAGGTTGGCAACGCGAGATGCTCTCCCGTTATCCGAATATCATGCGAGGCAGCCGCGATATCGATGATTTTGCAAATTACCTTAGATGCGAATTGGAGACCTATTCCGATGCCACTCTTGAACTACTTTGGAAGGATGTCGACTCTTCTTCACGGGAAAAGCAAAATATGTCAAAGGCGATCTATGAATTCCTGGCCCTCCAGTCGGGCTACACAAATATCGACGAGATGGAAAAACGGCTTGGAAAATCGTAGTACTGCAATCGATTTCATATTTTTTTGTCGTTATCTTGAAAGAAAATGTAAACTTTCTACCATAAAATGATAATAAATGAGAATTTTGTCGGCAAAATTGTAGTTTTTTCTTGACATGTGTCTATGCTATGATAGACTTTTATCAGAAATGAAATCGATTTCAGTATTTTCATGCGTCGTTGACGCATCAGGAAAATGTCAAGGAGGAGTTATGTCTAAAAAACTACTGGTTCTGGTATTGACCGCCATGCTTATCCCTGCAGGTTTTCTCTTCAGTGCGGGTCAGCAGGATGGAGGCAAGGCTTCCAATTTAATGGTGATTATTACCCCCGACAAAGACAACACCTTTTTCACTGCTGAGGCCGATGCTGCAAAGGCGAAGGCCGAGTCTCTCGGTTACACAACACTTTTGGCCGTCCATGGTGATGATCCCAAGAAGGAAGGCGATATTATCGATACGGCAATTGCAAGAAAGGCCGTCGCGATCATCATTGATGTCGCAAATGCCGATGCTTCCCCGAACAATTTGAAGCGGGCTACGGATGCGGGAATTCCCGTTTTCTGCATGGACCGGGAGATTAATGCCACCGGGATTGCCAAGGCTCAATTGATTTCCAACAACTTCCAGGGAGCAAAACTTGGCGGCGAATATTTCGTCCAGGTTATGGGGGAAAAAGGAAATTATGTCGAACTGGTCGGTAAGGAATCAGACACCAATGCCGGTGTTCGTTCAAAAGGCTTTCACAATATTATTGATCAATATCCCGACATGAAAATGGTTGCCAGGCAGACAGCAAACTGGAGTCAGACCGAAGGTTATTCGGTCATAGAATCGGTTCTTCAGGCAAATCCCGAGGTTAACGGCATTATCTGTGGAAACGACACTATGGCCCTCGGCGCGCAAGCTGCCATTGATGCCGCCGGTAGAAGCGACATCATCGTTATTGGATTCGACGGAAACGATAACGTACTCGATTCCATTATGGAAGGAAAAATCGAAGGGACAGTCATGCAGCCGAATGCCAAGAATGCGGAAATGGCGGTGGAACTTGCCGACACCTACATTAAAACCGGGTCGACAGGCCTTGATGAAGAGAAAATACTGAACGACTGTTTCTTGATTACCAAGGAAAATGCCAGTCAGTGGCGCGGTTTCCGCAAAAAATAGCGAAATCGTCTTTCCGATCTTGATTTTGGGGCCCGGACCTATTCCTTTCCGGGCCCTTCCATACACAACTGTTTTACGAATCTGGAGTGGACATGATGATGAGAGAAAGGACATTGTGCTCTTTCGTAATGCTGCTTATTGGAATAGCCGTTCTGTTGAGTGGGTGTACGATAAAAAGAATCAGTGAGCTCAATGAGCAGCAAGGCGATGAATACTCGACATGGACGAAAAGTGGAAAAGCCTTTGATCCTGTTGCGTATGTTGATTCAATATGGGATACAAAGCTGATTCCCGCCTTTAAAGAAGAATCTTGTGATTTTGAAACACTGCTTGCCGCACTTAAGAAGGACCCTGATACGGCCACCCAAGAATACGGGCTCATGAGCAAGGCCGGCGGCATGGGGGTTACCTTTAAGATAAAAGGCAGTGCCAGGGTTGTTTCCTATGATGATTCGTCCCGGAACGGATTGCTGTTGCTCGATACCCCGCCTTACGAGGGAACGGTCGATGCCAAAATGCAGGTGGGCCCTGTGATTAGAAATACGGCTATTCGTGATTCTGTTTCTTTTATTCGCTTTACCGAGGTAGGGAATCAGCTTCAGTTTGCCAGTCTGGCCGACGAATTGAATGCACGAATGAAAAAAGAAGCGATAGAACCGCTTGATCTTTCTTCAATAGCGGGTAAAGAGATCAACTACTATGGCGCCTTCAAGTTGGAGGATGGTGATTCTTTGGATGATGTTGTCATAACACCGGTAATCATCGAGCCGACTGTTGCGGGTGGAGAGTAGTATGGCAGAAGAACAAAGCGAAGTGGTGTTGGAGGCTCGTAACATTACGAAGGTGTTCCCCGGGACCCGGGCCCTGCAGGGCGTTGATTTTAAGGTCTATAAGGGGAAAATCAATGTTCTTGTCGGGGAAAACGGTGCCGGGAAATCGACGCTGATGAAGATTCTTGCGGGAATCGAAGAGGCGACAAGTGGGACGATCTGTCTTTTCGACAACGAGGGAACGCCCCATGAGGTGACTCTTTCATCGGCACGGGATGCTGCGGGGAAAGGGATCGGTATTGTTCATCAGGAATTGAACCTTTTTACCAATCTCAACGTTGCCGAGAACATCTTTATGAACAAGGAACTGAGTAGGCACCGCAACCTATACATCGATCACCAGGAACAGGTCGAACGTTCCCGGACGATTCTCAAACGGCTTGGGCAGGATATCAATCCTGAAACTTTGGTAAGAGATTTGCGGCTTGGACAGCAGCAGATTGTCGAGATTGCCAAGACCATGATAGATGAGCCCAAGATCCTGATCATGGACGAACCTACTTCTTCCCTGAGCATCCAGGAGGTCCAGGTCCTTTTCAATGTCATAGCGGACCTGAAGGCTCAGGGAGTGGGTATTATCTATATCAGCCATCGATTGGAAGAAATTCGGGAAATCGGCGATTACATCACTATTCTGCGGGATTCCAGACTTGTTGATTGCGGCCTCGTTGCCGAGATGGAGATGGCCGATATCATTCGGAAGATGGTCGGCCGTGATCCGAAGAAATTTTTCAGCGGACAAGCACACGAAGCAGGAAAAGAGCTTTTGTCGGTGAAGCATATGACCCTACCCCGGTTCGGGGGAGGGTATACATTTCAAGATGTTTCCCTCTCTGTACGCGAAGGTGAAATCCTCGGCATATACGGTCTCATGGGGGCTGGGAGAACCGAGCTATTGGAAACCATGATGGGCCTTTACGATAAGGCCTCCGGTGAAATTACCTTGGAAGGACAACGGCTCGATACCATGGACACGAAGGAAAGGATTGAGCACGGGCTTGTCCTGATTCCGGAGGAGCGACAGAGGGAAGGACTCTTTTTAAATCTTTCGGTGGAGAAAAACCTCACGATGGCAAGTATTGCCCGGTATCTGAAGCTTTGGCAGATCAATGTGAAGGTGGAAATGAAACGTGTTGCCGAGATGATTAAAGAGATGGTCATCAAGGTCTCGTCTCCGTCGATTTCAATAAATGCTCTAAGCGGAGGAAACCAGCAGAAGGTGGTCATCGGAAAGGCTCTTTTGACAAAGCCGAAGGTTCTTCTGATGGATGAACCGACGCGAGGAATAGATGTCGGCGCAAAGTCCGACGTCTTCGAGATCATGAATAAAATGGCAAAGGGCAAATTCGGTATTGTATTTGTATCATCGGAACTCGAAGAAATTTTTTCCATGTCGGATCGCATTATTGTGCTTTCAAAAGGAAAGATAACCGGCGAGTTCGACCGCTCCGAAGCGACGGAAGAAAAGATTAGAAAGGCTTCGGAGATTGGTCATGGAATCACCGCGTCAGCGTAGCACAGGGAGGTTGAAAAAGCGTTTTATGACAGCTTTAGCTAATAAAAAACCGGGGACCGGTTTTTCCATTGGGATGTTGGTATTGAAACTGAGGACTTTAATCGCTTTTCTTGCGGTACTGATAGTCTTCTCTTTTATTGCTCCGAATTTTCTTTCGATTACCAATTTGATTGCCATGGCGAAACATTCCGCCATATGGGCGATCCTTGCGGTGGGAATGACCTACGTTATCATCGGCGGGGGAATCGACCTTTCGATAGGCTCCATCGTGGGGCTTTGTGGAATGATCGCCGGCGGTTTGATTGCCGAAGGTCTCCGGCTTCCGCTATTCGGGATCGTGATCTATTTCAACGTTCCCATGATTATTCTGATTGTTCTGCTTATTGGTGTATTGCTTGGCGCTATTAATGGTTTGATCATCACTAAGCTTGGAGTTGCGCCATTTATCGCTACCTTGGGAATGCTTTACATGGGAAGAGGTTTCGCCATGCTTCGCTCCGGCGGAAAGACCTTTCCCAATCTTATCGGGAATCCCGCTCTCGGTAATACAGGCTTTCCTATTCTCGGGGCGGGAACCATTTTAGGTATTCCTCTTGTCGTTTGGATCGCTGCCGTCATAGCCATCGTCGCTGCTTATGTATCCCAGAAAACCCCATTCGGGCGTCATATCTATGCTGTCGGCGGAAATGAAGATGCCGCAGTCCTGTCGGGAATTCGAGTCAAACGGCTGAAAATGGCCATTTTCATGTTTTCCGGTTTTACCGCGGCCCTTACGGGACTTGTCCTTGCATCTCAGCTTGTGGCCTCCCACCCGGCGACCGGCGAGGCTTACGAGATGACAGCTATAGCGGCAGTTGTCTTGGGCGGAGCTTCTTTAAATGGGGGGCGAGGATCCATCGGCGGTACCATTATCGGTGCCCTTATCCTCGGAGTATTGAACGACGGATTGGTCATGATCGGTGTCTCTTCCTTCTGGCAAACCGCCATCAAGGGAATGGTCTTGGTCCTTGCCGTAGTTATTGATCAGTATCAATTGAGAAAACAGAATGAGGCCGCATTACATCAACAGCAGGCGGACGAAAAGGGTCCTGAGAAAGTAAGTGCCTAGAACATCTTTCCTGTTCGGTTGATGCTGTTTGACCGAACAGGAACTTACTTGAATTCTTCTGCCAAGACTGAAAAAGAAATTAGAAGATGCCTTGGAAAGCGAATAAAAAACTCTAAAAAGGGATCCTTCGGGTGAGGTGACTTTTCATCGCCTTTCGCGTTATGTTTTGTATACGTCCGACAAGCCGAAGGAGTGCCCTACCATGCAACAGTATCTCTCGCAGCAGAAACAAAACCTTACCGAAGAAATTCGGCGTGCCTGCCGCCGGGAAGCTGCGGCTATGGAACAGAAAAATCCTCAGGCCTCCGATCTTTTTACCCTACTTGCCGATTTCTCTACCCGAGGGAAAATGATTCGGGGTTCTCTTGTCTCCTTAGGGGCAGGGCTGGTCGCCGGTGATGCCCCTCCTGCCGCACTTCCCCTCGGGGCGGCCATGGAACTTTTTCAGTCGGCGCTCCTTATCCACGACGATATCATGGACAGAGATACGATGAGACGTGGTCAATCAACCGTACATCATTATTATGCCCTTGAGGCTGCAAAATATGGAACAGATGATGCCGCCCGCCTCGGTGAGAGTCTTGGTATCTGTGCCGGAGACGTTGCGATTTTCCTAGCCTTTTCTCTTGTCAACGAAGCAGGCCGTATTGCCGGCAACCGCCATGAACTTGTGGGACTCTTCAGCCGTGAGATGAGCATCGTGGGAACGGCTCAGATGAGCGACGTTGCATGGAGCGACGGATGGGGGGATCCGAACCTTGCGGAGGTCATCAGCCTGTATCGCTATAAAACAGGTCGCTATACCTTCTCCCTTCCCCTTTCCGCAGGGGCCCTTATCGCCGGTGCCGATAGGCGTTTTCGAGATCTATTGGAGGCGTACGGGGAACTTTTGGGAATCTTGTTTCAGATTCGTGATGATGAATTGGGGCTCTTCGGCGAGAGCGAAGAGGTCGGTAAACCAATCGGATCTGATATAGCGGAAGGGAAAAAGACGTTATTTTACCTTATGCTAAAAAAGGCGGCTGAAGGAGAGGCCTTATCGGTGCTGGAACGTATCTACGGCAAGGGAACGGCCGGTATTGATGAAGTGCGGCAAATTCGAAAGATAGCCGTGAGCACCGGAGTCCTCTCTTCTGTGGAAACAATGATGGATGATTACAAGCGGAAGGCTGAAGCCGTTCTTGATCAGATACTCTCTCTCGGCATAGGCCGTGAGCCGTGGAGCGGCTATCTCCGACAGCTCCTCGACTACGTCTGCCGAAGGAACAGTTGAGTGAAAACTATTCTTCCTGCCGTTCGGCAGGGTAGGGATTGATCTTATCGTACCTTGCATCACCGCTGCGATAGCTTCCGTTTTTGTGATAGATCCGGACCTCGAAGTGGAGATGAGGACCGGTCGACCTCCCCGTATTTCCGATATGCGCGATTAATGTATCGGCTTCAACCTTGGTACCGAGGGCCATGGTTGGTTTTTCATCGAGATGGGCATAGTAGCTGCACCAGCGTTCGGCATCCGGATACAGCGCCTTTACTTCATCCGAAATCCCATGATTGATCTCAATGTACCAGCCGTAACCGTCATCCCAGCCTGTATCACATATCGCCCCGGGGGCGACGGCGACGACGTCACCGGGAGGGTTGCCTTCCCGTATGATCTCTCCTGCATGGCTGACATAAGCAATGTTGCTCACATTTATGATGTCGACGGCGAAATGAGGACTCGAACCTCCCGTTCCCAGAGGGTTTTCCCTGCGGTCCATGTAGCCGTCGGTTATTCGAAAGCCTCTGCCGTCGTTGTTTTCTCCATCCACACGAACAGGGTAAAGCATTCCGGGAATTGCCGGGGTAAAAGAGGCCAGGGGGATGACGGATTGCCGGTTTGTGGCAAGGAATATCCGCGCCTGGTACTCTTCGGTCGGCAGTCTGCTCATTTCGTACATAATTTCGCTGTAGGTAGTGCTTTGAAGAATATTGTCGGCAATGAGTCTGTATGCACGCTTTCTTGCCGGTGTGTAACGGGTAAGCTCTTCTGCCAATCTTTGAACATTAAGGTAAGCGTTCCGTTTATCGAATTCAAAATTTTTCCGGTTCTTTTCCACATCGTTGATCAAACCGAGGATTTCATCTTCGGTATCATCAAGGAAACTCTTTACCTGATCATCGATATTTGCCGTATATGCCTTTACCGATTTGTTCATTTCGCTTTCTATCGAGCCGATCTTCAGGGCATAGAGCCCCAGTATGGTACCTATACCGACGGCTATCAGGAGCACCGCCACCAGGGCGGAATGCTTTGTGAGAAAGCGGATGGACTTCGGATAGAGTCCGTTTCTCTTTAGTTCATAGTCGGAAGGAAGTTCGACTCCGAGGTTTCTGGCGGCCCGTTCGGCGGTTTCGACAAGATACATTCCCTCGCTGGCTTCCACTGCCGAAACCGTATCGTTTCGTCGTACAAGATCGGCGAGGTCCTGGCCTATGCTTCGATAGAATACCGGTTTTCCGAGTTTCTCCATGCCCGCAACATACCATTTTTCTTCTTTACGAAAGGTCCATGAGCGGAAAATGACATTTCCCCTGGTTTTTGTGGACACAAGTTCCTGGAGTAAAAGCTCCTTTGGATTGATCCTCACCATGCTGAGGGTATAGGTACCTGGTATAAGGCCGTTGACTTGGCATTTTACGGGCTTTGAGGAGGAAGCCCGGTCGGTGCCAAGCCGTGCAAGAAGAGTATGAATGATCTGTTCGGTCAAGAGTTCCAGTCGTTCTTCCATTTACCGCTTCGAATAACGCCCTTTCATAGGTTAACAGTAGTCGGATTAATATAAAGTGGCGGGTGTTTATAATCAAACCATAATACGAAAAAAGGCCTTTCTTCAAGGCGTCGATGGGGCCATACTTAGAATCATGATACAAAATGAACGCTTATTTGTTCTAAAGAAGGGCGAATGCAACGAGAAAGGAGCCTATGTCCTCTACTGGATGCAGCAGAGTCAGCGTTCCGGCTATAACCATGCCCTTGAATATGCTCTCGGAGAGGCAAACAGACGTTCTCTGCCGCTTCTTGTGCTTTTTGTCGTGAGCCGGGACTATCTTGGTGCCGGTAGGAGGCATTATCGTTTTCTCTTGGAGGGAATCGAGCAGCTTGAAGTGGATTTGGCCGATCGGGGAATCGGTTTTCTTCTTAGAATAGGGGATCCTCCGGTAATTGTTGCCGAATTCGCGGCCGATGCGGCACTCGTTGTATTCGACACTGGTTATACGCGCCTTCAACGTAGCTGGCGAAAGGCTGCTGCGGCAGCTTCCTTTTGCGCCCCGGTGATGGAGGTCGAGAGTGATCTGGTCGTTCCCGTGCGGACTGCAAGTGGCAAAGAGGAGTATTCTGCTGCCACGATACGAAGAAAGATAACACCTCTCCTTTTTCGCTTCATGCAGCCCCTTAAACGGCAGTCGGCAAAGATCGATTCGACTGCTCTTGCCGGAATGGCAGATGGTCTGGATAGTAAGGCGGTCGAAGGGCTCCTGAGGTTTTCGCAACCCGAGGTTTCGCCCGTCTCCTGGATTCACGGCGGCAGCGTTGAGGCGCATCGACGTTTGGATGCGTTTATCACTTCGGGTACGTTGGAACGCTTTCACGAAGAACGGAACGATCCCTCAAAAGAAGGGCTTTCCTGCATGAGTCCTTATCTTCATTACGGGCAGATTTCCGCCCTGGAGATCGCCCTGCGTGCCTCGGAGCATCCGGGGCCGGGATGTGAAGCATTCTTAGAAGAGCTGATTATCCGCCGGGAGCTTGCCTTTAATTTTGTCTTCTATAACCGATTCTATGATAGCTTTGAGGCCCTTCCCCGATGGGCGCGGGAGGATCTTGAGGCCCACGAAGAGGACCAGAGGGAAGTTCTCTACGACGACGCCCAGCTTGAAGTGGCAAAGACGCACGATCCCTATTGGAATGCGGCCCAACGTGAGTTGGTGCATAAAGGGAAGATGCACGGCTATATGCGGATGTATTGGGGAAAGAAGATACTTGAATGGTCTGCCTCTCCCAAAGAGGCCTTTGAGCGGGCCCTGCGTCTCAACGACCGCTATTCTCTCGATGGCCGCGACCCTAACGGCTACACCGGGATCGCATGGTGCTTCGGAAAGCATGATCGTCCCTGGGCCTCGCGGCCGATATTCGGAAAGATTCGGTACATGAATGATCGCGGCCTTGAGCGCAAATTCGATATTGCTTCCTATGTAAAACAGGTGCAAAAATCGTGTGAGTAGTTGTTGTTCATGCTCAGGCCCGGCTATAATTGCATGTAGTTTGCATTGAATGAAGGAGCGCTCTATGGTCGTTTTACCCGTCAGGGGCCGGGATGAATCCTATCAGGTTCGTCCTTCGAAGATTGTGGCCCTTGGCCTTAACTATCACGAACACGTAAAAGAAAGCGTCTTTTTGACGACGAGAAAAATTCCTTTGGACATTCCCTCTGAACCGGTGCTTTTCCCAAAGACTCCCAATGTTCTGATTGCTGACGGGGAGGCCATCGTTATTCCGGCATATCTCCAGGGGTACGATTTTGAGGAGGTTCGAGTCGATTACGAGGCAGAATTAGGTTTTTTTGTCGGAAAACGATGTAAGGATGTTCCTGAAGAGAGGGCGATGGACTACATCCTTGGATATACTTGTTTCAACGATGTAAGTCAGCGTAATTTTCAGACCGAGGATAAATCGGGATGGTTCCGGGGAAAAAGTTTGGATACCTTCGGTCCTGTCGGTCCCGTAGTGGTACCCGCCTCGGATATCCCTGATCCCCAAAACCTTCATATTGAATGCAGGCTCAACGGGAAAGTGGTTCAGAGTGGAAACACATCCCAGATGATTTTTCCGATCCCGACCATCGTTGCCTTCATCAGCAGGCACTTTACCCTCGAAGAAGGTGATCTGATTATAACCGGAACCCCAAAAGGGGTCGGCAGAATCCATCATGGCGATGTGGTCGAGGTTGAGATCGAAGGAATCGGTACCCTTCGTAATCCGGTACAGGAAGAGGGGCGCTGAAAAGGGTTCTCCCCGATCGATACATCTCTGAGCATACGTTCGAACAGATTTGAAATGAAAATTCCATTACCGCGCAGTAATAATTGGACATTTTCCTTTTTTTCTGTAAAACTGTCGAATATGGAAAATAGTAAGGATGCTCTGGAAAAACTTGGTTCCGTTGTTTCGGGGAAAAAAGAGCTCCTTATTCTGACTCATACCCATCCCGATCCCGATGCCATTGCTGCTGCGGTTGCCTTGCGTCTCCTCCTTCGGGAATTATTTCATGTCGATGCAAGCATTGCCTACAGCGGAATTATCGCCAGGGCCGAAAACCGGACCATGGTGAAAAAACTCAATCTTCCCCTCAAGCAGTATAGTCGAATCAAGGCTTCACGGTATGATGGCCTTGCTCTTGTCGATTCTCAACCCGGAGCAGGGAACAATGTTCTTGATGCCTCGTCGTTTTGCGATATCGTTATCGACCACCATCCCCGTCGGGATGATACCAAAGGTGCCTTTGTTGTGATCGAACCGGAACTTGGGGCTTCTGCCACGATTCTTATCGAATGGCTTGATGCCGCCGGAGTAGATCTGTCGGCCGATATCGCCACAGCGCTTGCCTATGCCATCAGTTCTGAGACCCAGAATATGTACCGGGAGGCCGCCCGTAGAGATATTCGGGCCTACCTATCGGTCTATGTACGGGCCAGCATCAGAAAGTTGGCCGGAATTATCAATGCCAACTTGCCCCATTACTATTTTCTTCAGCTTGGGGATGCAATCAATAACGCCCTTATGTTCGGCACCATGATTACAACGCACCTGGATGAAATTCGCCACCCCGAGATTGTTGCCGAGATGGCTGATTTCCTTCTTAAGCATGAGCGGATAGGGACGGTTCTTGTTTCGGGGCGTTTTCGGAACCATCTGATCATCTCGATTCGTACCCGTAGTGAGGGGATTAATGCCGGCAGACTGATCAAGCAATTACCGCTTGACCCTGATAATGTTGGAGGGCATGATCGAACCGCCGGAGGCTTTTTCGACCTTCACGGCAAGGATCGAAAAGAGGTTGAGGAGATTAATATCACCATACGCAACGCCTTTGCCGCTCTTCTCGGTTATGAGAACCCCTCATGGCGGAAGCTCCTTGATCAGGTTCCACGTAAAAGCTGATGAGAGGCTTATCTGTCTTCCTCTGGAACAGCCCCGCTCAACTGCTTTGCAAGATCTGCAAGGCGTTTTTCATAACCTTTCGATAAGGGGCCTTGCTGTCCCTCTACCTGCAGGAAGAGAGGCTCGGTAATTCGAACCATTTCCTTGCGTTCCAAGGACCGTTCCAGTTTCTTTGTCGCTGGAACCGGGGAGAAAAAGTGGTCGAGAGCCGCACCGTGACTTACGACCAGGGCATAACGGAGATCTTTTTCTCCGATCTTTCGGAGAAATTTCTTGCTTGGCCCGACAATCTTCCGTACCCTGACAGGCGTTACAAGGACGAGGATATCTGGTTTTTCCGGAAGGGTTTCCGATTCAAGAATGGAATAAAGGCTTGTTTTAATGCCTTCCTCGTCACAACTTGCGGCAAGGGTGGACGCCGCTTTCTTACAGTTCCCAAAATAGGAACTATATGCAATTAAAATTTTCTTCGTCATGATGATACAATAGCACGTAATACCTATAGGTCTGTGAAAAAATCTTGTGAATCTGTATAATTATCGATATGGCAGGATCAATGGTACGCTATCCGGTTTCGCTTAAGGCGATCGATAAATGGAATATGGTGCTATCTACCATCCATTTTCGGGATAGCGAAAAAGGATCATGAATGCGGGGATCATGGTTCCATGGCATTTGTGTTGTGTTTATCTTCCCTAAGCTGTTTTAGCTCTTTTTCCATCCCTCTGACCATCTTATGCATATTATTGATACGAAATTCGATCGAGTTGAGAACCCAAAACTGGAAGTGATTGAATCGATGCTGGCTGTGGATCATCCAGACAATCTTAATCGAAACCAGAAGAACACTAACTTCCAGGGATATGAAAGCCGGTAGAAAGTGTGTCGTTAGTTCGAGAATAAAGAGCAATAAAATAATGGTTAGAAAGACAATATTGATAATCATGTCGGTCTTTGAGTAACTTTTTCCACCGATCTTTCCCAACATTGCGCGAATTTGGTCTCGTTCCCGGTTGTATTCGTTAATCTCACGCATAATCTCTTCACGTTTTTCTTCAAGACCTTCCAAAACATTACTGTCATCAACTTTCTTCATGACGTAAGCCTCCTTGGTATGTAATCAAGCTATACTATAAACGGAATGATATAGGAGATCAGTAAACTGCCGGCCATAACAAGGATTGCCGGTGGAATTACTGCGCCGATACTTGGGCCGAGGTTTGTTCCGTAGTGTTCATTTGTGACAATGAGACAGACGTGGACCGGGCTCATCATGGTTCCCATGAAACCAAAGGGGTAGGCCAGGGCCAGGGTTGAGAGGGTCGAAGCAAGCGTGGGGGATGGACCGAGAAGGCTGAAAACGATGGGAAAGCATGCGCCGACAAATCCCACGGAGACCCCCGTCGTCATGCCGCTGATAAAGGGTATGAGAAGGACAAGCAGACGAAGGGGCACCCCTGCAGCGGTCAGCTCCAGCCGAAGTTGCTCCATCAGCAAGGTCCCGTTAGGCAGCGGTGCCTCGATGAATGCCCCGTAGACTCGTACCACCAATACGATGAGAACCATTTGGAAGGTTCTGTGACTTAATGCGATCTTTTTCCACTCTTTGCCCGGCAGAGGAGAGATGATCTGTAGGTAGAGTATTGAGGAGAGTAACCCGATAATCATGGGCGCATACTTCGAAACGTTTCCTACTGCCGGGATAAAAACCATTATCAGGAAATAGATTACAACTACAATGATAATGGGTGCGAGTAGAGACAAGAGCGATGGGCCGTTGCTTTTCCTGCTGCTGTCTCTTTTTTCTGCCGTGAGCTCGAGGGGGCGCAGATAGAAAAAATAACCTGCCGTGATCGATATCAGAGAGAGTGGTAAACCGACAAGGAAAATTTGCCATACCTCAACATGTGCTATATCGGAGGCTAGGATAACTCCGGGATAGAGGGGCCAGGTGAACTCCCATATATGACGAAACCAATAGTTGATCTTTGTTTTTTGCATCGGGCTCAGTTCACCCGTTTCGTCGCAGTCGTCGATAAGCGGTGCGGAAAAGAGGGCACCCCCTGGCATGGGGAGAAGGCCTATCACCGCAGGTAAAGCAGCCAAGGCACCTTTCTGGCTTACCCGGGTCTTAAGACCTCCTACCAACTGCTTCATCATTCCGGTTTGGTTCATCTGATTCGAAAGGGTGATGACCAATGCAATAAGAAGCAAAAGAGCGAAATTGTCGAAACTGAGCATTCGTTTGCTTGCAATGACTCCGGCTGTTACGATGGTCTGGCCGCTCCAGAAAGCGATGAGGAGGGCACCGGCGGCAACCGATATGGCAAGGTTCCGAACGATCTTATTGAGGACAAGAATCAAGGCAAGCGAAAGAATAATCTTAAGCATAAGTGGTATGGTCATGATCAAAGAGTATAGAGGCTTACGGGCCCGAAAGAAAAGGGAATAATTCGTATGAAAATCTTATTGACGCCGGATTCCCATTGTTGTATATTCTTAATTGATAATCATTATCAATGAGGTGGAGATGGATTATTCCAGTCGTGGATATGGAAGAGGGTTCGGCAGGGGCTGTTCCCGTGCCGAGGGGCCGTTTCAACGGAAAGGGGTACGAATGACATTGACACGTCGGGTCATCATTGATGCCCTTGATCGTGCCGATGGTTACCTTTCCGCCGAAGAGCTCTTTCTCATTGTACGCGAGGAATACCCGGGAATCGGGGTTGCCACCATCTACCGAACCCTGCAGCTCCTTGAAGAGCTTTCTCTTGTCCAGCGGGTGGAGACGGGGGAGGGGCGCGCACGATACGCCATGAGCCGTGATAAAGATGCGGGGGAGGCTGGTGTCGGCAACGAGGTGGTATTGATTTGCGACCGATGCGGAAAGGTCATCCGACAGCCGAAAGCGGCCGCTCGTTGCTCCGAACTTTTCGATTCTTTGAGTCGGGAAGCGGAAGAGAACTATCGCTTTCGCACCGAACGACAGGTTTTGCAAATCCACGGGCTTTGTGCGGGATGCGCGGGTACGCCTTCGGAGAAAGGCCGATGAGTGCTCTTTTTTTTGCCAAAATTGATAATGATTATCAAGAGATATTATATGCCGGTATTACCGGAAAGGAGAAAGACAATGCCAGGAAGGGACGGACGAGGACCTATTGGTTATGGTCCACAAACAGGACGCGGATTGGGAATGTGCGGAGGAGGCTACGGCCTAGGCAGTGGTTTTGGTCGTGGAGGCTACGGTCGAAGAGGATGCGGTTACGGTCCTCATGACCGCGGAGGATATGGCTACCCGCATCCTGTTTCGAAAGAGGAACGAGAGGCTGGCCTTGCGGCCAGGGAATTGGCCTTGGAAGAGGAACTGAAATGGATTCGCAGTATGCGAAACGAAGAAGGTGAAGGGGCGAATAAGGGGGCCGAAGCATGAAAGTTGCTGTTGCCGCTGATGGAAACATGGTCTCCGGCCATTTTGGTCACTGTGAACAATTTGTAGTGGCCGATATTGCAAACGGGAGGGTGGAATCGACCACACCGGTTGCAAATCCCGGACATACTCCCGGAGCTCTTCCTCCCTTTGTCGCTTCACTTGGAGCTTCCAAGATTGTTGCCGGCGGTATGGGACCTCGGGCCATCGAGCTTTTTGAGGCAAACGGGGTTGGTTGTATCCTCGGTATTTCGGGCCCTATTTCCGATGCACTGGAAAAACTTGCAAAGGATGAACTTGAAGGCGGAGAGAGTAGCTGTACCGGTAGCCATGATCACGATTGCGATCATGAAGAGGGGAGGAGTTGAGCCTTGATTATCTGTATCACAGCATCAGGACGGGAAGAGTCGTCGCAACAGGATCCCCGCTTCGGCCGATGCGAGGCGTTTTATCTCTTTGATGATACGAAGAAAGAGGGGCGTTTTATCGATAACCCCTTTAAGAGCGCAGTCGGGGGAGCCGGTGTACGAGCCGCCGAGCTCATCGTAAAAGAGGGGGCCAGTCGCCTTGTTTCAGGACAGATCGGGCCCAATGCCTGGGATGTCCTGAAAGAGGCCGGTATTCGTGTCTTCAGTTCCAAGGAGGCGAGTGTCCGTGCCGCTCTTGATGCCTTCCTTGCGGGAAATCTTTCTGAGGTCGAGGCTCCGGGGCCGGCGGGACATAAATGACCATAGCGGTTGCCAGCGGAAAGGGAGGAACGGGAAAAACCACGATTGCAACGGCCCTGGCCATGCTTTGGCCGGAGCCTGTTGCATTGCTTGATGCCGATGTAGAGGAACCCAATTGCCGTTTTTTTCTGGATACAATGGAGGGAAAGCAGCGGGAGGTTTTCCTCCCCGTCCCTCAAATTGATGAGGCGATCTGTACCGGCTGCGGTGCCTGCAGTAGTTTTTGCCGCTATGGCGCTTTGGTACGAATAGGCAGAAAGGTCATGGCCTTTCCGAATCTTTGCCACAGCTGCGGAGCCTGTATGATGGTCTGTCCCAAAGGGGCCATCAGCGAAAAACCCTCTTTCATCGGCACCATAGATTCGGCCCAGTTCCGAGCTTTAGACGGCGGCCTTCGGACCCATCGTTGGGGGACCTTGAAGCTGGGCGCTGCTATGGCCCCTCCACTCATCAGGGAGCTGCGCAGGGAAAAAAACAAAGAGCCTCTTCAGCTGATCGATTCGCCGCCGGGGGCCAGTTGTCCGATGGCAAATGCTGTTAAAAATGCGGATCTCGTACTTATGGTTGCGGAAAATACCCCCTTTGGTGCACATGATTTGGAGAAGGCCATTTCGACTCTCGAAGAGATGGACCTCCCGGTCCTGGCTCTTATCAACCGGGCCGATCTGGGCGGAGGAGAGGCCGAAGCGGTATGCCGGCGAAAAGGTATTGATATCATTGGCCGTGTTCCCTTTGACCGAAAGGTTGCCGAATCCTATGCCCGTGGAGTACATCCGATCCTTGAGGTGCCTGCTTTTCGTCAGGCGGTAGAACAGGTTGTCGGCCATCTTATCGCTTTTTTACAAACCCGTATCGAGCAAAAAACATGAAACATGAAAAAGCAAAACGCATAGTTGTCATCAGTGGGAAGGGAGGAACCGGAAAGACCTTCTTTACTTCGGCTATCGCTTCTCTCGTTTCCGGAAGAAGTGTTTTTGCCGACTGCGACGTGGACGCGGCGAATCTTGCTCTTGCCCTTGGAGGAGCTGTTCCAGCAGCCTCAAGGAGGCAGGAAAGCTTCTTCGGTGGAGAGCGTGCAGTGGTTGATGCCGGGCTCTGTACCGGTTGCGGCAAGTGCATTTCATCTTGCAGATTTGATGCCATACACATGGAGAATTCTGTAGCGCAGGTGGATCCCGTCGGCTGCGAAGGTTGCGGAGTGTGCACCCTCGTCTGTCCCAGTTCGGCTTTTACTCTGGAGGAGGAGATAGCCGGGCAGTGGTTTGTCACAGATACTCAGGAGGGCCCTCTTATCCACGCTGAATTACAAGCCGGTGGCGAGAATTCAGGTAAATTGGTCCATCAGGTAAGAAGTGTCGCAGAGCAGGAAGCTGAACGGATCGGCGCTTCGCTTATTCTGATCGACGGTCCTCCGGGGACCGGCTGTCCTGTACTTGCCGCCGCCTCGGATACGGATGCGATACTACTTGTTACCGAGGCGACTACCACGGCTCTTCACGACCTTCAGCGGGCAGCTGAGGTTGCAAGCACTTTCGGAACCCCCATAGGTGTTCTTGTAAACAAAAGCGACCTTAATCCCGAGATTGTAAAGAAAGCCCGGATTCTGTGTGATGAAAAAGGGTATCGCTGGATTGGTGATTTCCCCTACGACCGCATGGCAGCGGAGGCTTCGGCTCGTCTTGTCGATCCCTTTTCGCTTTTGGAGGATGCGACGGCCGATAAACTTCGTGCACTGGTTGCAAATGCGCTCAACATGGTCGGTCTTGATGTGGTATCATCAGCGGTCGGTTGATAAATAAAACAAACGAAACAACAGAGTAAAGGAGACGATATGGCATTCCCTCCGTCCGAAGAACAAAAAGCGCAAAATGAGCGCTTAAAAAAACGTATGAGCGGGATCAAACATAAGGTCCTGGTTATGAGCGGCAAGGGAGGTGTCGGCAAAAGCTCGGTTTCTGCCAACCTTGCCCTTGAAATGGCATCCAGAGGTGTGAAGGTTGGGATTCTCGACACCGATCTTCACGGTCCAAATATACCGAAGATGCTTGGTGTTGATGATGCAAAACTGATTGCCTACGACGAAGGTATCGAACCCTTTGCGGTAACGAAAAATCTTGTAGCCGTCAGTCTCGCCATGGCCGGCCATGATGTCGATGCTCCCATCATCTGGCGCGGCCCGGTAAAGATAGGAGTCATTCGGCAGTTCCTTGCCGATGTCGAATGGGGAGATCTCGATCTTCTGGTCATCGACACCCCGCCTGGAACCGGAGATGAGCCTCTTACGGTTGCCCAGATGATCCCTGAACTTGACGGTGCAATCGTTGTTACGACGCCTCAAGAGGTGGCGATTTTAGACAGCCGAAAAAGTGTGAATTTCGCCAAACAGCTTAACCTTCCTCTTATCGGCATCGTTGAAAACATGAGTGGTTTTATCTGCCCGAATTGTGGTACCGAACACCAGCTTTTCGGAAGTGGGGGAGGAGAGAGGGCAGCTAAAGAGATGGGGGTGCCTTTTCTTGGAAAAATTCCCATCGATCCTCTTTTGATGAATGCGGAAGATAGTGGCCGTTCATACCTCTCTCTTCCCGATACCGGACCTGCAGCAGCAGCTCTCCGTTCCCTCGTAGACAAGACCGCCACTTTTATCGGGCTTTAGAAAAACAATACAGCCGAATCACGTTTTTTTCCTTCCGTGATTCGGCTTTTCCTGTTTGCTATTCCCCTCTGCTTTCCTTTATACTTTACCTCAACAGTTTAGATTAAAAACGCTTTGGGGGTTATCTCGATGCTGAAAAATATCAGAATGGGAGTGAAGCTCGTAGGAGCCTTTTTCATTGTTGCGCTCCTTGTGCTGGTGGTCGGGCTAGTCGGAATGATCGGTCTGCGGCGGCTGAATGTTTTTATAAGTGATATAGGCCAGGGGCGGCTTCCTGCGGTGGAGTCGCTTCTCAGGATGGAGAATGAAGTTCGGAACATTCGAGGCTCCGTTCGTACCCTTCTCAGCTCTCGATTGACGCTCGATGATCGTCAGCGACAGTACGACAATATCGATTCGGCAAGAGCCAATTACGGAGAGTATCGTGCCGTATACGAAAAATTTCCAAAAGCCAGTGAAGAGAGCCGTAAATGGACGGAAGCTACAAGGCTGCTTGGCGAACTGACCGATCTCAATGACTCCATAGTCGATTTTTCAGGAAAGGTGGAAGAATCAGGAATCATAAATCCCGATTCCTTCAAGAGTACCGTTCTGGAATTAATAAACGATCATCATGTGCTGATGGAACAGGCGATTGCCGCCATCGGTTCCAATACGGTTTTTACCGGCGGAAATGATGCGGAAAGTTGTGATTTGGGTCAGTTCTTTTTAACCTTCAAAACCGATAATCCTGTTTTGCTGCGGGTTCTAAAGGAGGCCCCCAAATACCACGATGCCTTTCATGAGGGGATTAGCGAGGTTCAGGACGCTCTGAGCCGGGGAGATCGGGATACGGCTTTTGCCCTTTATCAGGATAAAGTGGTTCGAAATGCAACAAAGCTATTTGAGTTGCTTAATCAGATGCTCGGCGAGGCAGATCGAATTGTCCATCTTTACGATGAGATGAATCTCATCGCAATGGGGGATGCTGCAAACGTTCAACGTTCTTTTGTTGATGCCCTCGGCTGGGTCGTTTCGTATAACAGCGACCTTGCTGCGAATACGGTCGATCAAGCCATATTGAACAGCGGTCAGGCAATTCGTTTTACCATCATCGGCATGGTGGTTGCCACCCTTCTTGCTCTCATTCTCGGCCTCGGCCTTACTCAGGCGATTACCGTCCCCATGCGGCTTGGAGTAAATTTTGCCAAGGCCATCAGCCTTGGAGACCTCAGCATCGAGCTGTCGATACGCCAGAAAGATGAGGTCGGCCAGTTGGCTGAGGCCATGCGGGAGATGCAGATGGCCCTTCAGGATAAGGCGAGGGTGCTTGAACGCATTGCGGATGGGGACCTGTCGGTAGATGTTAAAAAGGCTTCGGAAAAGGATGGCTTGGGAGAATCAATGCTCCGCATGAAAAAGAGCCTGAACGATTTGCTTGGCCAGGTTCATATGGCCGTTGAGCAGGTAACTGCGGGAGCGGACCAGGTAAGTCAGGCAAGTCAAAGTCTTAGCCAGGGAGCAACCGAACAGGCCAGCAGTCTTGAAGAGGTCTCGTCAAGTGCTACCGAGATCAATAGCCAAGCTCGTCAGAATGCGGAGAATGCTACCGAAGCGAACGCTTTGGCAAAGAAAGCCGCGTCTGATGCAAAGAACGGTAACAGCCAGATGATGGACTTGAAGGAAGCGATGGCCAAGATCAACGTCTCCAGCGATCAGATCAAAAAGGTTGTGAAGGTAATAGACGATATCGCATTCCAGATCAATTTGCTTGCTCTTAATGCCAATGTCGAGGCTGCCCGTGCCGGTAAGTACGGCAAGGGGTTTGCCGTTGTTGCAGAAGAGGTTCGAAATCTTGCGGTCCGCAGTGCAAGTGCGGTTCAGGAAACTACTTCCATGGTTGAGGAATCGATACGGAATATCGAACTTGGTAATGCGGCAGTCGGGACAACAGCCGGCCAGCTTGAATCTATTGTCGACGGGGCTGGGAAGGTTGCCGATTTTCTCGAAGAGATTGCGACCGCAAGTCGTGAGCAGGCTCAGGCGATTGATCAAATTTCAGAAGGATTGGATCAGATTGATCAGGTTACCCAGAGTAATACGGCTAGTGCCGAGGAGAGTGCCTCGGCTTCCGAGGAACTTGCCGGACAGGCTCAGCAGCTGCAGGGTCTTATTCGTCAGTTCATTCTCGACGACCGGTATGTCTCGGGTTTGCGTTCTTCCGGAAGCCGTTCCCTCCCCGCTCCCGGAGGACGTCGTGTCCCTCGTCCCTTAAAGGAGCGGACTGTAAAAGAGCATCCACGGGAAGAGTTTGAAACAGGTATCGCACCGGTAAGTCCCGAGGATGTCATCAAACTGGACGATGATGATTTCGATCGGTTTTGAAGGAGAAGAGGATGAGCGATCAAGTTTCTGGATCCGGAGATGTCATGATTGATGAAGAAGACGATATTGTTGCGAATAAGTATCTTCTCTCCAAGATAGGGAACGAACTCTACGGAATAGATATTCGCTTTGTCACCGACATCATTGAGATGCAAAAAATCACCGAAGTACCTGATATGGAAGAGTATGTCCGGGGAGTGATCAACCTTCGCGGCCAGGTCATTCCTGTTATCGATCTTCGCTTGCGTTTTGGTATGACTTTCCGGGAATATGATGATCGTACCTGTGTTATTATTGTTAACGTCGGGGAGAGTTCCATCGGTTTTATCGTCGACACGGTTTCCGAGGTAATCGATATTCCCGATGGGAGCATCGATCCTCCGCCTGACTATAAGAGTGAGGGTGGTACTTCCCGCCGTTTTGTTTCCGGACTTGGGAAGGTCGGAGACTCGGTAAAACTTCTTCTTGATGTGGAGGCCATTGTTTCTCATACGACATCGACATAATCGTAGCTTTTTTACTACGGAAGAGTGTATGAAAAAGTAGACACTCTTCCGTTTTAGAATTCTGTCGAACTGTTGCGGCAAGCTTACTATTTGTGTGATAAATAGTTATATAAAAAGATATTTGACTTGTCTTTTTGGCATGAAACGTGCAAAATAAAGAAAGAAGTGAAAACTATGCGTACAACATTCCAAGGCGATACCGAAAAGATACGAACGGAAATTATCCGAAAAAGTATTCATATGATGGTTGCTTTTGTCCCGGCCTTTGCAAGGATTAATATTGGTTTAACCATGGCCCTTCTGGCTGCTTCCGTTGTCGCATATTCTGTTGCCGAAATCTTGCGAGTCAATGGAAAAAAGATATTTCTGATCTCCACCATTACCGAAGCCGCCAATCGAAATCGCAACGACAGTGCCTTTGTTTTCGGGCCGGTAACCCTTGCCTTGGGGGCAATGATGACGCTTTTGCTGTATCCCTCGCAGGTTGCCGCCATTGCTGTCTATGCCCTTGCTTTTGGGGATGGTTTTAGTAGCCTTTTTGGAAGACTTTACGGACGGGTGAGGGTTCCCTTTACCGAGGGGAAGACCTTTGCCGGTAGTTTTGCTTGCCTTCTCGCGGTTTTCTTTTCATCGCTTTCGGTAAGCGGTAATATCGAACAATCCGTCTTCATCGCCATCGCCGCCACACTCCTTGAAATGTCTATTTCCGGGGATCTCGACAATCTCATACTTCCAATCGGAACCGGCTTTATTGCCTGGCTTGTCGGTGTGGGGATATAGCGCTTCTTCTTTAAAGCCAGAGATATATGGTATGCGTTCTGCTGCCGAATAGATAAGCACCTGCGATCATGCAGAGAAGACCTATTCCCGCTATTCCCGGAGCGACGGATCGATAGACAAGTTCCTTCCCTATGATCATGAACAACACCCCGCAGGCAACCAGGTAATAGTTTCGATTCCCCTGATGTAAGGCTGCTATGAGATAGTTTGCCGTCGAGAGCACGGCGATGGCCCCGTAGCCAAGAAGCATGCTGCTGCGTGCTCCGATGGAAAAAAGCAGTTGCGGGGTGTATTCCGATATATCCACAGGCAAAACCGCTGCAAGAATAAGGGCGATGAAGAAGGCCGAGCCGAACATGATGGCCCGTCGCTGGAGTGCAAGGCCTGCCGCGAAAAGGCCGGAGATAAAGAGGGCAAGAATCGAAAGAAAGCGTCCGAAGTAAAAGGCACGTGTTATTGCGGCAGGTATCTGATATGAATAATTGAGCGAGAAAAGTGCGGCGGATAGGGGCCTGAGCGCGCCGAAGGCGGTTGCTTGTACGGCAAGAATGAAAAAAAGAACGCCGGGGCTTGGTGTATTCCTAAAAAAAAGCATCAAAAAGAGCGAGCCGATAATGGCGAAAACTCCTTCTCCCAGCAGAAGAATTTGTCGGACCAGCTCATCCCCTACTGTCGTTCCCGTGCGAAACTGAAGAAGTATTCCATATACCCCCACACCTGTGAGTAGTATCGAAATGAGCAGACCGAAAATTTGTAAACTATTTCGCCTCGAGATCATCGCTCATACCATATTGCGTCGGCGTTGATCTGTCAATTTTCAGACCGTGCAAAGAGGTAGAAAAGAGCAGAAAGAGGAGGCAGCAAGAGCTCTTTTGTCACTTGTTCATTCTTCTTTCCACTGATTTTGTATTTTTTCATCACCTTTTGGGTTCCCCAGTAAAAGACCAAATCATCTTCCACAGGAACTCCGTTTACAAGCATGCTTTTTGAAGTGAAGCCTCCATCTGCCTGCAAAAGAATTGTGTGGCCTACGGAAAAGGATGCATTGGTTGCGGTTATTTCGACATGTGCCGATGCCTTCCTGTTGAGGTTGATAAGGAGCAGAACCTCGGCAGCGCTTCCTGCGAAATAAGCCCCCGTGGTGTGACGGTAATAACGTAATTTCTTATTGGTGCCAATGGTCGTACCCGTTTCGAGAACGAGGTTTCCCATGAGCTTTTTCCAGAGAAAGGAGGCGTAATAGTCGGGCTTCGGTTTCATACTCTCCTGATCCAGGAGCCCGTATCGTGCTCCGATGAGCGATTGGCGGAAGACCTTGTCCACTCCGTTTCGCGCTAAAAGTCCCAGCTCATCAAGCCACCAAAGGGTGGAAACAAAGCTGTCTGAAAGGCCCGGTTCCCCTCCGTAGAGAGCATGGGCGGTCTCTGTCAGCCAGTTCTCCGTGTTTGTAGAGCGCTCTCTGCTTTTTGTTAGGTATTTTTGTATATTTCGGTTCCAGCGTACTATGTCGTTAAGGTTTCCGGGAGAAAGCATCCGGTAAGTTCCGGCTCTCCTGACGGCTATCGGTCCGTGGTGGGACTGTTGGGGATAATAGTGCCAGGAAACCGCATATAGGTGTCGCGCCGCAGGAGATGCACAGAGTTTTTTTATGATGGGGTTGGGTTCCCCGATGATCGGCCATATTGCCGAAGCGGGTCCGATGATCTTGGCCTGCGGATCAATATGCTTCACACTTTCCGAAAAATATTCAAAGTCACGAGAATACTGGGATGCCGAAACCCGCTTTCTCGGCCCGTAAAGAAACGGAAAGCCGTTTACCTCATTGCCGAATTCCCAAGCCGCAACGCGGAATCCTTTTCGCACCGAATAGGCCACCAGTCGCATGGCGTTATCAGACCTCCAGGCTCCACTTGCATCCCTATCGGCGGGCCCGGCACTTAACGTAAAGAGGAGATCAAAACCCGATTCCTTGATAAAACGGTTTAATCGCTTCCATACTCCCTTTTTGAGTACCAATTCATAAGCGGGCCGCTCGTTGCTATTTCCTTCCCGGCGGCTGGCCGTCTTGGTTCCCCTTAGCTTCCGAAGTGCCTTTTTTCCCATCTTATATCTGACCCAATCCGCTTCGGTTCCTCCGATCCGTAACATGGCAGGGGCGAGCTGTGCTGCGTAGGCAATAAGTTGTGAATGTTCAAGGTCAAGGGGCTCCACCTGCTCACCGGAGACTCCTTTTGCGAATGATCGGCTTTTTCCCCACCAATGGCCGCCCAGCAGAAGGGAGCTGTCGATGGTAAGAGAAAGGAAATCTGCGGGTAAACTTCGTATCGGCTTTCTGCTGCCGATACATATTGTATAATGGCGAGGTGAGCTCATAGCTACAGAATAATAATTCCCATCCACAGATACCAGTTAGATTTCGATTTGCAGAGAAAAAGCTTCAGTCGTCAAGATTCTCAGACGATACTAATAGTAATAACGGGAGGATGTGTACAATGCATAAACGAGCACTGTTGGCAGCGTTTCTGCTTACCCTTGCCTGTAGCGGGGCTTTCGCCGGAGATGTTGCAGTCTTTGAAAACCTAGGCTTTTCTGATGACTCCCGATATCTGCTTTTCGGGCAGTACGGTATTCTTTCTGATGAAACCAGGGCCTATGCGGAGCTCTATGCAGTCGATGTGGCAAAAAACAGTTATCTTTCTGGTGGTGTTCTCAAAAAGGTCTATTCTGACGAAATCTTTCCGGGCCAGGATGGTTCCGGAGCCCTTTATATGGTACTTCGGGAGTTTGCTCCCATCGTTTCCAAATACAAATTCAATCATCTGGCCACCGGACGGATGGTCTATCTTTTGCTCAATGGAGCAGAGCCGCAGGACCGACTTGAGTTTCGTGACTTTCAGCGAGGCGACAGCTTTTCTGTCGATCTTATCCAGCATCGCTATGGTGAGGGGACGAATGTATCCTCATCGTTCCATATATCGGTAATGATTACCGATGCCGCGGGGAAAAGCAGGACGTATCAGGTTGGGCATCCCGATTTCAAACGGAAGGACGTGTTGGAATACCGGATTAAAGAGGTCTTTTTCTCTCCCGACGAGAAGGGACTCGTCTTTGTCGTGGAACGGGACGAGGTCGACGGTAGTGGAAACAATATTCGTTATATGGTGGAGACCCTGCGCTGGTAGAAGGAGTGCGGTTCCTGTTATTGTGTTCATGGAGCGGGTCTTCTTGACCCGCTCTTTTTCTGTCTGTACAATATCTTTCGCAAGTCAATTTTGATCTGATCATAGGAAAAGAGGTTTCAATGGCCGAGAAAATCACCCCAAGAAGCGAAAACTATTCACAGTGGTATGTGGACATCATTCTCAATGCAAAACTTGCCGACTACTCCCCGGTAAAGGGCTCCATGGTCATCCGGCCGCATGGCTATGCCTTATGGGAAGCTATCCAGCGAAACCTTGATGATATGTTTAAGGCAACGGGGCATACGAATGCCTATTTCCCGTTGCTTATTCCCGAAAGCTTCATTAAAAAGGAAGCGGAACACGTCGAAGGTTTCAGTCCTGAGCTGGCGGTAGTGACCCATGCCGGGGGAGAGGAGCTTGAAGAGCCGCTGGTCATTCGTCCTACTTCCGAGACGATTATCTGGAGTATGTATAAAAAGTGGATCCAGTCCTACAGGGATCTTCCGCTTTTGATTAATCAATGGGCTAATGTCCTGCGATGGGAAAAGCGAACACGGCTTTTTCTCAGGACCTCCGAATTCCTCTGGCAGGAGGGGCATACTGCTCATGCTACCGAGAAGGAAGCACGGGAAGAGACGGTCAGGATGCTGAACGTCTACAAGGAGTTTGCCGAAAAGTGGATGGCCATCCCGGTCCTGACCGGTGTGAAAAGCCCCAGTGAGAAGTTTGCCGGAGCCATCGACACCTATGCCATCGAGGCGATGATGCAGGACCACAAGGCCTTGCAGGCAGGGACCAGCCACTTCCTCGGGCAGAATTTTGCAAAGGCCTTCGACGTTACCTTTCAGAACGATGCTGGTAGTCTTGAGTATGTGTGGGCAACCAGTTGGGGAGTTTCCACACGTTTGGTCGGTGCCTTGATTATGACCCATTCCGATGACAAGGGTCTTGTCGTTCCTCCTAAGTTGGCTCCCATCGAAACGGTCATAATACCGATTTTTCGCAACAAAAATAAAGAAGAGGTTGTGGGGTATGCCCGTAAGCTCTACGATCGCATGAAGGATGAGTTCCGGGTCAAGCTTGATGCCGATGATTCCAACAGTCCCGGATGGAAATTCGCCGAATGGGAGATGTTGGGTTGTCCCGTCCGGATAGAGCTTGGTCCCAGGGATATGGAAAACGGTAAAGCTGTGCTTGTTCGCCGCGATAACGGTGAGAAAGAGATCGTCGATATCGAAACCGTACCCGCGAGAGTGAAAGAATTACTTGAATCAATGCAGGTGGATCTTTTTCAGAGGGCCCTTGAAAATAGAGAGACACATACCTACGATGTCGATAGCTACGATCGCTTTAAGGAGATCTTCGACGGTGAGGGCGGTTTTATCCGAATGCCCTGGTGTGGAGATGCCGGGTGCGAAGCTGCGATCAAAGAGGAAACAAAGGCTACCATTAGACTTATCCCCTTTGAACAGCCGGAACTAAAAGGGGCGGTCTGCCCCCGCTGTGGAAAGCCTGCCGATAAAATTGCAGTCTATGCCCGCTCTTATTGATCTTATTGAGCAAATCAGAGGGCCTCGTGTTATACTTTTGATATCATGAGGTCTACGTTTCATTTTTTTGCGCTTTTTTCTATTCTTTGTACAGTTGCCGTGTCGTCGATTTCGGCTTCTCCTCATATGGAAGGGATCGAATTTTTTGGCGGAGGTATTTGGACCGGAAATAGTCGAAGCGATGCAGGAGCTCCCTCCCCGATCTATCCAAGCCTGACGATCGGAGTTCCTCTGCGACTGGGAGATGGGCCCTTCTCATTTGTCCCTGCCCTGACCCTTTACAAGGCGTGGTACCTCTACGATGAATCCGAGGAATCGGCGATCCCGGCAGAGCTTGAACAGCGTGATATCACCGCTGTCGAGATCATTATCGATTCATCGTTTCGATTCGATATGATAAAGCGCAAAAGCTTCGTGACCGGACCTGAACTTTCTCTTTCTTTTGATCTTCCCGTCCCTATTGTGGTCTGGGAGAATGAGGACGAGAGCTCTTCTCTCGTTTCCGACTTGTACGACAGCGGAAAATTCTTTCTCCCCGGAGTTGGCTGGCACTGGACTGTCATACTCCACGATACTCATCCCCTGCTTTTCAATCTGAAAAGTTACCTCCCCCTTCATCGTTTCTGGGATGGTGAGGACCTCCCTTTTTACGATCGCCTGAAAATTGCTTTTAGGGTTGGCTACCGTTTCTGATCACCGAGCCGAGATTACCGTGCTTAAATAAAATCTTTCAGCTGCACTTCTTTCGTTCCGGATTCCCCTTTGGCGACGACGACGGTTCCAAGCCCTGCCGTGACGGTATCGATAAGAGCGGAAAAGCTCATGAGTATGGGGAGTGCCGGAAGTAGGATAAGATATGCCTCTTCTATCCCCTTCCCGTAATGGGTGCACATCATGGCAATGACGGTTAATACCCCGGCCTGGGGGGCCGATGCAGCCAGAAAAGATGCCCCGAAGCTGAAGAGGATGATCCAAACGACTTCTGAAAACTTTATGCCGAGGCTCGAATAGGAGCTGAGGAGCACGATAAAGCCGACAGAGGAAACCATCGCGGTTCCGGCTTTCCCCAAAAGCGTAAAGAGGGGAAGGGTGACAGCCCCTACCGGACGGGGAATGCCCAGATTGGCCTTTACATGGTTTGCCAGATTGATATAGGAAAAACGATCGCTGCCGGATAGGAAGGCGGCCAGCATCGGTGCGGTCAATCCGTAGAGAAAGCGATAGGGATTACGTTCTCTGGTCAGCAGGAAGATTAGCAAGGGGTAAATTCCCAAAAGAACGATGATGGTGTCGACGGTCAGAAGCAGGAACAGTTGAGAGAAGAGGGCCAACTCAGGGGTTGAAACCATGGTGATGGTATACCCGGCTGCAAAGAAAAGCATACCGATGCTGAGAAGCTCAACAAAAAGCCGCGCAAGGTGAAAGAAAATACGGGAAAGGCTGTCGAATAACTGTACTGCCGGTCGTGTCAGAACCCGGTCAAAGGTAAAACCGAAGCCGAGCAGCAGACCCAATACGATGAAAGAGAGCAAATAAGGGCTTTCTCCGCCGAAAATCGAAAAAAGATTGGGAGGAAAGGCCGCTTCCAGGAGATCCATGGCGCCGGGAAGGGAGAAGGCTTTTTCGCTTTCGATGATAACCGGGATACGGTCGGGACTGAAAAGGAGTACCGTAGCCACTCCGACAAGGGTGAGCAGCAAACCGGAGGCGACAATTACCAAGAGGGTCTTCAGTAAAACAGGAAAAAACCTTCGTTCGTACTGAAGTTTGTATACAGCATAAGCCAACCCGAAAAAAAGTAGGGGTAAAAAAAGATAGATACCTATTCTTGTAATGATCCCTATGGCCTTCGGCAGAAAAGAACTCAGAACGGCGAGAAACGATTCCGGAAGAAAAAGAGCAGCCACCGTACCGAGAATGATCGCAAATAAATATTTTAACCAGATCTTCATGCGAAGAGATTACCTCAAGCGCTGCTTATAGGTCAATCATGGAACTATTTCCGTAAATTTCTGCCGAGAGCTCCCAAAACACCCTTGTCATGGAATCTATACATTTTCCCATGCTGATCTCTTGCCTTCTCGTCCAGGGTCTTTATGAAAAAATCGACAAACCCCTTTGTATCTCCTGTCGATGACTCAAAGCTATTTATGCGCACCTCTTCGTTTTGATAAAAGGTAAAAAGACTTCTTGAAAGAGCCTGGAAGCTGCCTGAGCAAACGGCATCCAAAGGCGGCAAGACCTCTGCTCCTTCGTTATGCCTGACAAGGGAAAGTTGACCACTTTTTTCCTTTTGAAAGTAGGCGAGCACCTCCTTCACCATAAAAAGCTGACTTTTAATCTGTCCGTCGACGGCGGCCTCTATTGCGGCCGATGGTAGTTCGTGGAGCGGTCTGTTTTCTCCGTCTACAGGGAAGATGATGATTGCCTCGTCTATGCCGCCGAAGTGATTGATGCCGCCAAGCAAAACATTTTTTGCGGCCAGAGGACTTCTGCGGTTCCAGGTCCTGATGAGGAGGTTCGAATCGATCTCCGTATCATTCCGCTTTTCTTCATCCTGCTTGACCGTCGCAACGACCTGCCATCCCTGTGAAAGATAGTGTTCGACGAGAAGATTTCCCAGCTTTGTTGTTTTCCCGGTGATGAGCACCCGCTTACCCATGCTTCTATAGTAGCCGTTCGATGTCGGCCGGGTCAAGTTAGTGCCGATCCCCAAGTCGGAACGTTGAAACAGAAAGAGACCTTGTGGTACCCTAAATCCATGATTGCTGAGCCACGAGAGGAGGCGCATGAGATGAAGATAGCTCTTGGACAGATGAATGCGGTGATTGGGGATTTTTCCGGTAACCGGAAAAAGATCGTGGACTACGCCGAAAAGGCGGCCGGTCAGGGGAGCGATTTGCTGATTACCCCGGAATTGAGCCTTTGCGGATATCCTCCGATGGATCTGTTGGACTATGCCAGTTTTTCTCGGGAAAATATTCACTCTCTCCGCATCCTTCAACGTGATTTGCCCAGGGGGATCGCTGTCGCTGTCGGTTATGTTTCGGTAAACAACGAGGCGGGAAAGGGCTTGCGCAATTGTGTATCGGTGATCCGCGACGGAGAGGTTATCTTTAGCCAGGCAAAGAGTCTGCTCCCGACCTACGATGTTTTTGATGAGGCCCGCTATTTTGAACCGGCCTCCACGCGAAGGGTTTTTTCCTTCATGGGGCGTAATATCGGTTTTGCTATTTGTGAGGATATCTGGTGGGAAACCGAGGAGGCCGCCGGCACCCGGTATCCTGTTGATCCCGTAGCCGAACTCCTTGATGCCGGTGCCGACATGATCATATCTCCTTCGGCAAGCCCCTACTACAATGGAAAGCTTGGAGTCCGGTATCGTCTTTTGTCCCGGATCGGGAGCATGGGAGATGTCCCTGTTGTCTATGTAAATATGGTAGGGGGAAATGATAATCTGATTTTCGACGGTGCTTCCATGCTTGTTTCACCGGACGGCAGGCTTTGCCATATTTCTCCATCCTGGGAGGAAGATCTCAGCTTTATCGATCCTGATTCCTCGGTTTCCTCTTCACTTGCTCTGCCGGAGGAGGGGATGGAAGCGGTTCGTCGTGCCCTGGTTCTCGGAATTCGGGACTACGTAGAAAAATGCGGCTTTTCCCGGGTCCATTTGGGACTTTCCGGCGGGATAGATTCGGCCCTGGTTGCAACCCTTGCGGTGGAGGCCCTAGGACGGGAGCAGGTAAGGGTTTTTGCCATGCCCAGCCGCTATTCAAGCGAGGGAAGCCTAAGCGATGCCCGGAAACTGGCCGACAACCTCGGCATCTCATTGGAGACCATTCCTATCGAGCCTATGTTTGTATCTTCTCTTGATTCCCTTACGCCCCATTTTGCCGGTCGACAGCCGGATGTCACAGAGGAGAATGTACAGGCGAGAATTCGCGGACTTTTGATGATGGCCTACTCCAACAAATGGGGCTCGCTCCTTTTGACCACCGGAAACAAATCGGAACTTGCCACCGGTTACTGCACATTGTACGGCGATATGTGCGGCGGCCTTTCGGTCATAGGCGATCTTTTCAAGGTGGAGGTCTTTGCCCTCTGTAAGCACATCAACGAGAGGTCGATAGAAAACGGTGGTGATGAAATCATTCCCCAGGCAATCATCAGCAAGCCTCCTTCTGCAGAATTGCGGGAGGATCAGAAGGACGAGGATTCTCTCCCTCCTTATGAGGTACTCGACGGAATCCTATTCCACTATTTGTTGAAGAATGAGAGCGCCGATGAGATTGCCAGGGCGGGATTCGACCGCGAACAGGTGGGGCAAATTCTTTCCCTTGTGGGAAAAAATGAGTACAAACGACGGCAGGCACCGCCTGTTTTGAAAGTAAGCCCCCGGGCCTTCGGCACGGGACGTAGGATGCCTATTGCCCGTAAAATCTACGAGGCCTGATTTTCCAGCAGCTCAAAAAGCTGATCAAGGCGGTAGTCGGCTTCTTCTTCCGCCACATGCCAGCGACGTACTATCTCATATCCCAGGGCTCTGTCGTCGGACATTGCCAGAACGGCAAGATACCAGAAGAGTTGTTGGAGGCTCTCCCCTCCGTACCAGCGGATTCCTTCGTATTCGTTAATGCCGCAGTACCGGGCCACTTCCGGTATCGAGAGTATCTGTTTGAGTCGCTCCGCAGGGGATCCTTGCAGGGTGAGGCTCGTCCAGTTTTCCAATCGCGGCAACAGGGAAATAAGGAGCCTGAGTTCTGGCAGGAACGGCTCGGCAACTCCTACCGCCAGCAGCGCTTCATCGAAGAGTTCGGGAAGAAGCAGATCCTCAATTGCCTCGGCCGCATCGCAGAGTGCAAAGGTTCCGGCCTTTTCCGCCTTGCTGTCGAAAAGGCGCCAAAGAGGGGTAAGAAGTGCCTTTGCATAGAGAACAACGGCTGCTTCCGGTGCAATGGAAAGCCCCCGCAGCAGGTATCCCTCGGCCCCTGGTGGCAGGGACTGCTCCTCTTCGGTCTTGCAGGTAAGCAGAAGATCAAGTCTGATCATCTGGTCCCGATACTCTTCCTCTGCCGCAGTGATAGCGTCCCCGTATCCGACCTGCCTGCATCCCGTCAGGAAAGCACGGTAGTCTTCGATCGTCTCGTCAAGAAGCATAAGCAGGCTGGAGTTTCCGTTTCGAAAGGAGGCTTCAACCTGTGCAATACGTTCTTTTGAAAGAAGACGCCGGAAAGGCTCTCTTGCCGGTGCCGCGCGCAGCTCTTTCTCCATTCGTTCTATATCCTCTGTTCCGCTTCCGCCCAGCTTTTCGCAAAGATAACGGTATATGCCTAACCTATCGTATACTTCCCGAAAGTTAAAGAAGAGCTGGCTCTGATATCCTGCAAGAATCAGACCGAATCCCTTACCGAAGAGATTTTCATTCTCTCTGATGAACCAGAGTCCCGATCTCTGCTCCTGAAAGATAAGAAACCAGTTGTCGCCGCTTTTATAGCCGAGATTTGCGGCAAGGGAGCCCGTTACCAGCTCTTTCCTTCCGTTTTCTCGACGACGGTTGACCGGGACCGATTCCGAAAAACTTCCGGTGGTTGATTGATAACAGTTGTTGTATGCGACAATTGCTCGTTCTTCTCCCTTTTTATTCGACCATACAAAAACATTTTCATTGACCCGCCCCTCCGTTTCGTGGAAATCGTAAAAATTGAAGTGCTCTACTTCGGCAAAGAGGCTGCGGATTCTGGTGAGAGGGAAAATCTCCCGCTCGTGGCGTTCGATAAGCATTCTGTCCGGTTCTTCACTGAGGTACGCTTTCCGAAATTCCATGCCGTATTTTTCACGAAACCCTTCGATCTGTCCGTGCCCGAACATGGGCAGGCCCGGCATAGCAGTCATCATGGTGCAGACACCGAAATACTTGTCGCCGTCGCCGAACTGAGCGTAGGCGGTATCTTCATCCGGATTGTTCATAAAATTGACAAAGCGCTTGAGAATTTCCGGATCGTACTCAAGGGTGTTTTTTATGGTTTGTCGATACTTTGCGTTTTCTTCATTCTTGAGCATGTTCATGAATGCGCTGTTATAGACTCTATGCATACCGAGGGTTCGAACGAAGTAGCCCTCCATCATCCAAAATGCCTCGGCAAGGAGAAGGGTATCGGGTACCTCGGCCGCAACCCTGTCCACTACCTCTCTCCAAAATTCCTCGGGAATCCGTTCATGAAATTCCGCCTCATCGATCCCGAATCGGCTGCGGCTTGGAATATCGCCGCCGTGCCCCGGCTGGGGATACCAAAGCCGTTGAATGTGCTTCTTTGCAAGGGTCATGGCGGCGTCAAACCTGATGATGGGAAAGTTGCGAGCCACATGCAGAATGGTCTGAATCACCACCTCCCTGACATGGGGGTTGAGATAATCGAGCTGTGCTGTATCGTTCCACGGCATGCTTGTTCCGTCGTTACCATGATAGATATAGCGACAACTTCCTGAGCGTCGATCAACATACTGGAAGGTTACGGCGGCATCGCTTCTATCCCAGTAATGATCCTCGAGATGAACCTCGATATCGGGATGATCCACGACGCTTGCTCCGCTATAGGTATAACCCGGAAAAGGAGGAGTATCGCACTGGATGAACCACTCGGGATGTTCGAAGAGCCAGTCGGAATCGAGCCCCGTATGGTTCGGAACCATGTCGCTGGCCAAGCGAATCCCTCTCTGCCGGCACCGCTCCCGCAGATTATCCAGAGCCTCCCATCCCCCCAGCTCCTCGGCAATTTCGTATCGTTTCAGGCTGTAAGCCGATGCTGCCGCTTCCTGGTTCCCACTCCGCTGTTTTATTTTCCGACTTGCATCGCTTCGTTCCCATAGCCCAATGAGCCAAAGGGCGGTGAACCCTCGCTCTGCCAGAACATCGAGTTCCTGATCGGGAATCTGGTCGAGCCTGTGAATTTCACGATGGTAGAACCGGGAGAGCTGGTTAAGCCACACAAGCGTGCTCTTTGCGATCAGAACGACTTCCGGCATCCAGTGGCTATCACTTGAAAAGCGCTCATATTCCTCGCTTCCCTTTCTGAAGATGGGGATACGGCTTGGCCCTGGTCCCGGCGGGAAAAAAGGTCGTTGTTCTTCTTTTAGATAGTCGATTCCTCGGAGGAGAAGCTCGAGAAAGGAGCCGAGAAGCGGCCCCCAATGATCCCTGATATATTCCAGCTGGGCAAGCAGGTTATCCGGGTAGTTTATGGCCGGGCTTCTGAGCATATCCATGAGATGAAGATTTCCGGGACCGAAGCCCTGTAGTTTACTAAAAAAGAGGTAACAACTGGCAATGACCTCTTGATAGGAGGTGTGGCGTTCGAGATCTCTGTCGCTGAAAAGGTCACGCATAAAACGGGCGGCTCTGTTTTGATTTGTCAGCCAGAGAAGTAGTAATTCTTCGATCTCTTCTCCTTCGGCCGTTGCCGAGTACGAAGGATCGAAGAATTCCGTTTCGAAAAAAGCGAGGGTTGATTCGGTCTCCTTTCTCCCGGGATTTTGTGCAAGATGTTTTAGCAGCCGAAGAGAAACCTTTCCTCCGTTTTTTTCCGAGTAAAGCTTTATAATAATGTACTGGAAAGTCCTGATGAGTCCCAAGGCGAAGACGGAAGCAGTGGAGACTCGATGCTCGGGATATCGATCGGCCTTATTCTTTCGGTTGAGTAGCCGAGCTATCTCCTGGGCTTCTGCATAGGTGGTTCCAGGCTCTTTTCCCCTTCTCCCTTCCTTTTCCTTTTGTTCCGGGAAAAGGTCTGCGATTCGAAATTGCTCACGGGCCTTTACCGAGATAGGCATACCTTTCCTATACTTTTCCACACTCATGGGAACTGCTCCTTCCTTCGGGCGGTTAGCTGTTCCGGTTCTGCTCGTTGTCCAGTTCTTTCAGAAGATCTCGCAGGCGGGCAGCTTCTTCATAATTTTCGCTTTCTACGGCAAGTTTCAACTCATTTTCGAGGGTCTCGCGTTCATTTTCCGTTCCTGCTGTTTCCCCGCCTTCAGCGGCCTGTTCGGTAATCGATGTAATGGGAATACCAGCCTCGTCTACAACCGCTTCGCTAATGAAGATGGGACACTTTGTCCGAACGGCGATACCCAATGCGTCGGAAGGCCTCACATCCAATGTTATTTCTTCCGCTGCTTCCTTTTTCAGAAGGAGTTGGGCAAAGAAGGTTCCTTCGTTGAGGTTGGTGATCTCAACCCGATCTATTTCAACCGAAAGACTTTTTAGAAGGGTAATGAATAAATCATGTGTCAATGGCCTCGGCATAGGGACGTTTCCCAGGCCGATGAGAATAGATTGAGTTTCCAATTGCCCTATAAAAATCGGAACGGCTACTTCACTTCCGAGGGGACGGACAAGAACCGCGTTTCCCTGATCGGTTCGTGCAACCGTCCAGATTTCCGCTTCAACAAGCATCGATGCCATCATGAACCCCTTTTATGAAGCATATCCGATTTAGTGTGTGAATACAACACGGAGGTTTCCTTTTTGAATAGCTTTATACTTTTGTCTCGTTCGTCGAGATTTTCTCGATTTCCTCGTGGGTCCGAAAGGTGAGGCTCGTGCGATCCTTTACCACTCCGGGAAACGAAAGAAGTCTGTTGTGCATAACTGCATAAATACCCGGACTCGCGACCTTAGCGGCAAAGAGGGCTTCGGTAATGTTCTGGAGGGCATCGGAATCCCGAAATTCATAGGGCCGCATGGCACCGGTCAGGATAATGGGGATGGTGGAATCCTGGATGTTTTGGTAAATGAACTCTCCGGTTTTCGACAGGGTATCTGTCCCGTGAACGATGATGATTGCATCGGAGACCGGGAGGGCGGCACGAACCTCCCGGAGGATTAATTCGCGGTCGGCATCCACCATCTCCAGAGAATCCTTACTCATGACGGCCACATGACGAATGAAAAGGTCCGGAAGTCTAAGTGATTTCAGGATGGTATCCAATACCGTCCGTTCGTTTCGCAGGCTACCGGCGTGTTCATCATAGGTTTTGTCGATGGTCCCGCCGGTAGTGAGAATAGTTATCTTCATATTATTGATATTGTTGAACTTCGCTTTCTCCTGTCAAGGCTCTCAACCCTGCATCTCTCAACGCTTCCAATTCATCTTCGCCCGGATAGATGAATATTCGTCCGAGAAAACTGATTCTTTTATGAAGTATCTCCATAAGCCATTTGTCGTTGGCAAGTCCTCCGGTGAGAACGATTCCGTCGATCCGCCCTTCCAATACCGTTGCATGAGCTCCGATCTCTTTAGCAACCTGGTAGGCAAGGGTTCGAAAAAGCAAATCCGCCTTGGCATCTCCGGCGGCCGCTCTGTTTGCTACCTCTTTCCCATTTGACGTTCCCAGGTAGGCCTGAAAACCGCCGCCGCCTTTGATCATTTTTTGAATTTCCTGTTTGGTTTTTGTTCCCGAAAAACAGAGATCCACCAGCTGTCCTACCGGAAGTCCTCCCGAGCGTTCGGTGGAGAAGGGGCCTTCACCGTTGAGAGCGTTGTTTACGTCGATGACACGACCCTCTACATGGCTGCCGACGGAAATCCCTCCTCCTATATGGGCCACAATGAGACGACACTCTTCGTATTTTTTCCCCATCTCGCCGGCGGCTCTTCTCGCTGTTGCTTTCTGGTTGAGTGCATGAAAGATGGACCGGCGGGGGAGCTCCGGGTGACCGGAAATACGTGCTTCATCACACATTTCGTCTACCACCACGGGATCGGCTATGAAAGCGGGGGCTTTCGATTTTTTCGCCATTTCGAAGGCCATGATTCCTCCGAGGTTGCATGCATGCTGGCCTGAAACCCCGATGCGTAAATCCTGCAACATAAGTTCGTTGACAGCCCAGACCCCGCCGCAGATCGGTTTGAGAAGGCCTCCCCGACCGATGACTGCATCGAACCCGGCCGGATCGATCCCTTCCTCACGAAGGACCGACAAAATCAGATTTGTACGAAATTCAAACTGATCGGTGATGGCTTCAAAAGGAGCGAGTTCTTCAGCCGTATGCTCTATAGAGCGGGAAAACAGGGTTCCCGTTCCTTCGTACACGGCGAATTTTGTTGTCGAACTACCCGGATTGATGACAAGGGTTCTTTTGTTCATTTTATTGTCCCCTATTTCATTATGGTGAACACATTATGCAGGGGAATCCTCAATGAGGCAACGATATTCTACAATAATTGTTCTTTAAAAGCCGATATACTTGCATGCCCTTCGGCAAAGAGTTTCTCCAGGAGTAAAGCCGTTCCCTGGAGGAATTTCGGCAGCAACAGCTCCTCGTCTTCGGAAAAACGGGAGAGGACCCATGATGATACAGCACCTCGTGGCGGTCGGCCGACCCCAAGCCTGAGTCTGAGAAAATCGGCGCTGCCAGTCTGCTGGTTAATCGAGCGGAGACCGTTGTGCCCCGCCGTTCCGCCGCCGCGTTTTAGTTCGACCGTTCCAAAGGGAAGCTCTATCTCATCGTGCACGACCAGAAGGTTGCTCCCCTCCTTTTTGGGGTCGATCTTAAAAAAGGAGCAGGCTGACGATACCGACTCTCCGCTTTTATTCATATAGGTCTCGGGAAAGAGGAGGACTTCCCGATATGCACCCGTTTTTATGTCGGTCCACCTTCCGTGAAATTTTTTTTGAAAGCGAAGATTTGCAATAGTAGGGATCGCTTCTGCTGCCATCCAGGCGAGATTGTGCCTTGTTTTTGCATACATTTTGCCCGGATTTCCCAAAAACACGGTGAGATTGATTGTCGACATATCATTCTCCTATGCTATATGGTGATGAGGATAAGAGAATATGGAAATGAGAGCAAGCGGGCGTCCTATACGAAACAACTTCCCCATTGTCCTTGTGTACGGCTTCATGGGTTACGTTGAGCTTCCTTTTTCCGGCTTCCACCATTGGGGTGGAACCATAGATCTGGCAGAAGAGCTCCGAAAGGCGGGATATACGGTATACGTAGCCCCCGTCGGCCCTGTATCGAGCCTCCATGATCGGGCATGTGAGTTATATTCCTTCATCAAGGGGGGAATGGTGGACTATGGTGCTGCCCATTCCGCCGCCGCCGGCCATAATCGATGGGGCCGGGACTATCCGGGTGTTTTTCCACAATGGGGTGAGATCGATCCGGATAGCGGCAGCCCCCGCAAGGTCCATCTGATCTGCCATAGCATGGGAGGACAAACCGCCCGTGTATTGGCACACCTGCTCGGCGATCGGGAGTGGATCGCTTCGATTTTTACCATATCCACCCCTCATGACGGAACAACCCTGACCTATCGTTACCACGATCCTGGGAGGATGATAAAGCTCTTTGCCTCTTTACTCGTCTTACAGAGTGATAAACAGGATGATCCTGTTTTTGATATGCAGTTGGAGCATTGGAAGGGGGCAACGGAACCGGGAGAGACCCTTTCCGCCTTTCTTGAGCGGGTAATCAAAGACAATGCATGGTTGGAAACAAAGGATTTCGGCTTTTACGATCTTACGCCAAAGGGCGCAGCAGAAATAAACAGGGAAACTCCGTCCCTACCTTGTATCTATTACTTTTCACTTGCCACCAGTCGGACCCAATATGATGAAAAGCGTGACCGATGGATACCGGCACCGGGTATGCTGCTTCCTCTTCGTAGTACGGCTCGATCCATCGGCTCTTGTATCCCGGAAAGCGGGAAGGATTCCCTATGGGAAGGAACGGATGCCGCATGGAGGGAGAACGATGGCCTGGTCAATACCATCAGCATGGATGCTCCTTCCCTTTCTTCCTGCGATCCGATTCGACGCTGGTCCCTGGACCGAATGGAAGTTCCTGATGCGGGAGTGTGGAATTTCCTCGGTACCCTTGGTTTGGATCATTGGCAGGTTCATCTTCAACTGCCTGTTGGGGGCGCCTGTCCCGAGGGCTACGATTCGCTTCTTGATTATTATATCGATATCTGTTCCTTTCTCAGGGCCCTTCCCCCGAATCCATAGGCGCTACACTGGGCCGTCGCTGTCCGTGTCTGTAATTTCAAGGGTTGATCTGCCTGCACTGATCTCTCTGACCACCTCGGCAGCGGCATCGACATCCTTGCTGGCGATCTTGCCCGTGACGATAACTTGCTCCATAAAGGCCTCTTCCGGTGGCTCCAGGAGCAACGGTCCAAGCTCTTTTTTTATTGGCTCATATTGATCGTAGGAAAGAACTATTCTGAAATTGCTGCTTTCAATCAAAGGCCGTGTCGGCAAAACCTTGATCACCGCCTGGGCCGCTTCGGTGTAGGCCTTTACTAAGCCTCCGGTTCCCAGTTTTGTGCCTCCGAAGTAACGAACGACCATGACCAGAAGGTTGTCGATGCCGCTGCCTTTGACTACCTCAAGTACGGGCCTGCCCGCAGTTCCTTTTGGTTCCCGGTCGTCACTCATACCGAAGATATCACCTCCTGAGGTGACAAAGGCATGGACGACATGGTTTGCTCCAGGATGAAGCTCCCTTGTCTCTTTGATGCGCCGACGGACCTCCTCGGCATCGGAAACACGCTGTGCCAGGGCGATAAAACGGCTTTTCTTGATCTCGATTTCTGTCTCGGCAGCTTCTTTGGGTTCAAGCATGCTTCCTCCCATGGCCGAAGATGTTGTCCTGTGCCGAAAAATCCGCAAGCTCTTCGCACGCTTTTCTAAAACGCAGAGAGATTGTCTCCAAATTTGCCTCGGTTTGCGGGGACAGCATGAAGGATCGAGCGGCTGCGGCCTTCTCTGCCTGCTTTCTGTTTCTGACACCGACGACGACGGCCTGGAGAAAGGGACGCGATAGACTCCAGGCCAGGGCGAGCCCGGCGGGTGGAACTCCTATGCTGTCGGCCTCATGTTCGAAGGATTCGAGAAAACGGCCCAGGGCCGAGGAAAGGATAGGATCCATCGGAAGCAGCCTGTTTCGCCTGTCCTCTTTGTTGCTATGAATCTTTTCAAAGGATCCTGCAAGAAGCCCCTGGGCAAGGGGGGCATAGGCTATAACCGGGATGTCGTGCTCTCTGCACCACGGAATGATGCCCCCTTCGGCGTGGCGCCAAAGAAGGGAGTGGCCTATCTGGCAGGCATCGATCTTTCCCACCGACAGGACCTTATCCGCCTGCTCCACAGTGAAATTGCTTAGACCGATTCCTGCAATACTGCCTTTGTGGCGTTCTCTTTCAAGAGCCTCCATCATCGGCCTCGGATCCTCTCCCTCTTTAGGCCAGTGGATGTAGAGCAGATCGATGCTCTCACGAAAAAGTCGTCTCCGGCTCAATGCTATCCGTTTCTCCACCGATGAAGGAGGACACTGAAAAAGCTTTGTCGCCAGAAAAAGCTCGCCGTTCCTTTTCCTGAGGCGTTGACCGATCAGTTGCTCGGCTCTGCCGTTCCCGTACACCTGCGCCGTGTCGAAATGGATGATGCCTGCCCGCAGGGCCGCATCTATTGCCTTCAAACTTTCTTTCCGCTGCTGGCCGGGCCAGTAAGGATCATCTCCGAATTGCCAGGTCCCGATTCCCAATCCCCCCGGGATCTTGCATTTTTCTCCCATTTCGCTAGTTTATCATAAAAATATGGTGTGAACAGCGCCTTTGCCCGTTGATCTTTCCCCCTTCTATCGCTATAAATGGAGCCCGAAAATCCCGAACAGCACAGATTTTCCACCGCTTTTCATCAGTTTCGGGTACATATTTTTGTTACCTTTGAAGATTGATTTAAGGAGGCCCACCATCAGAAAGTTTCCATTTTTTCTGCTGATGGTACCGATTACCCTTACCTGTGCTCATATTGTTTCCAGAAATGAGATGCCGCCGGAGCCGGCTGCCGATCTTGTTGATGTGGAAGCTGTTTCCGGTGCTGCGGATGAGACGTCTTATTCCATAGATGTGGCGGCGGATGATGATATTGTTCTTGCACTTTACGGTAATCCGATGTTTCATCAGCAAGTGAAGGATTTTTTTACCGCAGAAACCGGTTCTCAGCGCATCGCCGATATCGTCCTGCAGGAAGCTGAGAAGAACGATATCCCCCCCACCCTTGCCTTTGCCCTTGCGTGGGTGGAAAGTCGCTATCGAACCGACGCCGTAAACCGTAATTCCGGTTCCGTCGACAGGGGATTGTTTCAGCTGAACAGTCACAGTTTCCCTCATCTTTCCGAAGAGCAGTTTTTTGATCCGGTGACGAATGCCAAAGAAGGCTTGCACTATCTGCGCTACTGTCTGGATGTCGGCGAGAATCGAGTGGTCGCTCTTGCCATGTATAACGCCGGGAGAAGCAGGGTCACCGGAAGGGGGACGCCCAAGATGACCCTGGACTATATATCACGGATCCTTGATTATCAGGAAGAACTCAATGAGCGATTTGAACATCTCCATCTTCGCGGAAAGAGTGCTGCGAAAGAGGCGGGGAAGGTTCGTTATGTACTTGACAGAGGGAAGGGAAGTAAATAGCGTTTCTCTATGATTGTCGTACTGAAACAAAATATATCTCCCGAAAATAAAGAACATGCCCGGCAGTTTCTCTCCCGGAAAGGGTTTTCGGTGAGGGAGATCGTCGGTGAAGAGGAAACCATCCTCGGTGCTGTTGGAAAAGCTCGGATCGATCAACGTGAAGTCGAACTGCTGCCTGGGGTTGACCGGGTTATTCCGATAAGCAAACCATACAAGCTTGCAAGTCGTGAGTTGAAAAAGCAGGATACCATTGTTCCGGTAGGCCGGGTCAGGATCGGCGGTAACCGTGTCGTAGTTATTGCCGGACCTTGTGCCGTGGAGTCTCGTGAACAGATTATGGAAGCCGCCCAGGCGGTCCGTGAAGGCGGGGCTGTCTTGCTTCGCGGCGGGGCGTTTAAACCCCGAACCAGTCCCTACTCCTTTCAGGGCCTTGGAGAAGAGGGGTTGAAACTCCTTAAGGAAGCGGGAGAAAAGTACGACCTTCCGATTGTGACCGAGATTGTGGGAACCGACTACGCCGACCTGATGAACGATTATGTCGATGTTTTTCAGGTCGGAGCCAGAAATATGCAGAATTTTGAGCTTCTGAAACGGGTCGGGTCTCTGGGCAAGCCTGTTATCCTGAAACGGGGGCTTTCCGCCACCATTGAAGAGTGGCTGATGGCGGCGGAATACCTTATGGCTCACGGCAGCGATAATGTGATTCTATGTGAACGGGGAATCAGGACCTTTGAGACTTATACCAGAAACACCCTTGACCTCTCTGCTATTCCCGTCGTTAAGAAATTGAGCCATCTGCCGGTGCTGGTCGATCCCAGTCATGGCACGGGGCTCAGGGAAAAGGTCCATCCTATGGCTCTGGCCGCTGTTGCCGCAGGGGCGGACGGCCTTATGGTGGAGGTCCATCCCCATCCTGAACAGGCCCTCTCCGACGGCCCTCAGTCCCTTCTTCCCGATCAATTTGAAAAGCTGATGCGTGACCTCCAGGCACTGAGCCCTGTCATAGAACGAGAAATAGAACGGGTTCCGGTCTCAATTGCATCGCCGACTGTTTCCGTAAACGGAAAATCTTCCGGAAAGATTGCTTTTCAGGGAATGCATGGGGCCTACAGCGAACGGGCCATTGTGCGTTATTTTGGGGAAGAGGCATCCACGCTTCCCTGCCCTTCCTTCAGATCGGTTTTCGAAACGGTTTTAAGCGGACAGGTTCGTTTCGGTGTGGTACCGATTGAGAATAGCCTGGCCGGCACCATCTACGAAAATATCGATCTTCTGCAGCAGTATCCCGATATCACCATTGTTGGGGAACAGAAGGTCAGGATCATCCACAACCTTATCGGACAAAAAGGAGCGGATATCGCCGACGTTCGTAAGGTTTTTAGTCATCCCCAGGGGCTTGCCCAGTGCTCGGCATTTTTTGACAGGCATCCTGAAATGGAGCGGGTTCCTTTCTATGATACCGCCGGGGCTGTGGCCAAGGTTTCTCAGATGAATGATCCGCAGTGTGCGGCTATTGCAGGAGAAGAGGCGGCAAAAACCTACAACATGGAGATCCTCCAGAAGGGGATCGAGACGAATCCGAGAAACTACACCCGCTTTTTCGTTATTACAAGAAGCGATGATCCCGTTACCGCTCTCCGGGAGAGGGTGAGTATGGCTGCTGTTTCTTTTGCAACCCCGGATCAACCAGGAGCCCTCTTTGCTTGTCTCAAGGTCTTTGCCGATAATGGTCTGAACATGAAAAAACTTGAGAGCCGCCCCATCGAGGGAAAACCGTGGCAGTATCGTTTTTTTGTTGCGCTTGAGGTCACAGATGAAGAGGTTCTGAAAAAGAGCCTTACGGCGTTGGAGCCGGTAAGCGATGACCTGCGATTTCTCGGAGTATACGAATCGAGATAGGACCTTATTCGAGATCGGGCTGGACGCCCAAGTTCTTGAGCTGTTCTATCTCTTCTTTTTGGCTGACATATTCGTGGCGTTTTTGATTAGCCTTCACCACGCTGTTTTTGATGGCGGTGATCTCGAGTTTGATGCCGCGAATCATTTGCCGCTGGAGTCGGGGGGCCTCACTTTTGAAGTAGGTATCCAGAGCCGGTAGCTTGTTGTTCAGTTTGATGATCTCATCGATCTTGCTGCTTAAAAACTCGAAGACCTTTTCTTCGGAAAAGCCTTCGAGGCGTTTATAGGTCGGCCCCATCTTATTTCCCATAACCGCAAGCATCCGCGCGAGTTTCTGTGTCTCTTCCACAAAAAGGTCGAAATCGAGTTTGACGGTTCGCGAAGTCCCCGTGTTTTGGTCGAACAGCTCTATCTCATAGATTCGTTTCTCGTCCTCTTTCATTACCAGACTGCGGACCCATCGTTTGAATCGTTCTCCCATGGTAACTGGCTGCTCTGCCAGAATCATGGCGTTATGGTTGAGTTTACGGACGGCCTGTTCCACAGGCGTCGAAGCGGCCGAAAGGATGCGGCAGCCGTCGAGAAGGTGGGGTTTGAAGGATTGCTGTGCCTTGTTGTGCTGTTTTTCCCGGCGGATCTGGAGCCTGTCGATCAGCTCCTTTCTTCTTTTTTCAAAATCATAGGCAGCATCTTCGTCGAGAATTTCTTCCACCAACTCTGGGAAATAAGGGGTATCACCTAAGACCTGGGGGAATTTGCGTTTAATTGCTTTGATGACCTCTTCCCGGCGTTCCCGAATGGCCTCGGTCTGGAGTTCCATGGTGGCAAGCAGATTCCTGCGGAGTTCAAGCTTGTAGCGCTCCCTCTGATATATCGTTGTCTTTTTTAGAGCGGTGAGAATTTGCTTTGTCGCTTTCGCCATCTGCAGCACCGAATCGTTGATCACACCGCTGCTTATGGGGTCGCTTCCCTGCCGCATCCTGCCCAAAAGTTCGGCGATAATTCGTGTGGTCATATTCGATGAGCTTTCGGCAAGGCTTTCCCAATGGATGTAGGTGATCAACTCTTTAATTCGTTTGATGCGTGGCATGGTCAGAAAGTCGGCACTAAACTGATAGTAGTGATTGAGAAAATCAAGCTGGCTGTCGAACATGGAAAGGCGCTGGCTCATGCGGTCGGCTTTTTCGCTTTCGATGATGGGGCCGCTCTCCGGGGCCTCGACCTCGGAAATTTTCATGTCGTGCTTGTAAGGGTCCTCATGTACAAGGCTCTTACGCAGCATGACATTATAGAAAGCTTGAAAGGAGGCGTAATAGCTACGTGACGCATCTTTCAGCTTCGGAAGCTCATTTCCTTCAAGATGGTTGCGGTAAGAGAGAATTGCCTCTTCCAGCTGTTCTGTAAAACCGTCTGTCCCTTCCATAGGGTTACTATTATCACGTAAAATAGAAAAATCAGCAACAAGCTGTTTGGGGGCTATCGTGGGAACTATTACAGATTTTATGCCCGAGAAGCTTATTATCGGGGTGCTCTCTTCGCTTCCCGACCGTTTTGTTCGGGTTGAGCCGCAATTGAGAGAGGAGTTCGGTGCTATCGACTACAGCAGTGAGGAGCTTGCTTTTACCTATACCACCTACTATGACGACGAGATGGGCACACCGATCTTCCGCAAGTTTTATGCCTTTCGTGAGCCGATCGATCCGCAACGTCTTGCTTCTGTAAAGAGGAGATCCAACAAGCTTGAAGGGGTGTGGGGCGAAGCGGGCCACCGTCGTATAAACCTTGATCCCGGACTTCTTGGTTTGGGGCGGCTCATTCTTGCTTCTACAAAAGGTCCTGGGCACAGGATTCCCCTTTCCGAAGGCATCTATGCGGAAGTAACCCTTTTTTTCCGGGCAGGATCATATCAGGCCCTTCCCTGGACCTATCCCGATTTTAGGAGTGAGGCATACCAAAAGATACTGAAAGATATTCGTGCTATGTATCATAAGCAGTTAAAGGAGCTTGGCTTTTCTGTTTCTTAGCATGTTTCTGAAGTGCCTGGGCTTTTTCTGCCGTGTAGAAGGTACATGAGATGTCTTCGTTTTTTGGTTTTCGCTTTTCTTGTTCTTGGGTTTTCTTCTTGTACGTTTTTCTCAGGGGATGTTTCCCTGCTTGTCCGATTACCCGATGCAGAGGGCTGGGAGGTGCACTTCCCCGATTGCAACGAAATCGTTCGTTCGGTAGCAGTGCCTGTTGGGACCTCCTCTATTCGTCTGGCAATCTGTAGGGGCGTTTTGCAGCCAGTGTGGGCGCGCTCACCCAACAGGCCATGGCTTGAGGCTGGAGGAATCCTTTGGAGGGGAGGATGTGGCCCTTTGGGAGAGCCTCCGTTCTGGCGCTTCTCAGGGGATGATAATCCCGATGCATCCCGTGAGCTTTCTTTATGCCGGGAGGGGGCTGTGGTGGCGGATATCATGCTTACCCTGTGGAAACGGCGGCAGGATTTCGAAGATCTAAACATCGAACGCCTCTATGTGCGGATGGTCGCGGTATCGGGCGGAGAGATGCGGGCCATAGATTGCAGACGGATTCAATGTGATCTTCTCTTTCGTTGTTTTTCCGCATATTCCGTTCGCCTTCTGCCCCGTTTCGACACGACTTTTTATCTTCCTGCTTTCCTATGTCCTAATATTGATTCTGCTCTTGATCCCTTGGATGCTTCTTCTTGCGTTGCTGCAACCCTTCTTGTCGACGGAACGCTGATTCTGAAGGATATCTACAAGGGGCGTCATTACTTTTGTCTGCCCGAATGCATACTTATTATCGATTGCGACGGATCGGAATGTGTATGGGGGATAATGCGATAACCGCTTTCTATTGGCATCGAAGTGTATAACGGCGACCTATAGCCGCTAAGTTCGGCCGCCTGTCTCGTGTTTTCAAAATCGGGCTGACCCATGCCATAGCATGAAACAGCCCTTGTGTTATAAGAATCTTGCTATTCTTTCCCTAAGAATATAGCAGCATCTTTTGCTGCGAAACGACCGGAATTCACTGCCCAACCCTGCTGTGATCCGGCACAGTACACGACATCATAGGAATCGCCGTAGAGGCCGCCTGCATCGCTTCCTGCGGCATACAATCCGGGAATAATATTGCCATCCAGATCGAGAACCTGAGCATTCTTGTTGACAGTCAGTCCTCCGACTGTAGTGAAATATCCCACCTCCAAGGCAAAGGCATAATATGGTCCCTCGGACATTGATACCAAAAACTTTGATGCCTTATCGAATTCTTCGTCATTTCCTGCTTCACAATAGGAGTTGTAATTATTCATGGTCGTAAGCAGAGACTCCTTATCTACGCGAATCAGCGTAGCCAGTTTTTCAAGAGAATCGGCAATAAAGATGCCAGAATCCGGTTTGCTCAACTGTTCATTCATCTCTTTATACAGATCAGTCAGTTTTGTCCCTGTCACGGTATATTCGCCCGTTCCTAAAATACACCCTTTTTCCACGAGATAGTCCAGATTTGCCTTATTCATGATGCTGTATACTTTGTCCTGCCCCTTAATGGCATTGCCGGAGTACGAAAAATTACGGCCGGCAATACTTTCATCGGCAAAGCGGACACCATCCTGATTTACCCACACCATGGTAGGCTGGAAGGCCGATGCCGTATACAGATGAGTACCATAGGGAACCCCTTTCAGATTTCCTCCGTAGTACATAACAGTCCCGAGATTGGAAGTATCCGCACCGACGTCGATACCCATATTGATTCCGTCCCCGGTACGTCCGGGCATTCCGATTTGAACGGCATTTTCCGGGTTAATGCCAGCGTATTTTCTCATCATTTCAGGATTATCTGAATATCCGCCGGTAGCAAGGATTACAACTGGAGCCTCGATGTTCAGCTTTGTACCATCCTTCTTTTCCGCAATAATCCCCTTGACCTTTCCCTCTTCCATGACAAGCTCTTTTCCGGGGGTTTCGAGCATCAGGTTTACTCCCGCTTTAGTAGCTGCCTTATGCAGTGAATTTATATACTCTTCTCCCTTTCCCTTGAAAAGATGCCAGGTTTGTACAGAATCACCCATGAAAGAGACCCCTGTAAACGTAACGCCGAGACTTTCCAGCCAGTCGATGGTTTCTGCGGAGCTGGCGAAAAATTTCTCTAAAAGCGTACTATCGGGTATCCAGTGGTGATACTCTTCGACAGATAACAGAATATCTCTCGAGCTTGTCTTTACACCAGCTTCTTTCTGAAAGTGAGAACCCACGGCAAACATCCCTTCTGTCATGATCGTACTTCCTCCTGGATACCCGTTTTTTTCCAGGAGAATTACATTCAACCCCAGTTGTCGAGCCTGGATTGCTGCCGACAATCCCGCTCCGCCGGCTCCTACAACGACAACATCGGCATGTAAATCCGGATTATTCAGGGTTGCGACGTTCTCCGCCTTCGAACAGGAGAACAGTGACAACAGGATAAGAAGCGAGACCATGATTTTTCCTGAACTACTTTTCATACGATACGTTACTCCTCCAATTTTCTCAGCATTTTATTATCAATAAAAATTTAACTAATATGGTATATATACAACACTTTCTGAAAGATAAGAAATTAATTATCTTGCTGACACTATCGGAATTACCGATTATTTACGTCGGCGTTCCTTTCCATTCCTCTTGACCTGAGAGCAGGCTTGGTATAAGAATTTACTGTTCTATTTAATCTGGAAGAAAAAATCATGGATATACATCGTATACGCTGTTTTTTAAGCCTGGCGGAACTTATGAATTTTACCCGTGCAGCGGAAAAACAGTGCATTACCCAATCTTCCATGAGCCAGCAGATTCAAGGGCTTGAAAATGAAATCGGCGTTCAGCTGTTCGTAAGGAATAAACGGAATGTTATGCTGACTCCCGCCGGAGAATTTCTGAAGCAGGAATTTCTTGAGTTAATTGAGAAATACGAAGCGGTGCTGGCTCAAACCAGGAGAATTGCAAATAGAGAAAATAACCACCTTTCCATTTGCTATCATGGTCCTCCAAACTGGACCTTTCTCCTGCCGATGATTCAGAAATTTCAGAAAGAAAATAGGGATTTCCAACTTGAACTGGCCGTTGAGAACTGGGGAGAGATGCCCAACGGCTTGGTCACAAGGCAGTTTGATGTGGCCTTTGTCGAAGGGGCCGAGATCACGCATAACAACCAGATCGAGAGTTTTTACCTATACCGGGATTATACCTGTTTTGCCATGCATAAATCCCACCGTCTGGCAAGAAAGGCAAAACTGACGGAAGATGATATCAAAGGGGAGCAGATCGTTATGGTTGACCAGCATGTGGGTGCCAAAAGTATGCACGGAGTCCATGAACGGTTGGTCCAAAGCGGCGTTGATATGAGCAGTGTCACATTAGTAAAAAGATTTGAAAACTGTATGGCTATGGTTTCGTCGGGCATGGCCATAGTTCCTATGCCGCGGTCGTTCAGGCAACCTAATCAATCGGAAATCGTTTATATCGACTATGACAGAAAAGAAACCTATACGGATAACTATATTGCTTGGTTGAAATGCAATACCGCTCCTTCCCTATTTGTATTCATTGAGTTCATCAAAGACAGCATTCGAGGATTGCTCCCAAGTCTGTCGTTTTAACATGCTAAAGCCGAAAAGAGATGATCCTGCCGAGGAGATGTGATCCGTCGGTGCTCCAATATGAAGCCGATTCTTAACTTGTATAGGGAAAACTCTTCGCTTACAATAATATCATGATGAAATCCTACGTTTTTGGTGAGCTGGTCCGTGCTGGTTCCCGTCTTTCGGACGAGACCCGCTATACCAGTCAGATCTCTATTTTAGTCGAGCAGGCGATCGATGTCTCCCGCTCATCCGTTGCGGCCCTTTTTGCCTATTCCGATCCGGAGAATCCTTCTGCATTGTTGCGCAATGTGTATCAGCGGGGGGATTATGAAATTCCGAATAGTATCGATCGTAATAGTGAAAGTGTTGCCTTCGTTGAAGAATGCGGCGAAAGTCTGATTCTTCATGATAGAGATCGACCCTTCTTTTCAGATGCCTTTCTTCACCCGGATATGCGCAGCGGTATTATTTTGCCGCTCTTTACCCCAAGATCGAAGCTTGCGCTTCTCTATCTTAATTCCATTCATCCCCGGCATTACATGCAGGATCGTTTTTTGTTTCTTGATTCTCTTTCGACTCTTGCGGGTGGAATGCTTCGCAGTTCCTTGCTCTATCGGGAGCTTGATCGACAGCTGAAGTATACCGAAGCCCTTGAGCGATATCAGGAAAGCATCTTTTCCTCGATGACCGATCTTTTAATCACTACCGATGAAAGCGGTGCCATTCACTATTTCAACCGGGCTGCTGTCGAACGATTCGGCCTGGATGAGAGTGCCTATGGGAAAAGTGTGCGGGATCTCTTTTCTTCCAATCTGAGTAAGGCTGTGTTGAGTGCCATCGCCGAATCGGATCGGGACGGAAAAGAACGGCCGGGGATTCAGGGAATTGCAAAGGGGATCATCATGGGCGATGGTCGGAAAGAGGATATCGACTTTGCCCTTACCATTGCTCCGTTACGGGGTAAGCGCGGCCGAAAAGAGGGGCTGACCTTGTTGTTTACCGATCAGAGCAGGGAGCGAAAACTTCAAGATGAAATGAAGGTTGCGGTGGAAGAGCGACGTGTTATTAAAAACATGTTTAGTCGTTATCTCTCCGGGGATATTGTTCAGGCCCTGACCGAACATCCCGAGCTTGTCCGGCCGGGAGGAGCGAAGAAAATCGCGACCGTATTTTTTGCCGATATACGTGGTTATACCTCCTTTTCCGAATCAAAAGAGCCTGAATATATCATCGAAGTCTTAAATGAGTACTTCAGCCAAGCGGTGGAGGTGGTGATCAAACATCGGGGCTACATCGATAAATTCATAGGCGATTGTATTATGGCTGCCTGGGGTGTCCCTGTATTTTCCGATGAACAGGATGCAATTTCCGCCGTTTCCTGTGCAGTGGAAATTCAGGAACTCGTCAAATCCAAAAAACGTACCTTTTTTACCGGAGCCGCTTCGAAGCTTTCTATTGGTATCGGAATGCATACCGGCAGGCTTGTGGCCGGCAATCTCGGCAGCAACCGAAGGATGGATTATTCGGTTATCGGTGATACCGTCAATGTCGCTGCGCGATTGGAAGGGGTTGCGGGAAAGGGTGAGGTCATCATCACCGAAGATACCAGGTCCCTTATAGGAGAGCGTTTTAAACTTAAGGAATTGGAGCCTGTCAAGGTTAAGGGAAAAGAGAAACCTATCCACATTTTTAGTGTTCTGAAGCAGGTAAGCTAAAGGAGCGAATATGAACAGTGATTTTCTATCGATCAGAGTCGGAAACTTTCCTGTCTGGGCGATTGCTGCGGCTGTTCTCGCGGTTATCGTTTGCATTGTCGTGGTATTTCTGGCGATGAAAAGAAGATCAGCGGGAAAAAGTGTTAAGGAAAGAATCGATTCATTCCTTCGTCGTCCGGCCAAAAAAACGGCCCTTTGGATTTTGGAAGAGGCCCCGGATATGGGACTGTTTTCCGTTTTTCTGGCTGCGCTCGGTAATGAAAAAATCGCCACAGTGTTACGGGCCTGGATTGAGGCCAGTGATGATCTTTTTGTATTCAGGCGAATTGCCCTCACTGGCAGGGGCGAATCCTTCGATGGAACGGAAGCCTTTCGCTTCTTTTCTCAGCAGCTTGATCGCATCCGGGAGATGACCGGTGATCCGGAATGGCCGGCCCGCTATATGGCGGTAAAGACCTTGCTTGCCGATGATGAGGAACGCTCCCGCCGTGCGCTTATTGAGCTGTTTCACGATCCACATCCGCTTATCCGGCGGACCCTCATTGCGGAATTTCAGCCCAAGGATGATCGGGAGAAGGATGATTTTTATAATCAACTGATTGTTTTTCTTACCGATGATACGGCGTTTGAGGTCCGCAGTGAGGCGAAAAAGCGACTCCTTTCGTCGTTTTCTGACCGTTATGTTATCGATTTTTCGGACCTCGCACCTGCCGCCGTACTTCATGTGGTCGAACAATTCGATCTTTCATCTACCGAAGATCGGAGAAAAGCCTTTGCGCTGCTGGAGCATAAGGATTTGGAGATTCGCTTTGCCGCGGCCCAGTTCCTCCAGGAGTCAGGGAGTTTGGATACTCTTTTTGCCGAGGCCGATGGAGAGGATGTCGAGGGTCTGAAACGGGTGGAAATGCTTCTCGGGAATGCTGTCGAAGTGAATGTCGTCGGATTCCTTAATACCTTGCCCTTTTCTGAGAACAGGGTATCGCTTCAGATCGCTGCCGATCTTCTGCAACATTCGGGGGATCGCGGTTTGATTGCCGATCTGCTTCGAAAGGTATTTCCTCTTGTGGGAACGATCCATGAAGAGAATGGGGTTTTTCGTGGGGGTGATCCTGACCTGTTTCGGCTTTTTTCTTCCTCTCTTACCGCAGTGCGGGAGCGAGGGACCGAATCTTCCGTTTCTATGGCGGTAGAAGAGCTGGATCGTCGGTGTCGGATCTCGGATGCCGGGGCCAGGTTGATACTTGATGCTTTGCCGGCAGGCTTCCCTCACCTCGTCCTTCCCGAATTACTCAAAATTCTTGAAGAAAATTTGTGTGATGAAACATACAGAAATGCTCTCCATGATGCTTTTCTGTGTTATTCTCCTTCTCTGTACCTTGATCGCCTGATGGATATCCTGAAAAGCGGTAGAGAAGGGTATGCCCATGCCGTTCGAATCTCCGCTCTGATATTGCTTGGCAAATTGAAGTTGACCTACTGCATGCAATTCCTCCTTGAGCAGATGCCTGTACTTCCTTTTGATGAAGCACGAGATTTTTCCCTTCACCTGAAAGAGTATGCCGGTACATTATTCCAGCAACGTGTTCTCGACACATTGGAAAAAGACGATGGTAAGGTTCGTGCCGCACTTATTTCAGCAATTCCGGCCACAGGAGTAAAGGATTTCCTGACACCGATTCGTGATGCTGTGGGAGATGCAGATCCCGAGGTCAGGCGGGCTGCCGTATGGGCGCTGCTTGAGTACGGCGACCAGAAGTCGATAAAATCTTCCTTCGATCTTCTTAGGGATCCCGTTGAACGGGTGCGTATGGAAGCTGCAAGGGCTCTTAGCTCCAAGGCCGGTGACTCAATGCTTGGGAATTTTGAAAATCTTATAGCCGATGAAAACGAGGTTGAATCGGTAAAACTTGCTGCAATCAAAGGCCTCTCCCAATCCACCGGACAGAGGGCCGTGGATATTCTTGTAAAATTTCTCAAAGATCCTTCCGAGGATTTGACCGATCCCCTGATTGAGGCCCTTTCGAAATTGCGGGAGAAAAAACAGGTTAAGCAACTTATCGAGAAAATGAAGGACGCCGGACCCGAGCTGCGGGAGCGTATCACTGTTGCCTTCGGACGGATGGGGGAAGAGGCTGAAGGACCATTGCTGGCCCTGCTTTCCGAGGAGATCGGCTCTTTAACTCCTCTTATAACCGAGGTTCTTGAGGCGACAGGATACGTCGAGCATGCGATTAGGAAACTAAACCATCGGGATCCCCGGGTTCGAAGAGAGGCCGCCGAAACCCTTTCCAAGATTGGGACCCTTGCGGCGTTTCGCGGAATCGTTCTTGCCGGGCGCGATCCCGATCAGGAGGTTCGTGTGATGGTAACAAAGGCCCTTGAAAAGCTCGGGACCGAAAGCGGTAGAGAAATACTGGAGGCCTTGAAAGAGGATCCTGACAAGAAAATAAGAAAATACACACTTTGGGCCCTGGAACGGGTTGAAGCAAGATCCGGGGATGCGGAATAAAAAAAAGCCCCTGCCGCTTTCGGCAGGGGCGACATCAAGCTTTTTTGCGATTATGTGCCGATAACAATATTGACCAGCTTATCGGGAACGGCAATCACCTTGATTACCCTTTTCCCGTCGATCAGCTCTTGTATCCGTTCGTTGGCCATGGCCTGCTTTTCAAGTTCTTCTTTTGCCATACCGACGGGAAGCATACACTTAGCCCGCACCTTTCCGTTTACCTGAAAAACAACTTCGGTTTCATTTTCCTGGCACAATGCTTCGTCCCACTGGGGCCATGGCTCGTAGGCCAGCGTTTCGTTATGACCGAGACGGTCCCAGAGTTCTTCGGCAAGATGGGGAGCATATGGAGCAATAATCAACACAAAGGGCTCCCATATTTCCCGGTACAGTTTCTCACTTTTGAACATCTCATTGATGAAAATCATCATCTGAGCGATTGCCGTGTTAAACTCCAGGGCGGCGGTATCCTGGCTCACCTTACGGATGGTCTGATGAAGTACCTTTCTCTGATCATCAGGGGCAGGACCATCGATCACATCCCGTTCCCCAAGGCGCCAGACTCGGTCGAGAAAGCGGTGGACACCTGCCAATCCGTTGGTCGACCACGGCTTTGAAACCTGCAGCGGTCCCATGAACATCTCATAGACCCGCATCGAATCGGCACCGTATTCCTTGATAATATCATCGGGATTAATGACATTACCGAGGCTCTTGGACATCTTGACGCCCCCTTCTCCCAGGATCATGCCCTGATTGACCAGGCGCTGAAAGGGCTCGGTGGTATTAACGGCGCCGATTTCATGCAACACCTTGTGCCAGAAGCGGCTGTAGAGGAGGTGCAGTACCGCATGTTCGGCACCTCCGACGTAGAGATTAACCGGCATCCAGTAATCGATCTTGTCCCGTGAGGCAAACGCTTTATCGTTATGCGGATCAAGATAGCGAAGATAGTACCAGCAGCTACCGGCCCACTGGGGCATGGTGTTTGTTTCCCGTTTTGCCGGTCCCCCGCATTTCGGACAGGTTGTATTGACCCATTCATCAATGGCGGCAAGGGGCGATTCTCCGGTTCCTGTCGGCGCATAGCTTTCGACCTCCGGAAGGGTCAGGGGCAGCTCTTCTTCCGACAACGGAACTACACCGCACTTTTGACAGTGTACGATGGGAATCGGCTCACCCCAGTAGCGCTGACGGCTGAAGATCCAGTCCCTGAGCTTGTAGTTGATAGAGCGTTTGCCCAGCTTTCGTTCTTCGAGCCAGTCGAGCATCTTGGCAATGGCTTCTTCCTTGCCGAGGCCGTCGAGAAAGCCGGAATTGACATGAATACCGTCACCTGTATAGGCTTCGGATTCGATATCGCCGCCTTCGAGAACGCGAATAATCGGGATAGCGAACTTTTTTGCAAACTCCCAGTCTCGCTGGTCATGGGCCGGGACCGCCATAATGGCACCGGAACCGTATGATATCAGAACGTAGTCCGCAATCCATACCGGAATTTTCTCTCCGTTGACAGGATTGACGGCATAGGCACCGGAAAAAACACCGGTTTTATCTTTTGCAAGATCGGTTCTTTCAAGATCCGATTTCTTTGCCGCTTCATCCAGGTATGCTTGTACCGCAGCCTTCTGCCCCTCTGTGGTGATTTTTGCGACCAGCGGATGTTCGGGAGCGAGAACCATATAGGTTGCTCCGAAAAGGGTGTCGGGACGGGTCGTATAGACCGTTATTTCGTCCTCGGTACCTTCGACAGTGAAGACCACATCGGCCCCTTCGCTGCGACCGATCCAGTTTCGTTGCATCGTTTTGATCGCCTCCGACCAGTTGAGGTCCTCTAATCCCTCAAGAAGCTGATCGGCATAGTTGGTGATCTTGAGAATCCACTGTCGGATATTCTTTCTTGTCACCTGAGCACCGCAACGCTCGCATTTCCCCTCTTTTACCTCTTCGTTGGCAAGCCCCGTTTTGCAGGATGGACACCAGTTGATCGGTGTCTGAGCTTCGTACGCCAATCCTTTTTTGAAGAGCTGAAGAAATATCCACTGAGTCCAGCGGTAGTACTCGATTTTATGGGTTGATATTTCCCGATCCCAGTCGTAAGAAAACCCCAGCCGCTTAATCTGGGAGCGGAACATATTGATATTTGATTCGGTGGTGGCCTTCGGGTGCGTACCGGTCTTGATGGCATAATTTTCCGCCGGTAGACCAAAAGAGTCGAAACCCATAGGGTGTAGGACGTTATAACCGTTCATCCTCAAGTATCTGCAATATATGTCGGTGGCGGTATAGCCTTCCGGATGGCCGACATGGAGCCCTTGACTGGAGGGATAGGGAAACATATCAAGGACATAAACCCGCTTTTCCGGCGGAATTGCAGGATCTTCAACAACGTGAAAACTCTTATTACGTTCCCAGTAATCCTGCCATTTTTTCTCGATATCTGCGAAGGGATATTTGCTCATAATCGCCATGATATCGTCACGATCGGTGTGCGTCAATGAGCCTATGCTTACGAGGCTATTCTTCTTCCTTTTCGGCCGGTTCGAATATAAGTGACTCGATTCTGTTGCCGCTACGACTTTCGATGGTAAAACACCCTGCTCCGGTATCTATCCGCTGTCCCTTTTCCGGAATTATTCCAAGGTATTCGGTCAGAAATCCCGCAATGGTTTGGACATACTTGCTGTGGGGTAAGACCACGTCGAAGCGGTCGGTCATTTGTAGAAGGCTGGTGTCTCCCATGATTCTGAAACGTCCCGGTTCGATTTGGGTAATCTTCTCAAACCCCTTTATCTCATTTTCATCGTAGAGCTCACCGAAAAGTTCCTCGACAATATCTTCAAGCGTGACCACTCCTGCCAAACCTCCATATTCATCCATGACTACCGCAAGATTCAGCTTTTCTTTTTTGAATTGAAAAAAGAGTTCGCTTACTTTCCGGTTTTCAAAGACAAAAATCGGCTCGACCATCAACTCTTTTGCCTTACGCTTTCGTGCTTCATCTGCTCCTTCCGACAGAGTTTCCATGATGTCCCGGTATAAAAGAATTCCGACCACATGTTCGGGATCTTCCTGGTAAACAGGGATTCTGCTGAAGCCGTTTTCGATGATTTTGGGAAGCAGCTCCTTAATCGTTACTTCCTGGTCGACGAGAAAGAGATCCGTCCTGTGGGTCATAATCGAACCAACGGTTATATCGTTGAAACGGAAGACGCCGCGGACCATCCTTGTCTCGTAATCCTCAACCACTCCCTCATGTTCCGCAAGGCTCACCATGTGGAGGATCCCTTCCAAGCTGATTTTTGAACTGCGTTCTTTCGGTGTAAACAGCTTGGTAATGGCCATGCTGATGGTACCGATCATGGCGATGAAGGGCAGCAGGATGATGGAAAGTATGCGGATCGGATAGGCCATGGCGAGGCATATCCGTTCGTTGTGGATAATTGCTATCTGTTTTGGGGTAACTTCGGCAAAGATCAGAATGACGAGGGTAAGAACTCCTGTCATGATGCCGACGGCTGCACTACCGAAAATCCTGATGGTAAGCTGAGTGGCCAATGCAGAAGCCGCAATATTTACCAGATTATTTCCGAAAAGGATGGTCGTCAGCAGCGTATCCGGCCGCTTTGATAGATGTGCAACCAATTTTCCTGCTTTCCCCTGCCTGCTGGAAAGGAGCTGGAGTTGCACGATGGACAAACTGGTAAAGGCTGTTTCCGTGGAAGAAAAAACCGCGGATAAAAAAATGAGTACTATTAATGTACATAGTGGAATGGTCATAGAGTTTTATTATCATAGCAGTTTTTTTCCGAACAATCCAATCTCGGAATTTGCCGATCGAAGAGGATTATCAGTATATTTTCTTCAACCTCAAGAAAAAACTGAATTCAGGAGATCTGTTTATGTCAAAGCACACATTTAAGACTGAGGTGTCACAGCTTCTTCACCTCATCATCCACTCCCTTTACTCACATAAGGAGATATTTTTGCGGGAGTTGGTATCCAATGCTTCCGATGCGCTGGATAAGCTGAAATACCTCACCCTTACGGATGACGCCTATAAGGAAATTGCCTTTGATCCAAAAATCGATATTTCCTTCCAGGAGAGCCCTTCCAAGACGATTACCATATCCGATGACGGGATTGGTATGAATAAAGAAGATCTCACCAACCAGCTTGGTACCATTGCCCGATCCGGAACCAAGGCCTTTATCGATCAGCTGTCGGGGGATGCAAAAAAGGATGCAAACCTGATCGGTCAATTCGGAGTCGGCTTTTACAGCTGCTTCATGGTTGCCGACAGGGTGGAAGTCCTGACGCGGAAGGCAGGAGAGGAACAGGCGTGGATATGGAAAAGCGATGGGAAGAGCAATTTTACCATTGAAGAGGGACAGCGTGAGGAGCCCGGGACGACTATTACGCTTTTCCTGAACGACGAAGGTGTGGAATACGCCAGCCGTTGGGAGATTGATCAACTGGTGAAGAAGTATTCCAATCATATTCCTTTTCCGATTTTTCTTAGCTACGACCAAAAGAAATACGACGATAAAGGTAAAGAGACTGGAGAGATCGAACATAAGCGGGAGCAGATCAATAGTGCCGCGGCACTCTGGAAGCGTCCCAAAAATGAGCTTACCGATGAAGATTATCACGAGTTCTACAAAAGCATCGGTCACGACAGCGAGGAGCCTCTTCTCTATATCCATACAAGAGCGGAAGGAACCCTTGAGTACACGACCCTCTTTTTTGTTCCCAAGCATGCTCCCTTTGATCTCTATCAGGCTGATTACCGTCCCGGTGTGAAGCTCTATGTGAAGCGGGTCTTCATTACCGATGATGAAAAGGAGTTGATGCCTACCTATCTTCGCTTCCTTCGTGGCGTGATTGATTCCGAGGATCTGCCCTTGAATGTAAGCCGGGAAATTCTTCAGCAGAACAGGGTTCTGAACAGTATCAGGACCGCATCGGTTAAGAAGGTTTTGGGTGAGTTTAAAAGCCTGGCCGAGAACAATCCCGAAACATACAACGAGTTTATTACCGAGTATAACAGGCCATTGAAAGAGGGGCTCTATTCTGATTTCGCCAACCGGGATCTTCTGTTGGAACTTGTTCGCTTTAAGTCAACATCTCAAGAAGGCTTTACCAGCCTTGCCGCATACAAGGAGCGCATGAAAGAAGATCAGAAGGCGATCTATTACATTACCGGAGGTGATGAAGAAACCCTTCGCAGCAGCCCGCTTCTTGAGGCCTATAAGGGGAAGGGTATCGAGGTTCTCGTCATGAATGATGAGATTGACGAGATCGTGGTACCTTCCATCGGCAAATTTAACGATGTGGAATTAAAGGCTGTCAATCGCACAGGTGCCGCAGACGACCTGAAAAGTGACGACGATAAGAAAACTGAAGAATCGGCAAAGCCTTTGATGGAAAAACTAAAAAAGGCTCTTGGTGATCGCGTTAAGGATGTTGTCGCCTCCACCCGTCTCTCCGACAGCCCTTCCTGTATCGTGGCCGACGAGGATGATCCCACGGCTCAGCTTCAGCAGATGCTCAAGGCGATGGGACAGAAAAACATGCCCGAGTTCAAACCTATTCTTGAGGTAAATCCCACTCATCCCATAGTCAAAGGGCTTGAATCCTCCGGTGATGATTCTCTGATCGATGATGTTGCCCAGCTTTTGCTTGATCAGGCATTGTTGATCGAAGGGGTCGAATTAAAAAAACCTGCCGAATTTGTAAAGCATCTCAACCGCATTCTGGAGAAAGCTCTCTGATTTGTGGTAGAGTCGTGGTATGAATACCACCCGGCTGAAACGGTGGCCGCGTCCTTTGGACGCGGTCATTATCATTATAGCGGTACTTGTTATCGTTTTGATTTCCATTGAGGTGTACGGAGGCAAGGGGAGCGCTGCTCGTCTGCTTGTTCAGAGTGAGGGCCGTACCTTTGTCTATCCTCTCGACCAGGACCGCATCATTGAGGTAAAAGGCCCTCTGGGCACAACCACCATAGAGATACGTGACGGGCGGGCCCGATTTGTCGATTCTCCGTGTCGAGATAAGATATGTGTTGCCTATGGGTGGCTTGAGAATCCCGGTGAATGGACCGCCTGCCTTCCCAATAAGGTCCTTGCTGCCATTGAGGACAATTCGTCGAAGGAAGCTTCAATTGACTTTCTTAGTTATTAAAAAAATTTTGCGCTCCATGAAACTCGCTCTCATCCTTATCATTTTCCTTGCCCTTTATGCTGCTGTTTCCGGCATTACAGGAAAAGGATCCGAGGCTTTTCGCTTTCCTTTCTTTTTGGTTCCCCTTGGCTTGTTCGCTCTGAATTTAGTTTCGTGTACGGCATACCGTTTGTACCGAGAGATTTCGGGACGTCAGATGTGGCATGTCGGTCCTGATCTGGTCCATATTGCGCTTATTCTGATGATCATATCAGGGTTGATTTCGTTATTCGGCCGTTGGGAAGGGCAGGTTGCGCTTTCACCCGGTGAGGCGGCCCGCCTTGATGAGACGCATGTGGTCGTTCTCGAGGAATTTCGAATAGAACATTATGAAAACGGGGCACCGAAAGAATGGGTTTCGGCGCTTGTCGTATCTTCCAAGGGGGGAGAGACAAAAAATGCGGAGGTGCGGGTTAACCATCCGGCCCGCGTTGGCCCTTATTTGATATACCAGTCATCCTGGCAGGAAAGCGAACGAGGTGCCGTGAGTGTTCTCCTTGCGGTAAAAGATCCATCTTCTCCCCTTGCCTTTATCTCCATTGCTTTTATGGTAATGGGGATGGGTATGACCTATGTTCCGAAATTGCGATCGCTTCTGGAGGCATCATGAACGCTACCCTCTCTTTTTTCTTGTTTCTTGCGGCAACAGCCGTATCTGCTTGCTCTCTCTTTACAAAACGCGCTACTATTTTTTGCGATCTGATCGCCCGTATTCTTGCAGCCATAGCCGTGCTTTTGCTTCTCATCCTCCTTCTTTGGCGTTCATTTTCCATCGGTTTTCCTGCGTTGACCGGTATGTATGAAGGTTTGACCTTTTTCTCCGGGGCAATCGGTGGCTTGACCCTCTTTATGATGAGAAAGGGAGAGCGGGCATCCCGGATGATCAGGCTCTGGGGCTTCTTGGTGGCTGCGGTACTTCTTGCCCTTGCCTCCAGCCCTCTTGCCCCTTCTTCTCTTTCCTATCCGGTTCCGGCTCTCCGGTCCGGTTGGCTCGTACTGCATGTTTCTTTCAGTTTTCTCGGTGAAGCCGCCTTCGCCGTCTCCTTTGCTGCAGCAATCACCTGGTTTCTTGCGAGACGACCGGAAACGAAGAATAAGGCTGAAGCCGTTGCCTCGGCTGCTGTTGCTCTCGGTTATCCCGTTTATACTTTGGGAGCGCTTCTGTTCGGGGCCATCTGGGCTCAGTATGCCTGGGGCCGATTCTGGGGGTGGGATCCTAAAGAGATTTGGGCCTTGGTGACCTGGCTTGTTTACACCCTGTATCTTCATATTCGGCTAGGAAGAAAGCGTCGGGGAGCTTTTCCCATGGCCGTTTTGGTTCTCGGTTTTGCACTTGCGCTTTTTACTTTTCTTGGAGTTAATTTTCTCGCCAGCGGACTCCATTCCTACCGGTAGACTACAAACACCCTGTTGACTTCCTTGCTCCTCCTTCCTATTCTGGAACTGTGGCACAAGTCGAGGGCATTAGCACCGACAAAAGTCGTTTGATTCTTCTCTGCGATGATGAGCTCATCTTACGGAAAGTTGCACGGAAAATGATCATTGCATGTGGTTATGATGTGGAGGTTTTCGACTCAGGCAGAGATTTGATCGACTATGTTGAAAAAGAGCAGGGTAAAGCGCCCTCTGCGGTTATTATCGATCTTCAAATGCCGGATATGGATGGGGTTGCACTTTTCCGCTATTTTCGGAGAACCTTCCCCTTGCTTCCTGTGATCATTTCCACGGGGCATGTAGATGAAGAGATCATCAGTTCGGCAAAGGCGATAGGAGTTTCTTATCTCTTATATAAGCCGTATTCGATTCTTGAATTGGGTCGGGTGTTAAATTTGGCGCTGGCATCCACGGAGCATTAGTGATATGAGCGGAAATTCGAAGAGCCCTTGGAAAATTCTCATTGTTGATGATGAAGAAGAGGTTCATATCGTCACCAGGATGGTCTTGAAGGGGCTTGAATTTAGGGATAAGCCCCTGGAACTGATAAGTGCGCATACTGCAGAAGAAGCATTCGATATTTGCGAGCGGCAGCGGGATATTGCCGTCGCTCTTGTTGATGTCGTCCTGGAGCGGGATGATGCCGGTTTGACATTTGTCAGGGCCGTAAGAGATAAGCTCCATGATAAGCTCATGCGTGTCATCCTTCGTACCGGTCAGCCCGGCCAGGCTCCCGAAGCCCGGGTTGTTATTGATTATGATATTAATGATTACAAAGAAAAGGTCGATCTTACCTCGCAAAAGCTGATCACCTCGGTGATCGCGGCGATTCGAAGTTACGCCGATTTGCTGACCATCGCCGATTTGAACAGGCAGCTGGAACAGAAGGTTGCAGATCGTACCAGAGCGCTGAATGATGCAAACTTAAAACTTCGTTCCTATATTGCAAAGCTCGAAAGCGACCACGCGGCAGGTGGCAGAATGCAGCAACGACTTTTGCCGGACCAGGACCGTCGTTTCGGTGACTATACTTTTTCAAGCCGGCTTTTTTCCTCGATGTCTCTCAGCGGCGATTTTCTTGATTACTATGAAATAGATGATCAGCATATCGGATTCTACATTGCCGATGTTTCAGGACATGGCATCGGGTCGGCTATTGTTACGGTTTTGCTGAAGAATTTTATGGACACTTATCTTGAGCTTTATAAGGAAGAGGGTGTTGATCTCGTTCTTCATCCGCTTGATCTTGCTTCCAGGATAAATTCGGAGCTTTTACGCGAAAACCTTGGTAAGTATTTGACGATTTTCCTCGGAGTGCTTGATACTGATTCCGGACGGATCGACTACTGTAACTGCGGACAGTTTCCCTATCCGATGAGGATTGCAGGGGGCAGGCAGGAGACCTTGGAAGAGAGCGGAACACCTGTGGGGCTTTTTTCCGCTCCTGATTTTATCGAAGCAGGTACCGTACTTCCGGAGGGCGGATCTCTCTTGATTATATCCGATGGGATTCTCGAGTTTATGAAAGAGGGGAGCATCGAAGAAAAGCAGCAGAAATTGCTTACGCTTTTCGGAGAACACGAGCCTGATATTGGTGATGCGCTGCAAAAACTTGGGCTTGCAATGCCTGTTGCGCTGCCGGACGATATTACGCTATTGCTTGTTCGCAGGGAGGTGCCCCTTGGAGCGCGGTAGGTACTTTGTGGCGGAACGCGAGGGCATCACCTTTATTCGAATGGTAGGGAATTTGAAGTATACCGGAAGTTCCGCTTTCGATATGTTTTTAGATGATTTTCTTTCCCAGGAATATCGTGATGTTGTTGTCGATCTTTCCGATGCGATCTTTATCGATTCAACGAATCTTGGCCTCCTTGCTCGAATTGCAGAGCGTTCCCGACGCATGGGGAAACCTTCCGTTACCCTTATAAGTCCCCATAACGATATCAACAGAATACTTCGTAGTGTCAGGTTTGATCGCATTTTTCACATTGTTTCATCCCTCGATACCCCGGAAAGCCTTGAGGAACTTGAGGTGGGGGGCTCCCATACCGTCTCCAAACAGAATGATAATCTCAACATGATCCTTCGAGCCCACAAAGCCCTAATTAATCTTGATGATGCGAACCGACATGAGTTCCAGGATGTGGTGGATCTGCTGGAACAGCATCAACAGAAGCAGAACGGCTGAAGGATTACCTACCAGTTACCAAACAGCGCTTTTTTTGAGTTAGGAACCGCCTCCGTATTGTAACGCGGTGTTGTCAACAAGACCATTGTGGTTTATTATATATTTTAGATATATATCTTGAATATATATAGTATAGTTGCATCTATATTCATGCTCAAGGAGGCATCATGGCACGCACAAATAAAACGCAATATGCCATTCTCGGCATGCTGAATTATCAGCCAATGAGCGGATACGATATAAAAAAGATAAGTGATCACAGTATTGGACATTTCTGGAATGAAAACTACGGCAACATTTATCCAGTCCTTAAACGAATGATGAAAGAGGGCCTTGTTACTATGGAACTCCAGCAAGGAGACTCCGCTCCGCCGCGAAAGGTGTACACCATAACGGTGAAGGGACGACAGGTTTTTCTGGATTGGCTTGCCGGGAGTCCTGAACGGCAAATCCTGCGGAAAGAATTGCTGTTGCAACTTTTTTTCGGGCAATGGATATCTTTCGAAACTATTGAAGACAAGCTTCACAGTGAATCCGCATTCTGTTCTTCCATGATCAAAAATCTTCAGCAGATTATGGATCATCTGGAGGATGATCATGGAAAAAATCTTCCTGAGCAGTCGGTGGGTACGTTTGCGGCAGGACTACCGTATTGGAGAATGACAGTCGAATTTGGACTTCGGTATTACCAAGGCATCCGGGAGTGGTGTGATACTTCCCTGCATGAACTTTCTCAAATTGATAAGGGGGAAAAGAGATGAAGATGATTGTTTTGGGAGGAAGCCCCAAGGGTGAAATCAGTGTGACAATGCAGTATGTACATTATCTTGAGCTAAAATATCCCGAAATTATATTTCAGAAACGATTTCCTGCACATGATATTCGGCGTCTTGAGAAAAATGAAGAGGCCTTTGAGCAATTAATAGAGGATATCCGCCAGGCGGATGCAATTCTTTGGGCTTTTCCCCTCTACATTTTCTGCGTTTGTTCCCAGTATCTTCGTTTCCTCGAATTGGTGGAGGAACGAGGTGCAATTGAGGCCTTTGCAGGAAAACCTGCGGCGAGTCTCTCTACCTCAATCCACTTTTTCGACCACATTGCCCACGACTATATCAAGGCGGTCTGCGAAGATTGGAAAATGAACTTCATTGCAATGCACTCTCCCGCCATGGATGATTTGGTAAAGGCCGAAGGCCGCCAGGCCCTGGAACGGTTTTTTTCCTTTTTTCTTCATCTTGCAGGACAAAAACGTCCTGTCTGCCGACAGTTCCCTCCAGTTCCTTCGCAGAAACCAAGCTATCGCTCACTTTCTGCGCCAGTGAACATCCACTCTATGGAAGCTTGTAAAATAACGGTAATTGCGGACTCTACGGAAGGCAGCCTTGGGAACATGATAGAACGTTTTGCCTCCTGCTTTTCCGATGGAGTGGAGATTGTCGATTTGAATCGTATCAAGATGCTTAGTGGTTGTATGGGCTGCCTTCATTGCGGGCCCAAAAATATGTGCCGGTATGACAAGACCGACGAAGTTCGGCGGATCTATGAGGAAAAGATCCATCCTGCAGATGTGCTGGTCATTGCCGGGACCATCCGGGGGCGTTGGGTTTCCTCTCTTTTGAAGGCCTTTATTGATCGAGGTTTTTTTCATACCCACCAGCCGTTCCTGACGGGAAAGCAGGTGGCGCTTTTTCTGGATGGAAGCTTAACCTCCAACCCTGTTTTGTATGCTGGACTTTCCGACTACATAGCGTGCCAGGGGGGAAGTCTTATCGATACCATATGTGATGAGACGGAAGATTGCTCCTTTATCGACGGCTGTATTGACACCCTGGCCGAAAAGATAGACACGGCACAGGAATATTCCTACCGGAAGTCGCAAACCTTCCCTGCAATTGCAGGCATGAACCTTTTTCGCGATGAAGTATATATGCATCTTCGGATGGTGTTCCACGGGGATCATCGATTTTATCATCGGAACAAGATCTATAAAACCTTGCCTCACAAACGTCCTCTTGCCTTATTGGGATATCGATTAATCGGGGGAATAACATCATTACCTCCCATCCAACGGAAGATGGTCAGGAATATGCAAACTTTCATGCTTACCCCCTATAAGCCGGTCCTTGCCATGGCTGCTCGGGAGGCAAAACGGGGAGAAAAGGGAAGCGGTCCGGAAGCGGCAGATGAGAGGTGTACAAAAAGGAAGGGCCCATGACATCTTCTTAGTGTCACAGGCCCTGTTATGCGTGTTGTGGGAGATGGTGTTATGTGCTCAGTTTTTTTGCAATCTCGGCCACGTATTCCCCTTGGAACCGCGCCGCCGACAGCTCATTCTCACTGGGCATCCGCTCGCCTTTTCCCCCGGTAATTGTTGAAGCCCCGTAGGGAGAGCTTCCTGATATTTCGTCTATGGTCATTTGTCCCTGGAATGAGTAGGGGAGCCCAACAATAACCATCCCGTGGTGCATGAGTGTCACGATGGAGGTGAGGATTGTGCTTTCCTGACCACCGTGCTGAGTAGCGGAGCTGGACATCACACTACCGACCTTACCGATCAAAGCCCCCTGGGCCCAAAGCTGACCGGTTGTATCGAAAAAAGCGCGAGCCTGACCAAGCATGTTTCCAAATCTGGTGGGAATACCGAAAATGATGCCGTCCGCATCTTTGATGACATCAAGGGTCACTTCCGGTATCGACGACAGTTTTTTCTGTACTTCAGTAGCTCCCAACATCTCCAGAACCTTGGGATCAAGCGTTTCGGGAAATCGATAGAGACCTCCCTCTGCTCCCGGCACGGTTACGGCTCCTTCCAGGGCCGCCTCTGCCATGGCATGCATGTGACCGTACATTGAATAAAAAACAACGGCGATTTTCATTTTTGCTCCTCCTTCTTTCCGAGCTTTTTCGCCAAATTTCCTAATAATCGCTGTTCTTCGATGGTCAGCGATTCCATCTCCTTGGTTAGTGCTGCCGTATACTGCGGAAAATAGGCACTAATCAATCCTGTTCCCTCTTCGGTAATAGCCACCTTACGAAACCTGCGATCTTCGTTTCCCTCACTCCGTGACACCAAACCGGCCCGCTCAAGCTGCTCAACAGAGATTGAAACGGTTCCCTTCGACTTAAGGAGCTTCTCTCGTAACTCGTTCTGATGCAATGGACCAAGGTGATAGAGTGTCTCAAGAATTCCGAATCGTACAGGAGAAAGCGAAGCCGGTAATGGTGCTTTCGCAAACGTTCGATCGGAAAGGCCCTGGAGGGCCCTGTTTAGTTTTATAAAGGTATCCAGGGCGACTCGTTCCTTTTCGCTGCCGATGTAATGTGTGCTCATGCTGTGTTCCTCCGACCGATGACCATTAGTTCCGTATTGAACTATTCAATGAGAGTAAAATACTACTAAAACAGTATGATATCAAGCCCTATATTGTTTTTTATCAGTGTTACGAATATTGGTGGTCCGTAACATACAATCTTTTTTCTTATCGTCAATTACAAAGATATACATATAAAAATCAGGCAAGAGGGAAAAATCAAGGAATTTTCCTGCAAAAAGAACACATTACCACCAGGATTCGGAACACTATCTAATAGGCAAGAAGGTAGGCATGGCCCCAGGCATGCACGAGCTCCCCCGACAAGGTCTTATCGTATGCCGGACTTCCCCGCATACGCATTGGGCTGTTGACAATAATGGACTTACCATTTTCTTCCCTTGTATATAAAGATGGAGTCTTATGGTTCATCTTTTCGAGGACTATGCCTTTTCGATAGTTGTGATGAATATACTCAAGATCGCCGTTTTCCCAAACGTTAACAACCATACCAATATGGGTAAGGGGGTCATCAACTTTGCCATTACCGTTCCTGTCGTAGGTGTCGTCCCAGAAGATCAGATCTCCCGGACTCGGAGTGCTTGCTTCTTCAAGCAGCCCCTGATCGTTGAGATAGGCATATAATCGTGACACACCGTTTCCCGTATAGCGGGAAAGAGGGGCGACGAGATCGATACCGGCTCCCCAGTAGACTGCCTGCACGACTCCGGTGCAATCGAGCCGAAAGTTTTTACCTTTTACGGCAAGCCGCTTTTTTCCAAGTAGGGTATAGGCGGAGTCGATCAGTGCTTGCTGGGTTTCTGCGGCAGGGCCTGTGAGCATGTTACCCATTGCGGATGGTGACGTTCTCGATGAACCAATTGGGGACAGAGACGCACAGGAGGAGAGGATGAGGGCGGCATAGGCACCTACGACGAGGAAAAGCAATGTGGAACCACGTGCGGCGATGTTTACGTCAGCCATTGTGTTTTTTCCTCAGCCCGATCAAATAGGTCTCAAAAGAGTCTTTACGACACGCCTTAGGCTTGAGGGTTTTCAGCTGAGAGAAGCGGCTGCGCACCATCTCCATCAGCTCTTGCTCATCTCCTCCCTGGAAAATCTTAACAACCAGGTTTCCACCCGGGGTGAGAAATTCTTCGGCAAGGGTGATAACCGATGATGCAAGCGAAAAAGATCTTCTTGTATCGACGATACGGTTGCCGGTCGTAGCCGGAGCCGCATCGGAGACAATGGTACCATAGGGGCCCCTGTCTCGAATGCTTTGGCATGCATCTCCCGCAAAGGCATCTCCGGTGATGACGGTGATGCCGCTTTTTCTGGGGACCGTCATTTCTTTCAAATCAACCGAAACGATGGTCGGTTGCAATCCCTTGGCTTTGATTAACCTGGAAATGAAGAGGCTCCAACTGCCGGGTGCCGCTCCGACATCCAGGATGGGAAGTTCTGCGTTGATCACCGCAAAACGTTTCTCGATCTCTTCAAGCTTGTAGACCGAACGAGCGGGATATCCCTCTTTTTTTGCCAGCTGGCTGTAGTAGTCAGCTGTTGCACGTTTATTTGAAGCTATCTGTCTCTCCTTTTTCCCGTTTAGAGGTTTTCTTTTAGCATACGAACAGAAGGCCTTATCGGTCAACGATAGAGCCGTCGCCTTTTCTTTTTATGCGGTTGACCCGAGGAGAAAAACTGACTACTTTCTTTGTAGGAAGGAAAGCATGGATAACAGATCGATCATCAGAAGACCGTTCCGCTATCGTTATTACAACGCGGCATTCGGCATCATTATCATCAATATTGTCTTTTTCGTTTTTAATACCATATCGCCCCAAAGTCGCTATTATACCGCCCTGATTCCCGGTCTAATCATCGGTAAAGGCTTCTACTGGCAGTTTTTTACCTATATGTTTACGCATGCCAATATAAGCCACATCTTTTTTAACATGCTCGGCCTCTTTTTCTTTGGAACCCAGGTCGAACGCCGCATAGGGAGCAGTGAATTTCTGCTGTTCTATCTCTTGACAGGATTTCTGGCCGGTCTCTTCTCTTTTATTGTCTATATGTTCACCGGAATGTACGGCGCTGTTTTGCTGGGGGCATCAGGGGCTATTTTTGCGGTTCTTCTTGCCTTTGCCGTCTACTTTCCGTATGCAAACATCTACATTATGGGAATTATTCCGGTAAAGGCCCCGCTTTTGGTCATTGGATATACCGCTATCGAACTTTTTAGCCAGCTTTTATCCATCAACTCGGGTGTGGCTCATCTCACGCATCTGGCAGGTTTCGTTTTTGCATTTTTCTACTTCCTCGTCCGTCTTAACATCAATCCCATAGACGTGTTTCGAGGCGGCGGAAGGAGATGAGGATTGGGTTTTCCCTAAAAAGAATCGGGTGGCTGCTTCTTTTCTTTTTGCTTTCTTTTTTTCTTGTTCCCCTTTGGGCGTATGATGAGCAAGTTGATTTTCTTACTGCGGAATTATGGGTCGAACTTACACCCGCTGTTTCCATTCCTACGACTGATAAAGGCGATTCCCAAGAGAGTACGTCTCAGAAGCCTGAGATCCTTCCGATTTCTCCTGTTCCTCTAAAGCGGGAGGAGGCAATTCACCGACTCCTTGAGGAGGCCCAGTTTGTGATTTCGGGGATGATCTACGGCTATCGACTGGAGTATACTCCTCTTGATCGCAGCCGAGGGGTCAGCGAGGTTTTTCATGCCGATCCTGTGGCGACCATCCCCTGGGGAGATCCTGCCTTGCGCGTACTCGATACCTGGATGCGTGGGAATAAATTTTTTGCCAGGATCCGCTACGATCTGTCGCCGGACCAGATGCTTCGTCTTCGTTTCTGGAATAGCGGGGTGCACGCTTCTGCGTCGGCTAGTGCGGAGGCGGCTCTCTCCCTCGGATATCTCGGCCGCATCGAGGCTCATCGGCAGGCAATCAAACAGGCCTTCCGGGACTATCTGCGTTCCATAGAACCGAATAAACCTCGAGTCGCTACCGGACGTGTCGTGCTGGCCGAAGCCCCGATATCCGCAGTTTCTGCGGGTGGATATCGGAGCACCGTTCGCATTAGAATCGATCTTGAAGATCTCCATCCCTATGGGGCCTTTTAGAATCCGCCCTCTGCCTAATGTCCATTGTAACCTGACGTTTTTTCCACCTCAGCGTATCCCGGTTTCAGAACATCATAGATGATTTTGATTCGCTCGTCGTAGTGAGCAAATGAACTTTTCATGGCGTTTATGGTCAGCCGTTCAAGGTCCTTTAGGCTGAGATTGTAATGCTTTACAGCCAATTCCATCTCTTTGCTGAGGGTGGTATTACTCATAAGGCGGTTATCCGTATTGAGAAAAACACGAAAACCATTGCGAAAGTAGATGTGAAAGGGATGATCGTCGAAATTGGGGGCGGCACCGGTTTGGATATTGCTTGAGAGGCACACCTCAAGCGGAATACGTTTATCCCGGATAAAATGGGCAAGTGTCCCCATTTTTTCGATCCTGGTACCGTGGACCGACATATCCTCAATGAGGCGGGTTGCATGGCCTATGCGGTGAGCTCCACAGATTTGAATGGCCTGCCAGATCGATTCCAAACCAAAGGCTTCCCCTGCGTGAATGGTTATGTTGAAATTCCGATTGCGAATATACTGGAAGGCTTCAAGGTGTTTTTTAGGGGGATGTCCATTTTCGTCACCCGCAATGTCGAAGCCGACGACGCCACGGTCGCTGAAGGCAACGGCAAGCTCGGCGATTTCAAGGCTGATGGCGGCACTTTGATCTCGCATGGCGCAGAGAATCAACCCGTATTCGGTCCCCGTTTCCCTGCGGCCCCGCTCGAGTCCTTTAAGCACGGATTCAACTACCGCTTCCACGTTTAGTCCCTCTTTGAGGTGCAGTACCGGAGAAAAGCGCATTTCGATGTAGACCACATGTTCCTTTGCCACATCGAGGATCGCCTCGTAAGCAGCGCGTTCAAGGGCTTCAGCCTTCTGTAGAACAGCCACCGTCACCCCAAAACTTTCGAGGTAGAGGGGCAGGCTTTTTCTATCGGAGCCCCGGTGAAGCCACTGAGCAAGGCGTTCGGGATCTTTTTCGGGAAGTGAAATTCCGTACTCATCAGCCATTTCAACAATGGTTTGTGGTCGCAAACCTCCATCGAGGTGGTCATGCAGTTCCACTTTGGGAATCTGCCGTATCATTTCTTTTGTAACCATGCTGATATTGTAATTCATGAAAGCTTTGCGGGGAAGGGCCGTTGACACGCTTTTCTCTTCCACGTATATACTCTCGGCTATGCCTAGTTCCATAAAAAGATTGGTTATAGTCTCGATCCATATAGATCGGGGGGCTCGTGCCGTCCCTCTCGGTGCGGCTTCGGTTGCGGCCCTCGTTCAGGCACGCCATGGGGACCGGGTTAAACCGATTATTCTTGATTTCTTCCTTGATCAGGATATAGCCCTTTGTGTAGCGGCGATCAAGGAACTGCAGCCCGATATCCTTGCTTTTTCCATATACCTCTGGAATAGGCGGAAGAGTATTGAAATCGCTCGGTGTATAAAAACGGAACTGCCCGATCTTCCGATCTTTGCGGGAGGACCGGAGGTAACGGCCGATTGGCATCGCCTCGGTGAAGCATACCCGGGTTGTTTTGATCTTTTCCTCCCCGGAGAAGGTGAGGGATCGATTCTTCAGGGCCTGGATATGCTTCTTGCCGGTAGGCCCGGTACCTCAGTCCTTTTCCCGCAGAGCGTTGATCTTACCGTTCTTCCCTCTCCTTATTTGGACGGGACGCTGGATCCGGCTGCTTATACCGGTTTGCTGTGGGAACTCTCCAGGGGGTGTCCTTTCCGTTGTCATTTTTGTTTTGAATCCAAGGGCTCCGAACAGGTCAGATATTTCTCCATGGAGCGAATTACTCGTGAACTTGAGCTGTTCGCCCATGCCGGAGTCCGGGAACTTTTTATTCTCGACCCTACCTTTAATCACAACCGTACAAGGGCCAAGAAATTACTGCGCTTGATGCAAAAGATTGCGCCCGATATTCATTACAACATTGAAGTCAGAAGTGAGTTTCTCGATCAGGAACTCGCCGAACTCTTTTCCGGCCTCTCCTGTTCCCTGCAAATTGGACTGCAAAGTGCCGATCCAAAGGTACTCCGTAACATTAATCGAAGCATTAAACAGGATGATTTCCGCCGGAAAGTGCTCTTCCTGCACGAAGCTGAAGTCGTGTATGGCTTTGATCTCATCTACGGTTTACCTGGGGATTCTCTTGAGGGGTTTCTTGCAAGCATTGACTTTGCCTTTTCTATGGTACCGAACCATATCGATATCTTTCCTCTTGCTGTTCTTCCGGGAACCATACTATACGATAAAGCGGACTCCTTCGGCCTTGTTCGAGATAGCGATGATCCCTATCTCGTCCACGCATCTTCCGACTTTCATTCCGAAGATATGGCTGTTGCTTCACGTATCGCTTCTGCAATCGACCTGTTCTACAACCAGGGAAACGCTGTTCCGTGGTTTGACATCATTATCGAAAGACTTGGAATCAACCCCTCCCGGTTTTTTCTTGATTTTTCTCTCTGGCTGGAAGGCAAAATATCAGATGGGCATGATCAGGCAATGAGCGAGGTTCAGCAGATATACCTTTTAAAGCTTTTTACTGACAGGGGATTGCAGGCAGAAGGCGAGGTCGTTCATGATATTATTGAAATTTTCGCCCTCTGGGATCGCATAGATGAAGCCACTTCAGGCAATGTGCCGGAGCTATCGGGATTTTTCCACTTTTCGCCCTCCCAGCTTTTTGAATATTTGGAAGAGGGCGTTAGAGATTTGGGGGAGCTTGCATTCTTTTTGCCCCGAGTTGAAAAAACTATCCTTGTATCTTCCTCTGAAGGCGTTCTTCTGTTTCAGGAATAACCAAGAGCTTTCATGGTTTGTTTACGCCTTTCCAATATGCTGCGATATAATGCGGAGTGCTTTCTATGAGGAAGGTAGGTGTCGGCTTCCGCCTCTTTCATGTTGTCGGAAAATTCTACACCTGTTTGAGACTCCGTGAATGCCCGGTTTGTATTCAGCCATGCCCCGAATGCAGTTGCTTCCCCGTTTTTCATGCTTGTTACGGGCCTTTGAAATATATCGGCGAGGATCTGATTGTATAGGGGGAATCTTGTCATGCCTCCTGATGCAAAAATTCGATTATGAGTGTTGGTTTGTGATTCTATCTCGATGATCCTCTCGTGTAGTTCGAAGGATATGCCCTCAAGTATTGCCCGGGCCATATCTCCCCGTTTTGTTGAGAGATCAAGATTAAGGAATGCTCCCTTTGAAAAGGTCTGACCTGCCGGATCGGCTGGACCTTTGAATCGGGGAATAAGCATGACGCCGTTTGCACCTGGAGGCGATTGTGCAATTTCGCTATCGAGCAGTGAGAAGTTGTTCTTTTCCGTTGTGGTTGTTTTCGTACTGACCTCTGCGAACCAGCGATATACCGTTCCTGCGGTCGATAGTGAAGATTCGATGAGGTAATCTCCCGCTGCGGCCACATTGGAATATATCGAACATGCCTCGTTTCTGACCGGCTCTGGTGATATGGTAAGGACGTAAGCACCTGTGCCGGTATTTACCGTGATGGTTCCGGGGGTGGTGATCCCGAATCCCAGAACCGAGCATTGCTGATCGCCCCCCGCTGCAACGACCGGAATCGATCCGCTTATCGAAAGCTCTTTTCGGATCTTTTTGCATAGTTCTCCGCAGACAGAGCCTGGAGAAACAAGTTCTGCCAGTTTGGCTTTATCAATACCAAAATATGATATGAGTTTATCGTCCCAATCCTTGGCCTGCAGGTTGAAGAGATTTGTTCTGCTGGCCACGGAATGATCGGTGACCATTCTTCCCGTCAGCAGGAAGAGAAGATATTCATAGATGCCGATAAGCTTCCATGATTGCTGGTATTCTTCCGGTTTGTATTGTTTAATCCAGTACATTTTGATGGCGGAAAAGACCGAAGAAACAGGAAGGCCTGAACGCATATAGATATCCAGGTGGTGGGAGCTAAACCTCTCCAGCAGGCAGTCGGTCCTTTTATCCTGCCACATGATTGCCGGAAGAAGCGGAGTGCCGTTTTTATCGACGGGAAAGACAGGGGATCTGAATGCCGTTAGCCCGATTGCCTCGAGGGAGAGGTGGTGTTGATCAAGATGCTCAACCGCTTCCTTGAGGGCTGTTTCCAGAAGCTGCTTCCAGATAAGCGGATTTTGTTCGACACGGCCGTCGGGCAAGAATTGAGGCGAGGAGTGGTGCTGAGAGATAAAAGCGGCGTTCCCTTCCTTGTCGTAAAGAATTCCGCGGATACTGGTTGTTCCTGCATCAATAATGAGTATCATATCTATACACGCTCATTGTCCATAATAGGCGTTTTTTCCATGTTTTCGTAGGAAATGTTTGTCCAGTAAGGTTTGTTGCATGTGGGAAATAGCGGGTTGTATCGACATGGTAGCCATCGCCATGCAGGCAATTTCTTCAAGAACTACTGCGTGATAGAGTGCTTCTTCGGGTGTTTTTCCCCAGGAAAAGGGGCCATGAGCGGCCACCAGGGCGGATGGGACCGCTTCCGGATCGATGGCCCGTGTCCTGAACGTCTCTACGATGACATTGCCTGTTTCCAGTTCGTAGTTTTTCTGAATCTCGTGGTCGGTCATCTTTCTGGTACAGGGAACGGCGCCGAAAAAATAGTCTGCGTGAGTGGTGCCCAGAGGAGGCAGGTCCGTACAGGACTGGGCCCATGCCGTACTGTTTCTTGCATGGGTATGAACAATTGACCCGCAGCAGGGAAAGCCCTTGTACAACGCGATGTGGGTTGCCAGGTCACTGGATGGGCGTTTTGTTCCGTGTACGATGTTGCCATCCATATCGGTGACGACCATATCTTCGACTTGTAATTTTTCATAGGGAACGCCGCTTGGTTTTATCACAATCCACCCTTGCTTCCTGTCAACGGCGCTGACGTTTCCCCAGGTGAAGGTTACCAAGCCCCGAGCCGGAAGCTCGAGGTTCGCCTTAAAAACCGCTTCGATAAGACTATCTATATGTTTACTCATTGATGTAACCACCTTCTTTCATTCTTGTAATAATCCATTCCCTGGCTTCCTCTATTTCTTTGACCGGGTTCTTGCCTTTCCCCGACCACATCTCCATGAGAAAGGGGCCGGTAAAGTGCAGCCTTTTCAAGGCTCGAAACGCTGCGACGAAATCGACGCAGCCGTCGCCGAACGATACATCACGAAATTGACCGGGAAATGTTTTTGTCACCGCCAGTGTATCCTTGAGATGGATTGCCGTGATGAGATCCTTCCCAAGCTCCAATTCTTGCACGACATCGTTGCCCCAGGCGGTCAGGTTTCCCAGATCGGGATATACCGTAAACCAGGGATTCATGATCATTCGCTTGAGATTCATGAAACGCACAATCGAACTGATTCGATGTGTGTCCATGATCTCCATGGATAGCATAACGTGTTCCTTTGCCGCCTTCTGGACCCCCTCATTCAGACCGTCCAGAAACCATTGCCAGGTGTCGTTGTCTCCCGTTTCATAATACACATCATAGCCGGCAAGCTGGATGGTTCTGATTCCGACCTCGGCAGAAAAGTTGATAGCGTCGTGCAGTATTTTCCGGGCCCTTGCTCTGATATCGGGATTATGGCTGCCGAGTGGGAACCTCCTGTGCCCGCTAAGGCAGATGGATGGTACGGAAATTCCCGAATCAAAGACACAATTTATGAAAGCCTTCCGTTCGTCCCTTGCCCACTCGAGACGGGCCAGCCGCCTCTCTGATTCGTCGATGGACATTTCCACAAAGGAAAAGTTGAGGCGCTTCGCCAGATCCAGTTTTTCCGGCCAGGATGCCATTTCGGGCAAGGCTTTTTCGTAGATACCGAATTTCAGGTCCTGGAGGGTCATCCCTGGTTCCAGTTGTCCCTGATCGCCTGCTTAAAGGCACGGGCCGCGGCTATGGGATTCTTCGCCTCGTAAAGCGATCGACCAGCAATAAAGCATTTAACCGGAATTCCCCGAAATAGTGATAGATCCTGCGGTGCGAGTCCTCCCGTGACCGAAACCGCAAACCCCATTTCTCCCAGATGCCGGATCTTCTGTATGTCCTCATCGCTCCAGTTTTGTCCAGCCGCCGCAGCGTCACGCCCCCGGTGGTAGATCGCCTGGTTGATGCCGATATCGAGCCATTTTGCGGCCAGATCGAATGACCACGCTCCGTATAGCTCTACCTGTATCTCGCCGCTGTATGTGTCTGCAACTTTTTTGGCCGCCTCCATTGTAGCCAGCGGGGCATTGCAGATGCATGTCATCCAGCTTGCTCCCCGGGAAAACACCAAATTTGCTACGACTTCTCCGGCATCCGCCGCCTTCAGGTCGGCAACGATGGTATGACCGGGGTATGCATCGTGTATCTGTTTCACCGCTTTGGCCCCTTCGGCATAGCAAAGGATCGTTCCTGCTTCAATAACGTCTACTTCTTCTGCAACCTTTCCTGCCGATTCAAGAGCTGCCTTCAAATCCGTGTGGTCCAGGGCAATTTGTAGTAATGGTCTCTTCATAGTTACTCCGATATGTTTATATAGATCATTAAATGATCAAAACAAACATATTGTCAAGTTTGTTTTTGTATTTTTGGATGAAGAAATATATTGGTGTGCTTTGGTATATAATAGTAATTATATTTAACATATATAATTGTATTGTACAATTCGACTTTTCTATATGATTGGCTATAAATTTTACATACGTTGTGATCAAAAAATCAATTTTTTTATTGACATATGAACATAACGGTGTGAAGATTAACTATCCACAGCAGATTGGAGTTTGCATGAGCAAGATAGATACCATTACACGGGAATCATGGATTCTCAGTACGTTTCCCGAATGGGGGACCTGGTTGAATGAGGAGATTGACGAAGAAAACGTCAGGCCGGGGACCTTCGCCATGTGGTGGCTTGGATGTACCGGCATCTGGGTGAAATCGGAAGGGAATACAAATATCTGTATCGATCTCTGGACAAAGACTGGGAAACGCACAAAGCAGAATCCCCTGATGAAGGAACAGCATCAGCACCAGCGGATGATTGGTTGTCGAAAACTTCAGCCCAATCTCAGAAATGTTCCCTGCGTAATCGACCCCTTTGCTATTCGAAAGGTCGAAGCTATTCTGGCGACACATGACCATGGTGACCATATCGATGAAAATGTTGCAGCAGCGGTGTTGCAGAATATTTCCGCAGAAGTACCGTTTGTCGGGCCGCAGGCCTGTGTCGATCTCTGGACAAGTTGGGGCGTACCGAAGGAACGTTGCCGGGTCGTCAGGCCGGGGGATTCTCTGCAGATCGGTGATGTTCAGATCATTGTTCTTGATTCTTTTGATAGGACCGAGCTGGTTACCGCACCCAGGGGTGTCGTCCTGAAGGGAAAGATGCCCCAGGATATGGATCGTCTCGCCGTTAATTACTTGATCAAGACCCCCGGAGGAACAATCTATCATAGTGGCGATTCGCATTATTCCAACTATTATGCAAAGCACGGCAATGATCATGAAATCGATGTTGCACTGGGCTCGTATGGCGAGAATCCCAGGGGAATGACCGATAAGATGACTTCTGTCGATATTCTGCGAATGGCGGAATCTTTGAGAACCAAGGTGGTGATTCCTTTTCACCATGATATCTGGACCAATTTCCAGGCCGATCCCATGGAAATTCTGGTTCTATGGAATATGCGGAAACACCGTCTGCAATATCGGTTCAAGCCCTTCATCTGGCAGGTTGGTGGCAAGTTTGTCTATCCGGATGATAAAGATCTGCTTGAATACCATTATCCCCGGGGTTTTGATGATGCTTTTTCCATCGAGCCCGATTTGCCTTTCAAATCCATGCTGTAAAACTGTGTCAGTAGTTTGCGATTCCGGATTCGCTTGAATCCTTAAAATCAATTGACCACCTTTGCGTTTATTGTGAAGGGAAAATGGAGGATTACATGAGAAGATTTGTGGTTGTGCTCCTGTTGATCTTTACTTCAAGTTTTGTCTTTTCCAATGGGCAGCAGGATGCTGCCGGAAGCTCTCCGAAGAGTGCGTCAGGTGAGTTTAACTGGAGACAATATGAGGGAGAGACCATTGTTGCATGCTTTCCGAACCATGTGACGTATAACGCATTGATGCCCCTGATTCCCGAGTTCGAGGAGCTTACCGGTATCAAGGTGGAGGTCGATCTGCTCCAGTACATGAAGATGCACGATAAACAGGTATTGGAGATGAGTAAGCCTTCCGGCGATTATGATCTGATTTCAATGGTGTGTATGTGGAAAAGTGAGTATGCCGCCGCCGGTATGCTGAAGGAACTCGAACCCTTTTTCAATGATCCGTCTCTGGCATATCCGGATTACGACTTTGACGATCTTGTCCCTGCCTATGTGGAAAATACCGGCTATGTAGGAGGCAAAAAAATCTATCTCGGCGGTCCGGGGGCCAAACTTTACGGTATCCCTTTTGGTGCCGAAACCAGCATATTGATATATCGAAAAGATATCTTTGATAAATATAATCTTAAGGTTCCCGAGACCTATGATGAGGTGCTCGAAACTGCCAAATTCATCTATGAAAATGTTGACGGCATGTATGGGATGACAAGCCGGGGTGCTTCCGGGCATCAGGCGAATGCCGCTTACCTGCTGCATGCATCACCTTTTGGGGCAAGAGTCTTTGATGAGAATTGGGAACCGGTGGTTAATTCCCCTGAATCTATCAAAACACTTGAGTGGATGAAAAAGATGTTCAGCTATGGACCTCCGGGAATGACCAGTTTTGCCCAGGACGGCGAATTTCAGGCCTTTTTGCAGGGAGATGCCGCCATGTACCTTGATGCAAGCGTTTTTGCCGGTAAGGCCAGAGATCCGAAGCAGTCGAAGGTCTATGATAAACTTGGCTATGCAATGCATCCGAAGCAGGAAAACAGATTGAGTGAGTCGGGAGGATTCGGCCTGGCGATACCGGCAAATGCGAGCCATCCGGAAGCTGCATTTCTGTTCCTTCAGTGGATCACAAGCAAGGAGACCGAACGGAAGGTTATAGAGAATGGAGGAGCCCCCTTCCGAACTTCTTCGGTAAACGATCCCATTCTTCAGGACGAGTATCCGGAATTCAAGGCTCTTGCTCTGCAGCTGCCACACGTAAATCCCGATTGGCGGCCCATCATTCCTGAATGGGGGGAAATCGACAATATCATGGGTATTGCGGTCAACCAGGTATTGACCGGAGAGAAAGAGCCCCAAGAGGCCATGGACGGTATCATGGCACCTATTCGGGAGATCATGGTCCGAGCCGGATATATTAAGTAAACAGAAGCAGTAGTGTGCCGGACGTATCCGCAGGCATTGCGGATACGTCCGTGATTCAGGAGGTCCGGATTTGTTCAGCAATGGTGTCATGAAACGGAATAAAAGCCCATATCTTTTTGCATTGCCGGCAATTGCCGTTCTGTTACTGGTTATGGTGGTACCTGTCGCTTCGGGTATCAGACTAAGCTTTTTTGAATGGTTTTTGCGGGATATCAGAAAGGAACCGGTATTTGTCGGACTGTGGAATTTTGTCGACTTGTTCGGAAGCGAGAACTTTCAGACCAGCATTCGTGTCACATTGGTATTTACCATTAGTGTGGTTTGTCTGGAGTTATTCGTTGGATTGGTTCTTGCTCTTTTACTTGAAGATGGTCTCCCCGGACTTCGCTTTTTTCGTACTGTTTTCATTTTACCTGTCATGATTGCTCCTGTCGTTGTCGGTGTCGTCTGGAAATTCCTTTACAACCCTTCGTATGGGAAGATAAACTACTTTCTTTCGGTTCTGGGATTGAAAGAGATCGGATGGCTCTCGGACCCCCACATGGCGCTCATCTCGATTATCATAACCGATATCTGGCAATGGACTCCCTTTGTGTTCTTGCTTTTGCTTGCCGGACTTCAGGGAATTCCCTCTGATCTCAGTGATGCGGCCCGGGTCGACGGAGCCAACTATCTTCAGAATTTGATTCATATCAAACTGCCCTGTATCTCCGGTGTTATCGGCATTACCGCCGTGCTTCGACTCATTGATGCCTTTCGGGGGCTGGTTGTCATGTTTATCATGACCAACGGCGGGCCGGGAGTGTCGACGGAAATCCTTTCCCTTCATCTTTACAAAACAGCCTTCACCGATCAGCGCCTGGGAAAGGCCTCTGCTGTGGCTGTTATTTTGCTTGGTATCATAACGCTGCTTTCTATAATTTTTATTACCAAAAATATGAAAGATGAAACATGAAAGGCAGGGGCATAATGACGTTTAAGAATAGAAAACGACTCAATCGGTTTATTGTTCTCATGATAGTTCTGGTGGGAATGGTAATTTGCCTATTTCCCATTTACGAAATGGTTTCGACATCATTTAAATATGAGGTGGATGCCTTTTCTCTTCCTCCGAAATGGATATTTCGGCCGACATTTGAAAACTACCGGAATGTACTTCTAAGCAATGGCTTTGGACGTTATTTTTTCAACAGCGTTGTTGTTGCGCTTTCAACAACCTTTTTCAGTGTCTGTACGGGCGCCCTTGCCGGCTATTCATTTTCCCGTTTCAAATATAAAGGGAAAAAGCTGCTTATCGTTTTTACGCTCCTGCTTCGCATGATTCCTCCTGTTATCCTGGTAATTCCCGTTTTCGTTATCTGGAATTCTCTGGGGCTTGCAAATACCAGGATAGGCCTGGTCCTCGTATACATTGGTCTTAATTTACCTTTTAACATCTGGGTCCTGAAAACCTTTATCTCCGAAATTCCCAGATCGCTTGACGAGTCGGCAACCATAGACGGCTGTTCCGACTGGATGGTTTTTTCCCGGATCATTCTTCCGCTTATTGCACCGGGCCTTTCTGTGGCTGGAATTTTTACCTTTCGAATTGCCTGGAACGAATATATCCTGAGCCTTGTATTGACCAACCGTTTTACCAGGACACTGCCGGTGGCTGTCTCACTTTTTCTTACCGATGCCGGGACGGAATGGGGAAAAATCACGGCTATTGCAACCATTACCGCCATACCTGCTTTTATTTTTACATTTACCGCGGCAAAAAAGCTGATCATGGGAATGACGGCCGGTGCCGTGAAGGGATAACAGGAAACAATATGAACTCAACTGAACGGATTTTTCTGGCGCTTGATCATAAAGAAGCCGATCGTGTACCTGTCGATTTTGGCGGTCATCTTATCTCCGGTATTCATATCGATGCCTATCGCAAGCTTCTTGAATACCTCGGCATGAGTTTGGACCAGCTTCGGATTGAGCGATATCGCCAGAGGACCGCCGTTATCGATGAAGCTGTCCATCAACTTTTCCATACCGATTTTCGTCCCCTAGTTCCCCCGTTTTCCCAACTTGTATGGTCGGACGATGGCTCCAGGGAAACGTATCGTGACGAATGGGGGGTGGGTTGGGAGCGGCAAAAAGATGATGGTGATTATTTTGAATGCCGGACACCGCTTTTTTCCGAGATGCCGGACGAGGAGATGCTTCGAGAGGTTCACTGGCCGGATTATTCAAAGCCTTCCAGGCTTGCCGGACTTACTCACCGTGCCCGGACGATCTGTAAAGAAGAGAAGGTACCGATTCTCGACCTTCCACTTGGCCTTGAGCTTTTTGACGCAGGTTTCAATCTATGTGGTTCGGCAAATTTTTATATGATGCTTGCCCTGGATCCAAAGGCGGCGGAGTACATAATGGATCGGCAGCTCGAGCAGCAACTCGCCTGGTGGACTCAGGCATTTCAGACCATTCCCGATTTGTCGTTGATTCGCATAGGTGATGATCTTGGTGCCCAGGATTCGATGCTGATCTCACCCGAAATGTATCGGGATCTTGTTCTGCCCCGGCACAAAAAACTGTTTGCCGGAATTAAAACGGCTTCTCGGGGTCGGGCTAAAATCATTATGCATTCAGATGGTGCAATCCTGCCGGTTATTCCCGATTTGATCGAGGCGGGAATCGACTGCCTCAATCCTGTTCAATACACAGTGCCCGGTATTGATCCTGTTTTGTTAAAGAAAGAATTTGGCAAAGATATCACCTTTTGGGGGGGAGGGATTGATACACAGTCGATTCTCCCCAATGCCTCGCCTTCCCAGGTAAAAGAGGAGGTAAGACGTCAAATCGATATCCTTGCACCCGGTGGCGGGTTTATTTTTAGTCAGGTGCATATTATCCAAAAAGATGTTCCACCCGAGAATATTGTGGCAATGTTCGAAGCCGCCCGGGAGTTTGGCGTCTATTGAGGGAGGTGAACTCAGGGACGAACAGCCTCGAAACTTTTGCCAAAAGCGGTCATAATGGTAGATAATAGTGATACAAAAGAAAGCAAGAGGTCATTTTCATGTCTGAAAGTTCCATCGTGGCAAACCGACATCTGAAATTGCTGGATATTCTTAATCGAAAGGGGTTTGTGCGTGTCGATCAATTGAGTATGCACCTTAATGTTTCGCAGGGAACAATACGGCGTGACTTGGAGTATCTTTCACAAAAAGGCCTTCTTGAACGGAGGCATGGAGGGGCTCGCATAGCCTCTTCTCCATTAAACTCTCTTCCCGAAAGAGATTTCATGGAAAAAGGCCTGATCAATACCGAAGAAAAGAAGGCCATAGCCAGAAAAGCCCTCGAGCTTGTGCATGACAATGATATCATTTTCCTGAACAGTGGTTCGACGACACTTCATTTTTTAGAGGCTCTCCGAGATGCCCGAGTGAGGGTGTTTACGAATAATGCTTGGGCGGTATCTTGCAAGAAAGGCCCGGAGCTTGAACTGATGATTTTGGGGGGAGAATACAGGGAACAATCGAGATCGTTTATTGGTATCATGACCCTGGAAGCGATAAAGAATATCAACAGCAATATCACTTTTCTCGGAACAAACGGAATCAGTCTCGAAAAAGGTCTGACTACAGCTGTTCATCAGGAATGTAGTATCAACCAGGCAATGATCGAGAATACGAATGGCAAGGTAGTTGTTTTGGCCGATCACTCTAAAATTGGACGCGTTTCAAATTTTGTTTCAACTGCACTGAACGAAATTGATATTCTTATCACCGATAAATCCGCGCCCTCTGAAACGCTCGAGAAGTTTACGAATATAGGTGTAAACGTGATCATTGCCTGATTACAGATTGCATCAGGAGTTTTATACAACTCCGGAAAGCTTGTAGCCAATCCGGAGTCGTATATACATTATTCCAAATGGAAAAGCAGCGGAGCCTTTAGGATTCTTCCTCTTTCTCCGGCATATCCAGTTTAATGTGAAGCATCTTGAGCTGGTCTTCATCGACGAGACTGGGAGAATCGTCCATGGGGCTGTAGGCCTGGTTGTTCTTCGGGAAGGCAATCACCTCTTTGATCGAGTTCTCTCCTGCCATGATCATGACCAGCCGATCGAGGCCCGGAGCTATTCCGCCGTGGGGAGGCGGCCCGTAGCGGAAGGCGTTGAGGAGAAATCCGAAACGGTTTTCCGCTTCTTCGCTGGAAAATCCGACAATGTTGAAGATGCGCTTCTGAATTTCAGGATCGTGGATCCTGATGGAACCGGAAGCCAGCTCAAAGCCGTTACAGACAAGATCGTAGAGGTCTCCCTTTACCGCACCGGGGTTTTCCTCCAGGGTGTCGAGGTACTGCTCCTGGGGCATGGTAAACATGTGATGCGCAGCTTCCCAACGCTGTTCTTCTTCATTGTACTCAAAGAGAGGGAAGTCTACGATCCAGCAGAATCGGAAGGTCCCTGCTTCGATCAGCCCGAGGTCTTTGCCGAGTTTGCTGCGAACCGCGCCAAGACTGGTACAGGCGACGTTCCATTTGTCCCCGACCATCAGGATCAGGTCTCCGTGCTGTGCTCCAAGGCTTGTAAGCAGCTCTTCGGCAATTCCGTCGAAGAATTTTGAAACGCCACCTTCGATGCCCGATTCTCCGACTTTCATCCAGGCAAGGCCCTTTGCTCCGTAGACCTTTGCCGCATCCTCAAGTTCGGAGATCTGCTTTCTGGAGTAGCCTGAGCAACCGCTTGCCACCAGGGCCTTGACGCATCCCCCTTCGGCAACGACTGACTTGAAGGCGTTAAAACCGCTTTTTGAGGCAAGCTCGTCGACGGTTTTCATTTCCAAACCGAAACGCAGGTCCGGTTTATCGCTTCCGAAACGGTTAAGGGCATCGTCATAGGGCAAGCGCTGGAAAGGTGTTTCGAGTTTTACCCCAAGGGTTTTGTCGAAGATGTAGCTCATCATCCCCTCGACGACTTCAAATACATCGTCTTTGCTGACGAAACTCATTTCCATATCGATCTGGGTGTGTTCCGGCTGTCGGTCGCCTCGGGCATCTTCGTCCCTAAAGCAATGGGCGATTTGAAAATAGCGATCGAAGCCGGAAACCATCAAGATCTGTTTGTAGAGCTGAGGGCTTTGAGGAAGAGCGTAAAATTTTCCGGCGTGTATGCGGCTTGGTACAAGAAAATCCCGTGCTCCTTCGGGGGTTGATTTGATCATGGTTGGAGTTTCGATCTCCATAAACCCCTTACCGATGAGAAACTCTCGTGCTGCGAAGGTTACATCGGTTCTCAGTCGTATCTTACGCTGCATAGAGAAGGATCGCAGGTCGAGATAGCGGTATTTCAACCGAAGGTCTTCCTTTGCGTCGCTTTTCTCGTCGATCATGAAGGGGAGGACATCGCATTTCGTGAGTATTTCAATCTGCGAGGCCGCCACCTCGATCTCTCCTGTGTTCATATCCTTATTGACCATTTCGTCGGGGCGGCGACGGACGATACCGACGACAGCGATGCAGTATTCAAATTTGAGCTCTTTGGCTTTCTCTTTTAATGGAGCGGAGGCATCTTCGTCGATTACGACCTGCGTGATGCCGTAGCGGTCCCGGAGATTGATAAAAAGGATGCCGCCGTGGTCCCGATTTCTATGGACCCATCCATTAAGGGTAACGGTTTCTCCGACCCTTGAACTGTTCAGTTCTCCGCACGTAGCGGTTCGTTTCATATTTTCCATAAAGATGACTCTACATTATGAACGTTCCCTTTTCAAGCTGTCATTGTCAGAGACTCGAACTTCAGGCTATACTTATGTTCCGGTTTATGAAACGAAAGAGTCTTATCGTGATTGGCATAGCTATTATATGTTTATTTTTTCTATTATTGATTTTGATGCTCTTTATCGATCGCTCCATGAGTGTCGTGGCCCGAGAGCGTCTTTATGATAGCATATCGGAGGTCCCTACCGTAAAAACGGCTCTGGTCCTGGGAACCAGCCGTTATCGTCCGGGCGGAAAGGTCAATCTCTACTTTCGTTATCGCATCGAGGCTGCAAAGGCCTTGTTTGATGCGGGAAAGGTCCGTTATCTCCTGGTAAGTGGAGATAATGCTCGAAAGTCCTACAATGAACCGGTAGAGATGCGCCAGGCTTTGGTTGAAATGGGGGTCCCGATTGATCGGATAGTTCTCGACTATGCCGGATTTCGGACCCTGGATTCGGTTGTTCGCTGCCAGGAGGTTTTTGGGCAGGATCATTTTATTATTGTAAGTCAGCGCTTTCACAACGAGCGGGCCTTGTACATTGCTCGCCATTTTGGGATCGTCGCCGTGGCTTTTAACGCAAAAGATGTCGGAGGCTATTCGGGCCGGCGGATACGGGGAAGGGAGTACTTTGCCAGGGTGAAGGCTATGTTGGATTTACACTTCTTCCATACCGGTCCAAGATTTCTCGGTGAGACCGTGGAGATTCCTGAATAGAGGTGGTTTCAACCTCTATATAGTGTTCCGAATCCTGGTGCAGGGACAGGGCATTGTACTAATTCTTTTCGGTATCCTTTTTCCGCCGGTAGCAGTCACTGCATCCTAGCACATGTACATGCCGTCTCTCTCCTGAATCGAAAACTCGTGCGATGACGTCTCCATCATAGGGGACCTCTTTCCCGCAGACTGGGCAAATCCTTTTTCGCTTGCCTGGGGCAGGGTAGCAATAGGGACATCCTTTAATTTCCATCAGTCTGTCCGGTGCACCCTGTGATTTCGGATAAAGAACCGATCTTATACTTTGCCCCTTTGCCAGGTCGGCTGAACAAAGAGGACACTGTCGTTCTCGCTTTGTTTGTGGGTGTGTAAGCTTTGTTTGCGTTTTTTTACTATGCCCGCCTTTGCCGCTTCCTAAGAGCAGAATAACCAAAGCCGCCACCACTACCGCCGAAACTGCACCGATTGCCAATTCAACCATATAATTTGTGTACCCTCTTCCTTGAGAAAGTGCAAGTATCTTTTCTATTGGCAGGTGCCCCGATTCCGGTTAGGATGGAGGTATGGGAACACTCTATATTGTTGCAACTCCTATTGGCAATCTCGCCGATATCACCTTTCGAGCACTAAAAACGCTGAAGGAAGCCGATGTTATAGCCTGTGAAGATACTCGGCAAACCCTTAAGCTTCTTAACCACTATGAGATACAAAAGCCTCTGGTGAGCTGTAGGTCGCACAATGAAAGCATTGCCGCAGATCGTATCATTGAGCTTCTCCAGGAAGATAAATCCGTTGCCTATGTCAGTGATGCCGGAACCCCCGGCCTGAGTGATCCCGGAGGGGCCTTGGTACATGCGGTTCGTGAAGCCGGTTTCGAAGCGGTTCCGATACCCGGAGTATCTGCTTTTGCCGCATTAATGAGCGTAGGATCATTTCCCGGTCGGAGTGTCCTTTTTGACGGTTTTTTAAGTCCAAAGGCCGGGAAGCGGAAAAAGCGGCTTGAAGAGTTGTTGGAACGGGGGGGAAATTTCGTTTTATACGAATCTCCTCATCGGATTATCAAGCTTTTGACCGATATTGCCGATGTTGATCCTGAGCGATTGGTTCTTATTGGGAGAGAAATGACCAAATTCCATGAAGAGTACCTGCAGGGCAGCGCTCAGGAGCTTCTTAATGATTTTTCCGGTAGGGAATCTATTAAAGGAGAGTTTTCCGTCCTTGTATCCGGAAAGAAAAAACGTTAATATTAAGAGTATTCCATCCGATATATAGGATGAAAGGCAGGGTTGGAAATGAATATTGAGAGATTAGGACCGGTTGATCCGGTAAACAAGCTTGGGAAGACCAACAAAACCTCTAAACCGATAAAGCCCGGGGAAAAGGACTCAATTTCCATATCCAATGATGCAAAAACCATGGCTGAGGTGTATAAGGCCGTTGAAACGGTTAAGGCGTCTCCCGATATCAGGGCCGATCGTGTCGAAGAGGTCCGCCGAAAATTGGAGGATCCTTCCTACATAAATGATAAGCTCCTTGGTGATGTCGCCGATTCAATCATGGATATGTTCGGCATCTCCTGAGTTATGCCTTCGATAGTACTATTCCGACCACCCCTACCGGGTGGTCTTTTTTTTATTACTCCTCTTGCATAGCTCGGTATCTCCTGTAATAGTGATATAAGGATTTTGTGAGGAGGTTTGCCAATGCAGGATTTATCCCTTTACATGCCGACGAGGATATTTTGTTCTGCTGGTTCTCTGCTACGGCTGGCAGAGACTATTGGATTGCTTGGAAACCGCTTTCTCCTTGTCACGGAACGTGCTCTTTCAGAGCGTGTGGAGGTTGATCGGATACGATCGCTTATAGAACGGGAAGGCGGTGAGGTGATGATTTTTACCGACCTTCCGGCCCGGGCGGACAGTCGTAGTGCAGAGGCTGCCTCCGAGCTTGCAAAGGTAAGTAGGTTGCATGCCGTTATCGGCTTCGGAGGGCTAAGGGCTCTTGGTATTGCCAGAATGACGGCACTTGCAGCCAACTCCGATAAACGTGTCGATGATATTCTCTCCGGATCTACCGTTTCTGCGCCCCCGCTTCCTTATATAGAGATTCCCGGGACGCTTCGCAGTCCCTTCATGTGCAGCGATAGGTTTTTCATTGTCGATGCCAGAAGTCGAACCCCGCGATTGGTCAATGCCGAGGGCTTTTTCCCCTTTGCCGCTGTGATCGACCCTGAATTGAGCGGGGGCTTATCGCCAAAGTATCGGGTGGCCCTGTTGCTTGATACCCTCCTCCTTTCCGTGGAGGGCTACCTTTCCGGTCGTAATACATTCTTGTCTGAGACGGCTTTTCTAAAAGCGGTTGCACTTGCTGTTGATGCAGTGGCCGGGATGGAGGCAGGTAAGGTTGAAAGTGCCGGACTCTTTGCCGCGCAGGCGGCCTTCTTCAACGCGCTCGGAACTGCTTCAGGTTCACCTGGAGCCGGTACGGCCCTCTCCTGGAGCATAAGTGCTCATCGATCTGTACCTAAAGCCGTTGCCTCTACCATCATGCTTCCCTATATCCTCGAATATGGGTTGAGGTCCGCGCCGGAGAAGATTGCCAGGATGGGAAATATCCTGGGTGAAAATTTAAAGGGGCTTTCAGTGGTTGCTGCCGCAGACAGGACGGTCGAGCGGCTGCGTTCTTCCATCGGGTCTCATCAATTCCCCGGTCGCCTTTCGGAGCTGGACCTTGAACGTGACGCTTTCCCCGAGGTTGTTGCGAAAGCGAGGGAGCTTCCTTTCATCGCTGATTTAGCGGGGCCTCTTTCCTATGACGACCTGATGCAGCTGCTTCAACAGGCGTGGTAGTTCTGCTGCATGATTACCATAAAAAAATTGGCAGGGCTTCCGCCTTCGACGCGTATACGAAAATATCCGAGGCTCATACGATTTTTTGAAGAAGGTCTCCGAAATGATGTCTCCATCGATACTACGTACTTACGGGATTTATTTTCCCTGATCTCCGAAGATCCCTCCGTTACTAGTGCTGTTCGTGAGAAAGTGTCGGCTCTTAATCTGCAGTGTATAGGTAAAAATGACGTACAGCGCTCCTGCAATGGATTGCGGCATCTCCTTCTCGAACAAATAGGCGCTTCCCCCGCCGATTGGGACCTCTTGCCCCCCCCACCTTTAGAAGAGGGAGGCTGTGAACAGGTGCGAAAGACCATTGAGCTTGATCTTTATCTCGACGATATCCGTTCACCCTTTAATGTCGGAAGCATCTTTCGGGCCGCCGAGTCTTTTGGAGTCCGAAAGATTTTTCTTTCCCCTGCTAGTGCGGACCCACGACATCCCCGGGCGCAGAGAAGTGCCATGGGATGTGTCGATATCGTTCCTTGGTGTCGCTCTTCTTTTAACGAGATACAAACCCACATTGCTTCGAATAAGATTGTTGCCCTTGAAACGGGAGGCTGTCCGTTAAATGATTTTCACTTTCCGGCAGGTGGAATACTTGTTATTGGTTCGGAAGAACTGGGAGTCTCACCTGCCTTAATGGAACAGGCAAATCGGAGTGGAGGCACTGTTTCTATAGAAACGGGGGGACGCAAAGGGTCTCTTAATGTGTCGGTAGCCACCGGCATCGTCCTTCATGCCTGGTTTTCGCAGTTTCGTGCCGTCGGACCTGAAGTCCGACGGCACGAAACAACCATTAGCGATGGAGGGCCCGTTCTATCTCCGACTGATTAAATCCGATGATGATTCTACCATTGATGTCGATAACCGGAACGCCCATTTGCCCGGACTTCTTAACCATTTCTTCCGCTTTCTGCATATTCTGGGCCACATTGTATTCGGTAAAATTGACGCCGCGGCCACGAAAATACTCTTTTGCTTTTACGCAGTAGCCGCATGACGGAGTCGTATAGATTGTTATAGCCATGGATACACTCCTTTGGAATTTTATATATAAATAATACTATATAACAATATGAATGTCAATTGTTGTCATTAGTGTTAGGAATCCTGGTGATTTCTATCTCCAGACATATGAGGGAAGCTGAGAAGACAAGGCCCTGATAAGCTGCAACTAAGAGAAAAGGAGAGTTTTTTCATGTGCCGCCAGGATTCCGAACAGAGTAGTTACTCTCTGTTGTCGGTGTCTTTAGAAAAGGCGTCGGAAAGCCTTTGCAAAATGGCATTCCCTTGCTCTTCCGAACGGATATGAAACCCTGCAAGTACCTTCGGATCGATCTGCTCAAAGGTAATTTCACCGTTTTCCAGATTTGCCAGCGCATTTGCAAGATAGACGGTTTCTACAACATCCCGATATTCCGGATCGCATTCGGAAGGTTCATGGTGGAATCTGATTGCTTCTACAAGGGTTGCGGGGAAATTCCATTTTTCTGCAATACGACCACCGATTTCCGCATGATTGAGGCCGGCGGATAGGTCTTCAAAAAGATCTCTGTCGATTTCACGTTCCGTACAGAAATTGCTGATTCTGTCGAGAAGTTTTGGGTGGACATGTGCAAAGACAATCTTTCCCATATCATGAAGGATCCCTCCGACATAAGCATCGTCGAGAAGGTCCTTCTTTTTCTTGAAGCTTCTGGCAAGGGAATAGGCGTAAAAAGCTGTACGGTAGGAGTGGTCCCAAAGCCATTTTTGGTCCTGGGAGAGAATTTTCTGGGTCCCGTAGCTGTAAAGGAGGTTCTTCAATCCCCGTAGGCCTACCAACTTGACCGCTTCCACTATGTTATCGACCCGTTTGGGCAGCATAAATTGTGCCGAGTTAACAAGCTTGAGAAGATCGGCGGTCAACGAGGGGTCCGTGCTGATCTGCCTTGCGATGTCGGTTATTTCCGAGTCGGGATCATTGATAAGCTTCTGTAAGAAAACGATATTGTCGGGGAATTGAGGAAGCTCGTTGATCTCTGAAACCACTTCTTCCGAGAGTTTATCGAGGTTCTCGATGTGAACATCCGAGAAGGGAATGGTTATCTTTGCTACGGTCTCTCCGTCTATGGTATCGATGTCGAAAGCATCCTCATCGAGTCCCAGCTTTTTCAGCATCAATACAAGGATGACGATGCCAAGCCCCGCCCCTTCCGAGTCATCAAGGACCGTGGATAGGGCTTCTTCCATTGTTTCAAAGGCTCGGGAACGAGCAATGCGGTCGTAGACCCTGATTTGTTCCTTTTTGCTTATCTCCACATTATTTTTGACACTCAGGGTAAAGGTCTTCCCTCTTGCCTGAAAAACAACCTTGATATACAGGCCTGCTTGTTTTTGCAACTCAAGAAAATGGGTAATATTGGAAAGGGTTTCCTCTTTAAAACGTTTCATACCCTCTGCATAGTCTCTTGCATTATTGATATCCAGTTCTTTTTCCTTAAAGTAAACCCGCTTTGTGTTGGCTTTTTTGGCGTTTACCGAAAGCTCTTTCAAACAGTAAGCGATGCGGTCCTTGAGATGTTCCTGCCCAAACTCGGAAAGAAAAATACCGAGTACATCTTCGAGATATACTTCGGTCTCTCGTGGAAGGGTATAGGTCTTAATTGCAATAGGAACGGCGTTACGTGCCGCCTTCTGAATCTGTGGTACATTTACTTCCGGTGCCATGAAACTACTACCTGCCTAACAATATGCTTGCAAACGGTATTAATGATCAGGCAGTAAGGCGATGCTGTCAAGTATTAGCTTGAATAGTTTTTTACGAGGTCGGCCATCTCTTTCAGCCTTCTCGCTACTTTTCCGTTGATACTTTCAGGGGGGTAGATCCCTTTTTTGTTCCGTTTTCCCTCTTCCAGACCTGTGAGGAGTTCCATTCCCTCTCCTACGGTATCGGCCGACCAGACGTGAAAACTTCCGTTTCGTACCGCATCGCAGACTTCATCGGACAACATCAGGTTATTTTGGTTTATCGCGGGTATAATGACTCCCTGACTACCCGAAAGTCCTGTTTGACGGCAGATATTGAAAAAGCCTTCAATTTTTTCACTGATTCCTCCGACAGGCTGGAGTTGTCCGAGTTGATTTACCGATCCGGTAACGGCAATATCTTGCCTGAGTGGAATCTCTCCTATGGCCGAAAGGAGGGCATAGACCTCGGTTGAGCTTGCCGAATCGCCGTCTATTTCGCTGTAGCTTTGTTCAAAACAAATATTTGCATAGATTGAAAGGGGAATTTCTCTTGCGTAGGTGCGTCGGAGAAATCCTTCGATAATCAGAAGCCACTTGTCGTGGATTTCTCCGGAAAGACCGACTTCACGTTCAATATTAATGATTCCCTCACTGCCGGGGGCGGCACTCGCAGATATAACGGTAGGAAGACCATAGGCGTAATAGCCTCGGTCGTGAACGGCAAGGCCGTTGACCTTTCCTACCGCATTTCCTTCAAGCTGCAACAGCATTTCACCACTGAGAATCATCTCGGTCATCTTTTCTTCCGGAAGATTCCAAAGAAATTTCCGTTCCTCAAGGGCCCTGGCAACGGCTTCTCTGTCGATATCCTTCTTTCCCTGTCTACCACTCCAGTAGTCCGCCTCTCTGATCAGATCGGCAATAAGGGAGAAGCGAGTGGATAGACGGTCGCGTTGTTCTGATAATTTGATTCCGTACTCGATGATTGCGGCCATTCCCGATCGGGCGATTCTCCGTAATGATTCATCATCACAGATCATGTTTGCAAAACCAATATAACGGCCGCAATTTTCGGCCGTCCGCTCCATAACCGAATCGAATTCCGCGGTTATCTTAAAATGCTTTGCGAAGTCCATATCCTGGCCGTAGAGCAGATCGTAGAGATTTTCTGTGCCGGTAAGGATAACCTTGGTATCGATGGATATGGCCTTGGGTTTAAGAACCGTATGCTGAAGAGTGATTCCCCCTTCCGGTCCCTGTATTTCCACCTCTCCGGTTTGCAACGCCCGTTTCAGATGTTCCCATACTCCTTCTTCCTGGAGAAGATCGTGGGCGTTGAGGACAATAAAACCTCCCCTCGCACGAATGAGAGAGCCAGATTTTATCATCATGAAGGTCGTCCCCCCCTCTCCTCCGAGATCAAAACGTGATTCGATGACTCCGAAGAGGTTTGAGTAGGTAGGATGATTTTCGAAAATAACAGGCACGGTCTCTGTGGTGCCATTATCTACGATTACATTTACTCCATAACGGATGAGCGCGGGAATTGGTCCATCGTCCTCTTCGCCACGTTCTCTTAAAAAAAGATAGGTATGGGAACGTAGATCGTTTCGAAGAGTGTTCAGATAGGCTTCAACCGATGCTGAGCGGTAATCGGTCGCTATGTTGTCGATTGCTGCATCGATTACCGGTTGAAGCACCTCTGTTTTGAGGGCCTCTATCTCCTTATCTAGGGCGACACGGCCGCTGTGGAGCTCTTCAAACTGTTTTTTCAATTCATCCATAAGCCGAAAATAGGCTTCGCGAAGCTTTTCCCACTGTTGGTCCGTGATATCGCCCCTTGCCGCCTGTTCCTGGAGCTCATCGAAATCAATGGCTTTCCCCTCTATGATGGGCTTCAGATCGGTGGTTTCTTTTTCCTGTTCGCGGATCTGTATGATTTGGAATCCCTCTTTCCGAAAGCGGGCCTCGAGATCGGTGATGACGAGGTTTTCCTGCTCTTCCACCGTCCTTACCAACCCATTCCGCCGCTCTTTTACTTCGTCGCTTTCGAGTCTTGTTCGCAGGGCTGTCTTGAGTTCCTCAACAAGGTCGTGAATTTCCCGTTTGAAGAGACGTCCCTTTCCTTTTTCAAGGTAAAGCACTTTCGGAGCGTCGGGATCGTCAAAGTTGTAGACATACACCACATCTTCCAACGAGGAACTCTGTCTGGGCTTAAGCGATGCAAGAATTTTTCGTATGGCACTTGTTCTCCCTGTACCTGGAAGACCGGTGACGAAAACATTATAGCCTCGTCCTCTCATTTCCGTTCCCATTTTTAGGGCCCGGATGGCTCGGGGCTGGCCAATAATATCGGGACTGTCGATGTGAGCTCCGAATTCGGAGATTTCGTTTTCGGTGATGATAAGTTCAAGGGACTCGGCATTCAATTCTTGTTTACTCATGAAGACTCCAGTTCCCCACTATAGTTAGCGTCCTCTCGGGTTGTCAAGCGAGAGGGGCGAAGCGTATAATAGACCCTATGACAGTCAGTGAACTTGATGCCTATTTTCGCTCGATTCTTGCCATCGATGATCTTACCGGAGTCGATTACTCCCTCAATGGTTTGCAGGTCGGGCGTTTTGACATGCCGGTGCGAAAGGTTGCCTTCGCCGTTGATGCCTGCGAAGAGAGCATCCTCCGAACAAAAGATATCGGCGCTCAGATGCTCTTCGTACATCACGGTCTTTTTTGGGGAAAGGAACAGAGTATAACCGGTTCCCATTATCGGCGTATTGCCGCTTTGATCGAGAATGATATTGCCCTGTATGCGGCACATTTGCCTCTCGACATGCACGAAGCATACGGCAATAATGCAGGCCTTGCCAAACAGCTTGGTCTGAAGGATATAGAACCCTTTGGTATATTTCGAAGAGTCCGAATCGGCTGTGCCGGTAGTTTTGAAACACCCCAAACCATCGATGATGTTCTTACGCTGCTGGGAATGGATCGGGAAGAGCTTTTGGGCGTTCTCGCTTTTGGCCCTGAAAAGATCTCTTCTGTGGCCATTATCTCGGGTGGTGCGGACAAAGATGTAGAGCAGGCGATTGAAAAGGGTGTCGATCTCTATCTCACAGGAGAGCTGAGCCATCAGGTCTATCATCTGTGTCAGGAATCGGGTATCAATCTCATTGCTGCCGGTCATTATCGAACCGAGGTGTATGGTGTTCAATTGATGGCGGGCAAGCTGGAAGCGGATACCGGGATTGAAACCTGTTTTATTGATCTTCCGACGGGGCTGTAATGGAGAAGCCGTATCGCCCGTTTTTTCTCACCGCAGCTGTCATTCTGCTGGATCAGCTTACAAAATGGTTGATTGCCTCTCACGTTCCCTATCATACGGTGGCCTGGAGTTTCGGCGGAGATTTTTTGCGTATCATTCATACGCGTAATCTTGCGGTGGCCTTTAGTCTTGGAAATGGATTCCCGCAACCAGTCAAGCTTTTCTTATTTATTTTGGTGCCTCTCATCGCCCTTGTTGCAATTTCCGTTTATCTTGTGAAAGGTCGGGACCTTTCCTCTTTCCAGCGTTGGGTGCTTGCCGCCATTGTCGGCGGAGGGTTTGGGAATATCATTGATAGGATCTTTCGTCCCGAGGGGGTTGTCGATTTTATCGATGTTAAATTCTATGGGCTTTTCGGGCTCGATCGCTGGCCTACCTTTAATGTCGCAGATTCTACGGTTGTGGTAGCAGGCATCGCCCTTCTAATCTCGTTTTTTCTGGAGGAAAGGAAGCAATGAACAAGAAAGTCAATACCGTGATTTTTATCCTCGCCGCATCATTTTTCAATATTGTCATTATGATTCTTCTCATGCTGGGGCTTTTTGCCCTTGCTTCTTTGCTTTTACCTGCCGGTACTGGCGCCGGTCTTGGACAATTTGTTTTTCTCCTTATTTTTGCTGCATCGGTGGGAGGGAGCTTTTTTGTCTACCACAAGTTGGTCGGTTTTATCTCGAAAAAGATAGACATGGAAAAATATTTTCATCCCATTTTTCGGAGCCGTAAGCGATAGCTTTTTGAATCAATAGCCGTCTGAGATGGAGCGGTTTATATCTTTTTTGTATAGTTCGTTGTAAACATAGCCGCGCTTACGAAGTTCTTCTTTGAGTTCCTGAGGGAAGGGCATATTGCGCCAAAAAATGCCGCGCACTTCTCTGTCGAGTTTTTGGGTCCCTTCGCTTTCTTTGGTAATCCAGAGGATATAATCCTGTATGAAATATTCTTTCACGTCTCCGCGAATTTTCTGTGCAATAAACCATTGGTAGTAATGACCGGTAAGCCCCTCTTCCATCCAATAATGCTGGGCCTTTTCCTTTGCGACCTGCCAACGTAGATCGGCAATGGCGCTGAGCACCGCCGTTCTGAGATCCTTAGGGTACATGGGGAGAGCGATCCTCCCGCGGCTTGTCGCACGGTTGTAACGATCGAAAGGTTCCCAGCAAATCCCCTTGTCCCCATAACAGGGAACGAGGACGATATAGGGTACGATTCTGTTTGTTTGTCGCTTAAAGGTCCTGAGAAAAACACCGGGATCAAGGTGTTCGATCGAGGTCATTTCGGCGATGATATTTTCTCTGGTACCTATCTCACGAATGGAAGGCTTAAGATATTGCTTCATAAGTATGGGGAAATGATTACCCTGCCGCCCTACACACATCTTCGCCATCTGACGAACGGTGTTGAACTCTTCCTGCAGTGTTTTGCTGTCGACAGCGGAAAAGTTCCCTGACTTTCCGGCTTTTGATAAAAGCTCTTCCAGCTGATTATCCGCCGACTCCAGATCACGGAAAAAGAGAGATATCTCTTTGTCCATTGCCTGGAGCCTTCGAACCGTTTGCATGATTTCTCCAAGGCAGCTTCTCTGGCTCGCCTCATAAGGGAGTTTGACCTGTGGAAATCGTTCGTGCTGAGGATGATGCATGACATCGTTCATTTTTGCTATGATGAGTTTTTCGGCACTTTCGATTTCTATCATTTTCGACCGAATCAGGCCGATCTGGACTTCTTTGTGGCCTCGGGCTTTTTCAATTTGACCGGTGAGGCGCTGCCCCTGATTTTGCTGTTTTGCCTTTACCTCGTCGGTTGCCGAGGCCGAAATGGCTCCGATGGCGATCTTTTCGAGCCATTCGTCGATATAATAGACCGGTTCATCGGTCTGGTTCTCGGGAATGATTCTGGCAATCATCTCCCGCTGTTCTTTCGAAACGATGGTAGGTATTAAAAAACCGTACCGAAACATATACTTCTTTTGCTCGGGGAGATGGCCGTGTATTCTTGCCGCAATCGAAGCGGCAACATTCCAATAGGCGGGGATCAACTTTTGCCGATAGAGTGATTTATCTTTGACGTCCGTTGCATTAAGGAATTTAGAAAGAAGGGAATGAAGGCGCTTAGCATCTTCCCCTTCGCCGGATAGGACAACCTTATAGAACGATGCCTCCGAAAAGTAGGGAAGCGGTTTATCTGATTGAAATTTCGCTATGGGCGTAAAAGTCGTCTTGTTGAGATCAACCTGTTCTACCCCAACCGCTTCTTCGCTTATTTGACCTTCGTCGAAGAGATCGGAAAAATCCGGAGTGGTATCGGAAGAACCCTGGGGCTCCATACCCATGAGTTCCGCAATTTCTGGGTCGATGTCTCCCGAAAAAATGTTATCACTCAAGACATTTTCCTGATAAAAAAAGAAGGTTATGGAGGTGGTGGGAATCGAACCCATGACCTCGTGAATGCCATTCACGCGCTCTAGCCAACTGAGCTACACCCCCGGAGATAACAAAAGCATAGCCGGAACAATCTATCATGTCAAGATAGCTCTTATCGCCCCATACCGATGGAAAAAGAGAAGAAAGAAACATCTTCCGGAATATTCCAACCGATATTAAACTGAAGAGCAGGGAAGACAATTTTGTTCAAATAGAGTCGAATTCCACCTCCCGGCCCGTAGAAGCGCGTATAATGATTCCGCTCCTGTGGAGCGTAGGTGCCGCCGTCAAAGAAGAATGCCATGGTTCCCGTTCCCCATGGAAAAGAGAGAAGCGAGAATTCAGCTGTAACGGAACCTGCCATGTATTGCCAGCCCACACTGTCTCCCGACGGAAGGACCCTGAAGCCATCCCCATTCAAGGCGTTCAACAGTGCGGTCGGAGCGGTGGCGTCTCCCCCTCGCGCTCCGAATTTAAGCAGATGCTTCCCTGCAAAAGGGAGGGTATAGGCAATGTTCAGTTCTGTTTCGGTGAAGAGAGGTGATTCCTTTTCATAAAAATCATAGCCGACATCGAAAGAAACGTTTGCCCAAAGTCCCTTTTCGAAGAATTCCAGATAATAAAGATCCTTCCAGCTTAGCGAGAGGCCAATACCGATCATCTGGGCCGAGTCCACGTCACCATCTTCGACAAATGTACTGTCGTACTTCACTCGAACTCCGGGCTGCAAGCGTGCGTCGGTTCGTGTCTCCAGCTCGCCGTTTATACGAAACCCCTGACTGGTAAAAGAACGGATGCTGGTCTTGTCCTGAAGCAGGTCTTCCCTCTCGCTTTTTCCACCTCCGGCAAAGAGGACCAGCGTCGACGTTCCATTGGACAGCGAAGGATCGATATAGCCAATAGTGGCATTCACACTTTCGTTTAGCGTATAAAAGGCCGCGCCGATAAATTGACGCCGTAAGCCGAGGAAATTTGCTTCAAACAGCGTTGCGCCGAACATCAGCGAGTCGCCGTTTGAGGCAACCACGGGGATGGCTACAACAGAGAGCTTTTCTTCAACCACCAGTTCTATGTCGACCTCCGACCCCTCCTTGTTGTAGCGAAACTGAATTTCCGAGAAAAGATTGGTTTGCTTGAGCCGCTGCTGTGATTGTTCCACATCTTCCTTACGTAAAGGATCTCCGAGGCGGATACTTAGCAAGGGAAGAATGGCTGAACGGCGGGTTTTTTCAAGGCCTGTGATGGTAATTGATCTGACGGTAAGAGGTTCTTTGCTTTGGGGAAACGCTGTTTCTCCTTCATTGTAGGAAAACAGCGGGCTAAGGACTGTAACAAAGAGGCATAATCCGAGTGAAATAGTCGATAATAGTCTCATAGACTATACTATAGATTGTTGTCGTAAAAAAAACAGCCGGGTACCATAATAGCTTCGTGAAGAATTAAAAAAAGCCGAACGAAGCTATAAACTTCGTTCGGCAGCCATGGGAATGGCGTTAAAGCTTCTTATGGCAGAACCACCAATCAAAGCCTTCGTGTTCTGAAAGTCGAGTCTCCGCGCTTTTTTCATCGGCAGGAGGCGGAATGATGACTCGATCTCCGATCAACTCATTCTCGGGCCAGCCTGCGGGTAAGGCCACATCGTTTTTATCCGCGACCTGGAGTGCTCGAACGGCACGGAGTACCTCATCCATATTTCTACCGATTTCCTGGGGATAGTAGAGAACCAGTCGAACGATTCCTGTGGGATCTACGATAAATACCGCTCGGACGGTGTTTGTTCCTTTTCCGGGATGAATCATGCCTAATTTCTGTGCCACAAGCCCTGTATCGTCGGCGATGACGGGAAAGGGGATTTTTACCTCAAGTTTTTCATTGATCCATTGAATCCATTTGATGTGGCTGAATACCTGGTCGATCGAAAGTCCTATGAGATCACAATCGAGCTTTGCAAATTGGTCGGCCCGCTTTGCAAAGGCGACAAATTCGGTTGTACAAACCGGCGTAAAATCCGCGGGATGGCTGAACAAGACAAACCATCGCCCCTTGTAGTCGCCCGGAAGAGACTTCCTGCCGTGCGTTGTCTGAACTTCGAGTTCGGGAAAAGCCTCGCCAATGAGGGGAAATGAATGCTCCATACTAATTACCTCCATAATTTAAATAATAATCGGAACGATTACTAATAATAAACGAAATAAAAGAATTGTCAAGCCTTTTGTACAAGATCTTTCTCTCTTTGCCGTTCGGCTTCCTTGCAATGCACGCAGATACCATGAAAATCCAATTCGTGTGCGGTAACGGTATGCCCTGTCGCTTGTGCTACCTTTTCTTCAAGCGAGAGATCAACGTTAAGAGGCAAATCGTAAATCCTTCCGCATTTGTCACAGATAAAATGATAATGGGGCTCTACCGTCGCATCAAATCGATCGAAGGTACTTCCACGCCCCAGTCTTCGAACCATCCCCTGCTGTTCCAATATACCGAGATTTCTGTAAACGGTACCGAAACTGAGATTAGGGAAATCGGGACGTAGCGCTTCGTACAGCTCCTGGGCCGTAGGATGCGTATCCGTCGAGAGCAGATACTGATAAAGAGCATTGCGTTGTTTGCTGTTTCGATATAGCGCCTTATTCATAATCGTTACTACTATGAAGAGTAGTGATCCTGCTTCTATCTGTCAAGGGCCTGAATATAGTCCCAGGAAACGGAAAAGGAGCCCCGAGCCTTTTCTCCGACAGCCATAAGCCGATAATTTCCCTTTTGTGCCGCTATACATCGGTATTCGGCCGGACCTTTGTCGATACGTTTGATCAGCTTCCCTTCTGGATCGGAAATTTCAAGCCGCAAGCTTCCTGCCTTTTCCGTCTCTTCCCATCGAATAATCAGCTCGTCGCCAGGTGATAACCCCACTTTGCGTTCTTTCTCGTCGGAGAAGCGATAAAATCGGGCCTGCATGGCCGCAGGTCTATCCGATGACATGTAAAGAAGACGACCGTCTCCCTGTAAAAGTTTCAGACCAATTGCAATCACAAGGATAGGCACGGCGATGATGATTGTTTTCAGGTTTTTTTTATTCACGGGACTATTGAACCATGGACAATTTCATCGGTCAAGGTGTGATTGAAAGTAGTTGCGGCCCTGCTGCTTCTTTTTTACAATGTGAGTATCTCTTCCGTAAGGATCATAGATGCCTAACATCAATAAGAAACAAAAACAAAGACATAAAACTATCACGCCGAGTCCCTTTTTCATCAAAGTCATAAAGCCTTTTCTTCATTGGCTTCTTCCGAGACTCTATACCATCAAGATTATCCGTTCGAAGGAGTTGGCTGCAATCCATCCCCCCTATATCATTGTCGGAAATCATGTAAATTTCTGGGATCCCTTTCTGCTGGGGCTCTATATCAAAGAGATACCCCAGTTCGTTACTTCGGATAACATCTTTCGTACTCGCCTTTTTGGGGTTATCATGAAGCTGTTCGGCTCCATTCCGAAGTCGAAATTTATGAGTGATGCGGCAACTGTAGCCCAAATCGTGAGGATCATCAAAGGCGGGGGAGTGATCGGTATCTTTCCCGAGGGACGCAGGACTTGGGATGGTCGCAGTCTTGAGCACGTTCCTCAGGTTTCCAAGCTGATTCAGCGATTGGCCCTCCCTGTCGTAGGGGTAAGGGTCAAGGGTGCTTTTCTCGCCCGTCCCCGATGGGCAAGAAAGAGGAGCAAAGGGCTTGTCGAGCTGGAATACTTTTCTCTCTTTTCTGGTGAAGAGCTGAAAGGCCTTGGTTGGGAAGAGGTAAAACAGCTTATGGAAGAACAACTGTTCCATGACGATATTGCCTGGGCTAGAGAAAAAGAACTCCGGTTTGTTGGTAAACGGCGTGCGGAATATGTTGAAAAACTCTTATACCTCTGTCCCTCCTGTGAAGGGGTTGCCACCCTTGTTTCTCATGATAATACTGTCGAATGTTCTTCCTGCGGCTATGCCTTTACCTATGAGGAAACAGGAGAGCTTGGACCTGTCACAGGTCCTCTTCGTTTTTCGGAACTGGGCGATTGGAACGAGTGGCAGCAGAAAAGACTCATCGAACGTATATGTGAGCTTTCCGACGGTGAACAAATTTTTATGGAAGAGGGGCCTGCCATGCTTTTGACCGGCTATCGGGCACAGCGTTTGAAAAAGCTCAGAACGGGTCGTGCTCTCTTTTCCAGAGATACACTCTATTTTCGAACTCCCCTGCGTGAGGGGTTTTCCTTTCCTGTTAATGAACTTGAAGCCGTCAATGTACAGGACAAGGAAAAACTCGAATTTTACCATAAAGGAATGCTCTTTCGTCTTAATTTTGTTAGTAGTCGAGCATCCGCCCTTCTTTGGTACAGGGCGATTACCGGGGTTCAGGAGTGCCTTGCTTCCGGAAACCTTCTTTCGTCCGATAAGTTTTGATGTCTTAAAGTTATTGGAGGGTACGTATGTATGATCTTGTAATCAAAAATGGCACGGTTGTTAATAGCTGGGGTATGATCGAGGCCGATGTCGCCGTCTCTTCCGAGACGATCGTCGCCGTCGGTCTCGGGCTTTCCGGTAAACGGGAAATTGATGCCGGTGGCAAATTGGTTATCCCCGGTGCTGTGGATACCCATGTCCATCTTTCACTTGATCTTGGGGGCGGTCTGATTTCTTCCGATGATTTTTTCACCGGTACTCGTGCGGCAGCCTTCGGCGGTACCACTACGGTTGTTCCCTTTGTTCATCCGGAGTCTGGGGAGACTATGGAATCGGCTTTTCGCAGACGGCAAAATGAGGCTGAAGGGGATGTCGTTGTCGATTATGGCTGGCACATGAACATCGGCCCCGATGCTTTCAAAGAACCGGGAGGTCTCCAGGCGGCAGTTAATCGGATAAAATCTTTTGGCATCGTTACCTTCAAGCTTTATATGGCCTATGGTTATCGACTCTCCGACAGCCAACTCTTTCAGGCAATGGAGGCTGTCGGTCGTGCAGGGGGGCTGTCGGTAGTTCATGCCGAAAACTGGGACTTGATTTCTTTTTTGGTCGAACGTGCGGTACATGCCGGTGAACACCATCCCCGTTGGCATGAAAAGTGTCGTCCCTCTTCCTTTGAAGCTGAGGCGGTCTCGAAGGTTGCGGCGATTGCCGCTTACCTCTCCTTTCCTGCGGAAATCTTTCATGTCGGAAATCGTGCCGTTTCCAGGACCATTGAGGATGCCCGTAAAAAGAATATCCCCCTATTCGGAGAGACCTGTCCGCAGTATCTATTTCTCACCACCGATGCCTTTGAACGTGAGGGCGTCGAAGGGGCATATCCCGTTTGTTCTCCTCCGATACGTCCGGAGGCCGACCGCACCGCCATGTGGGACGCTCTGTCTTCGGGCGCATTGCAGATTGTATCGACCGATCACTGCCCCTTCTTGGCGGAAGAAAAAGAAAGAGGATTGGGAACCGGCTTTCATAAGATTCCCGGAGGGGTTCCCTCCATCGAAATGCGGCTGTCTGCTCTCTACAGCGAAGGGGTTCGTAGCGGGTACATATCACCTGAACAATGGATCGATGTGTGTTGTGCCGCTCCGGCCCGACTTCACGGCTTTGACCGAAAAGGTGAGATTGCTCCGGGGAAAGATGCCGATATCGTGATTTTCGATCCTGAGAAAGAGCATTGCCTGACGGCCGAAACCCTTCATGAGCGCTGTGGATGGACCCCGTATGAGGGAATGAAACTGGTTGGAAAGGTTGAAAGCACCCTTGTTCGGGGGCGTGCTGTTATTGATAAAGGAAGCTTTGTAGGTGCCGCAGGAATGGGGAAATATATCAGCCGCAGCGGTATTGACGCCCGCCTCCACTGAGGTCATGATGTAGCAGTGGAAATGGATTTTCGGGAAGATAGACCGGAGATCGATGCGCTGCTGGAAGAGGCCGACGAGGCTTTCGATAAGGGTGAATTCGATATGGCGGTGAGACGGTACAGTGATGTCCTGCGTATCGATTTCGAACATGTAGGTGCCCTCATGAATCGGGGAGCCGCATATCACAGCCTTGGCCAGTATGAGAAAGCGCTTGAAGATGATCTCAGGGCCCTTGAATACGATACGGAAGACGAGAAGCTTTTTTTCAATACGGGACTTGTTCTCAACGCTCTGGAACGAAATGAAGAGTCGCTTGAATACTACGATCAGGCGCTCCGTCTTCGTTTCGACTACGGATTGGCCTATTATGCCCGTGCCAATACTCTTGCGTATCTTGATCGCCATGAAGAGGCAGTGGAGGACTATGCCAAGGCTGACCGTTTCGGCGTGGAATATGACGATATTTATCGTTTTTGGGGCCTGAGCTGTGAAAAATGCGGCCGTTATCAGGACGCTGTTGACCTTTATGAGCGGGCGATGGATGAGGTGCATGACGAATCCGTACTCTGCCGTATCGGTTATTGTTTTTGGATGATGGGTGATTATCGTGCTGCGGAAGGTTTTCTCCATCGTGCGATCGGTATTGATTTTGGAGAGGGGGATGCTTGCATAACATTGCTTGCCCTCTACAGCGAGCAAAAACGCTTTTCCGAACGTGATGCTGTTTTCAGGATGCTTTCGGGATCTGAGGATGGGATGTCGCCATGACCTTCGGCCCCGATCTTCTTATTCGTTGTCCCGGCTGCAGGAATATCTACATCAGAAATTCCGTTGGTTCGGAAAATAGTCTTGATGCCCGCTATTGGTCAGATGGATGGAACGATGCTCCCATGATGCCGATTCCTCCCCTTGTGGCTTGGTGTGAATGGTGCCATACCTGGTTTTTTATTGAGGATGCTGAACCGCTTGTTGAGCTGCCCTTTGGAACAGAGCCTGGTGAGCATAAGGTTATTCCCGTCTCGGATGGTCTCGACGTTGAAGCCTATCATTCTGTCCTAAAGCAATCCTGGTCCAAAGAGCGTGAGATCCTTTTGCGTATTCGTCTCATGTGGGGCTACAATCATACGCTTCGGCAGGATCGTTACCGAAAAGATCCCGCCACTGTGGAAAGCCATGACAATTTGGAGCGTTTGGCCGATCTACTGGATCTCAACCGGGACCTGCTCATGCTTGCGGAGGTTCACAGGGAGTTGGGAGAGTTTCCCCGCGCAAAGGAATTTGCTAACACTGTTGTAGAGGCTGAAAGCGACGGGTGGAACAGGACGTGGGCGATGCGCATTATCCGAGAATCGGAGCGACGCAATATTTTCCCTGTTCAGCTGAACGACGACGAACTATTCTCTCACGAGAATCTTTTGTTTCCCGAATGTATCGATGCCGGCTATTATCCCCTTCCCGAATGGGAGGATGTTTTTGCTTTTGCCGATGAGAAGAAAATGGAGCTTACCCATCCCTTTATCTCGGTTCATTTTTCCCTCGTTGGCTTGCAGGGAGATGGATGGGCCACTTTTTTTGAGGATGGACATAGTAGTTGGCACTACCGCTATGATCGGTTATTTACCCAGGAAGAGTGGCGCTTTTTCCTTTCACTTTCCGAGGGAGCCCGGAACGAATTGATCGATTTCTGGGAGATGAAAAGTTATCAGTGTGATCAATTTAATCAATATGAGCTGAACTTCTATTATCGTACCCTTTTCCGTCTTCATTATGGTTATAGACAGCCCCTGGAAAAAGAGCTGTACGATGCTCATTTCCGCAAGTATCGCAAGGTCTGGGCTGGAATTCGTGCATCTCTTAGCCTTGAAGAAGGGGCTCCCGAAGAGCTTTTGCTTTACTGGCGCTTTTTCTGGGAAAGTTTTACGGGACGATGCAAGCTTACTCAGATAAAAGCCGAACTCGTGGACAAGATGTCGTTTGACCTATCCGAAGCGCAGAAGCTGGTGAACCGACGGCGGGATTTTCTCCTGAATCACATTGATACCTTTGAATTCGATGATGAGATATCAGATGCCTCGCCTCGTTATATCGGACGGATACCCGGTGAATTTTTCGAAAAGGCCCTGCCCGGAATGTGTTCACTCTATTTTGATGAAGAAGAAAGCCGTTTCGAGCAGTATCACGACGAGGGCTGATCAGGGCGAAGGAACCACGAAAGAAGCCGCTTCCGTTCCCGGTAAAAATCTTTCCACGCTTTCGGAACACCTTCGTCACCGATGATCTTATCGTAGGGACGAACTATCATACCCTTTACAGGATCCCGATAGTTAAAGGCAAGATACGGGGTTATGCTCCGGGAAATTGCCCTCTTCCCCGGCTCTTTTGTAAAGGTGATATTCAGGAGACAGGAATCTCCTGTCGCATTTTTCTCATTTTTATAGTCGGCCGGGTCGATATTCCAAGTTTGCCCGCTGATGAAATTGCCCATGGAATAGATGAGAACTGCCGAGGTCCCATCTATTTTCGTAAAGCGTTCCCAGGGCTGGAGCACATGACTGTGGTTGCCCCAGACCACATCCGCTCCCGCTTCGGCAAGCTCCCTGAAAAACACCTTTTTTCGTTCGAGAGGGGTGTTACTGTATTCGGCTCCATCGTGTACAGCAATGACAAGGATTTGATAGAGAGGTTTTATGGTACGAATATAGTCCAGGAACTCTTTTCTTAGGGCCTCATTTCGGTAATAATCGGTCAGGTAAATCAGTTCGTGGCCGCTCCATACATTGATAAAGCTTGTGATACTGATAAAACCGATGCTCCAATTACCAGCCTTAACCGTGGTGGGGGTGATAGGTGAACGTTGATGCATTCTGAGGCCTGAGTAGGCAATACCCTCTTCCGCGGCCAACTTTCGCATGAGTTCGAGAGTCGCGATTATGCCAGGGGCTTCTTGGTCGGCACTGTGATTATTTGCCAGGGCAAAGATATCGAAACCGGCATCCACGGCCGCCTGTACGTAATCTTGATGAACATTAAACCTTGGAAAGCTTGTATAGGGGACTTTTTCATACACAGGCGTTTCGAGATTTATAAAGGCCAGATCGGCATGTTCAATGGTCGGCTTCATTTCTTGATAGATGTCGGTGTAATCTGCCATGTTGAAATTGACATCATGTGCCATAAGATCTCCGGCGAAAAGAAGGTCGATACGTTCCGGTGGGATCACCACCTCCTGTGGCGGTGGAAGATGTGAATCTTCATGACCGTACTCTGTCAGGATGATGGTCGCTCCGTTGATGAGGACAAGTGCAGTGAAAATAGCTGCAATTCGGCCAATGATACGCATCACTCCTCCTGCTGTTGCTGATATCACATTTGATTTCTTCGCTTTATTTTACTATTTTTACTACAGATATCAATGTGTCGGGAGGTGCCTATATGGGACAAAAGGCATATCAGTGTGAAGATTGCGGTAATGAAGTGATTGTTGATGATGTTGATACGATTCCGGAATGCTGTGGAAAAGCAATGAAAGAAATCCCTTTGGATGAGTGTACCAAAGCCTCGAATCCGGAGAGCGCTCGTTCATGGGAGGTTGAGGATGCGTGTGACGACGGGGTCCATTAAGCTTTTCCTGCTTGTTGCCATTGCGGCCCTGCTGCTGACCGGTTGTTTGCCGGGAGACGGAAGTTATAGCGCCGATAGACCTGCAGGTATTTTTTCGGGGATATGGCACGGTTGGATCGCCCCGATTTCCCTGGTTATTTCGATTTTCAAGGATCGGATTGCTATCTACGAGCCGAACAACACCGGTTTCTGGTATGATTTTGGTTTTTATGCGGCAATTCTCGGAGGATTCGGAGGCTTTTCTCTTGCGAGAAAGAAACGTCGGGATAGGTATTAGGAGAATTTCTTCCTGAGTCTGGTGAGATTTTTTCCGAAAAGCCGGTCCATCTGATCGCCGAAATGGTGGGTTACCTCTGCAAGATAGAAGTCGTGAGAGATATAACTCTGGATCGACTGGACAAGTCCCCTGTTTTTCGTCCAGACAATTTGGCAGGGGAGTTGTCCTCCGAGTGTGCCGGTGATGCACCAGGTTGAGTCTACGGTGCAGTCCAGAGTGTGGCCCAGTTCCGAATAAGAGTCCATATTTTCGGTTTCGTGGAGATAAACCTCTCCAAAATTCGGTTTTTTCTCACCGTATAGCAGCATGAAGACCTTGATGCCCCGTTTTTCCGCTTTGTGCAATGCCTTTTCGAGTGTCCCCAGTTCTTCCTGCCAGATACCGATGTAAATTGTCGATTTTGCTCGACCGATCAGATCCTTTGCAAGCTCTATTGCCTTCGACTGATTGGGAAGATTCCAAACCGGATCAAAATCTGAAACGAAATTCCCTGAAGTAAGCCGCTTTTCAAGCTCGTCGGTGAACACTTCATACTCACGCCTCAGCTTTTCAATGAGTTCTCCGGGAGAAAGGGGACTGAAGAGTTCCGGCTTTGTCCCGCTGCTTGCCGCAAGCCCCTGCTTTATCAGTCTGCGGGTGACATCGTAGACACGGCTGTGCGGTACCCCTGAATTCTGGCTGATGGTATAGGCACTTGCCGGATGTTCTGCCAACAGTGAAAGATAGACTTTTGCTTCATATTCGGTGAATCCCATCTCCTTGAAATAGGAAAGAGTCTCTTCAATATCAGATTTCATGGTGTTCTCCTGGTCTGAGTTATAGTATTTCAGCGGGGATGGTGTCAAGAAATCCTTTCTTCGTATAATCACTACTATAGTAGTGATTATACGTTGCGACCGGAATTGTGGATATCAGTGTAAAATAAAATGTTCAACTGCTTCGGCAACCCCGTTTTCTTCATTTGTTCTGCTGGTAACGTAGGTGGCCTCTGCTTTTACTGCTTCGTTTCCATTCACCATGGCAACACCGATACCTGCCCATTGAATCATTGCCAGGTCGTTACACGAATCGCCGATAGCCATGACCTCCTCCCTGGCAATTCCCAGACTTTGTGCAAGATAGGCAAGGGCCTGGCCCTTATCCGCATCCTTTGGCAGCATTTCGAGGAAAAAAGGTTTTGAGGTAAAAATCGTTAGGGTATCACCGAACATCTCGGTAAGTTCTGCCTGTACCGTTTCGAGTGCTTCGGGATCCCCTGGAACCACTATCTTTACCGGAGGCTCTTCGGCCAATGTCTTTGCAAAATCCGGTACTATTTTTTTTGTCAAACCAGATAAGGAGCAGTCGATGTCCGTCCAGCTATTGTCTCTGTCGACGTAGACAGATCTACCCCGGTAAATTTCGGTCGGAAAACTTCTTGTCTTGACAGCCTCATAGATTTGTTGTGCAAGGCCGGGTTCTATTGTCTTACGAGATACCAATTCTCCCGTAGCACTTCTGGTGATGGTTCCGCCGTTGTTGCTGATAAGATATCCGGGGCGGGCTGTCATACCCAATTCATCTGCATAGTGATGCATTGCCTCGAACACTCTGCCCGATGCAAGCAGTACCGTAACTCCTGCCTCTTCAGCTTTAATAAGAGCCTGTTTGTTGTCGTCGCTAATGGTCAGATCTTCTCGTAACAGTGTATCGTCGAGGTCGACCGCGAGAAGGCGAACCGTTGATTGTTCATTCATGTATGGCAGTATACCAATCGTCTCCTGCTTGTAACAGCCCCGGAGATCTGTCAATAATAGGCAATGTTTTTAAACCTATACCGGGGCTTACCGCGTTCCGTCTACGCCCTTTTTGGTGCGAGAATCGTCAACCGAATGGGTGATTTCGTGCGGACTTTTCTCACCCTCTATCTGACTCGGGCCCTCGGCCTGCCTACTGCACTTTCCGGTACCTTTGTCATGCTCTCGGCAATGGCATCTTCCGTTGGGGCCTTTGCTGCAGGGCATTTCGTGGATAGCTATGGTCGTCGGCGTATCATCTTGACTTCTCAGCTCGCTTCTGCTCTTTTGATTGGGAGCTGCGGTTTTCTTCCGACTGGCACCTATATTCCCTGGCTTCTAATCGCAGGAACCTTCTTTATGGGAGCGATTCGACCTGCGGTGAACGCCGTGGTAGCAGATATTACCGAGGCCGACAGGAGGCAGAGTGCCTATGGTCTCTTATACCTGGGAACAAATATAGGGGTGGCCGTCGGACCTATGATAGCCGGTTTTCTTTTCCATCACTATATTCGGTGGATTTTTATCGGCGATGCCGTAAGTACCCTTATTGCAATGGCAGTTGTTTTTTCCCTTGTACCGGAGACCATACCACATGCGGGATATGCCTCCTCAGGCAATACACCGGATATAGAGGATCTTGAACGGCCGGAACGTGGTACCTTTTTGTCTATTTTGCTCCGGCGCCCGCAACTCTTGGTTTTTGCCTTGCTCGGTGTGTGTATTAATCTCATCTATTCTCAGCACTCTTTTGCCTTACCTCTGTACCTCGATTCTTTGTTTGGCGGTGCAGGGGCTGCCCAATTCGGCTTGCTTATGAGTTTCAATGCGGTGACGGTCCTGGTGGCAACGACGCTTGTGCTGGGGGCAACGGCTCGGTTTCCGGCTTCCTTCAACATGGGGTTAGGCGCGCTTTGCTACCTTACCGGTTTCGGCATGCTTGCCTTTGTTTCTGCTTTCACTTCCTTTGGTTTCTTTTTCCTTTCGACATGTATCTGGACCGTTGGAGAGATTCTGGTCGTTACAAACTACCAGGTCTTTGTCGCCTCGAACACTCCGCTTACTCATAGAGGAAGGTTTAACGGCACTATGAACCTCTCCTTCGGTATCGGCAATATGCTGGGGCCTCCGGTGGCCGGATTTTTTCTTGCTCACGTCTTGTTTTCTTCTTTCTGGCTCTTCGTGGCCGGCGCCTCTTTGATCGTTGCCACCGGTTATTATCTTTTATATCTCCGCACCGGAGTAAAAAGGAGGGCAGCATGAATATCTTCTTTTATCAGAAACTCAATTCCATATGGACATCCAACTTGGAGAAGATACGATCGGAATTCTCCCATGTCCGATTTCTTGCCGAGAGTGACAACCCGGATATCGAAGTGGTGATCGGGGCCCGAATTAATTCGAAAACAGCTCTTCACATTCTACTCTGCTGAACTCATAGACCGAACCGCAGTTATGGCATTCAACCCGAAGGGGAAAATCAGAATCTTTAAGAATCTCTTCCTGCTGGAGTCCCTGCATGCCGGCAAGAAAAGCTCCGAACCGTTCTTTCGAGCAGCTACAGAAAAAACGAAGAGGACGACTGCCAAGGATTTGGGGCGAATGCTTTCCCATTGTCCGATTGACAAGCTCGGAACCGCTTGCTCCCTCTGAAAAAGCGGTTCCGAGCGACGGCATGGCGAGGGCCGTCTTCTGTACCTTTGCCAGTGCCTCGGCTTTGGCTCCGGGAAGTTCTTGAAGGAAAAGGCCCCCGGCGCCGATAATATCCCCTTTGTTGTCGAACTGGATGCTCAATGAAAAGAAACTCTTCGTCTGTTCCGATTCGAGATAGTACCAGGCCAAATCTTCGGCAAGATTCCCGCTTCGCAGCATGATCTGCCCCGGGAAGGGCCTTTTCGCATGTTCCAGCTGCTTTGTGATTTTCAGAAAACCAGGGCCGAAAAAGGGTGATAGATCAAAATTTTCCAGGGGTTTCTCCACAGGGATGGGAACCTGAGCAAGATACCCCCTGACTTGTGCCTTTGCGTCGGTTTCCACACTCAGCCCTTTGATGGGACCACCGCATTCAATAGAAAGGATCAGCCTGTCGTTTCCCTTTACAGCGGAGGAGAGTAATCCTGCCGCAAGGTAGGCTTGACCGAGTACATAGCTTTCCAGAACCCCAAGGTCGTGGTTGGCCCGCATTTGATTCACCATCATACTGCCATGTGCGATGGCTCCACGAAGCGTGCCATCTTCCAGAAGGAATATATCAAGGGTATCCTTAGAAAGCTGATTGAGGTGTTCCGATAACGTTTTTCCTGCAATAGGTTTTTCGATCATGACCTCGATCATGAAGAGGGGACGGGTATTTGTCAACAGCCATATAACTTAGTATTTTAGTATAGTATTTACAGGAGGAAGAATATGAGGGAAGAGGTTATTGTTCTTGGCGGCGGCTGTTTTTGGTGCATGGAAGCGATCTTTCGCCGTGTAGAGGGGATCCTTCGTGTTACGAACGGCTACGCCGGAGGGCGTGATCCTGAACCGACCTATGAAAAGGTGTGTAGCGGTACCACGGGTTACGCCGAAGTTGTCGAGATCCGTTTTGATGCCGATCGGCTTTCCCTGAAAGATATTCTCGAGCTTTTCTGGAAGGCTCATGATCCTACTACACGCGATCGCCAAGGGGCAGACATCGGTTCCCAGTACCGCTCCGTCATTTTTTTTACAGAATCACACCAACAGATTATTGCGAGGGAATCCATGCAAGAGCTTTACGACCTTGGGCCGTACGAAAATCCTATAGTAACCGAGCTCCTGCCGCTTTCTCAGTTCCATCCTGCGGAAGCGTATCATCAGGACTATTATGCCCGTAATTCCTTTGCCCCGTATTGCCGGATGGTCATCGCGCCGAAACTGAAAAGACTGGAAGCAGATGGAACCGGTTCCTGAAAGCATCAATATTCGTTAACAGGGGTAGAGTTGGGGTAAAATGAATAAATATACAGCTTTTTCCCCTTATATGCTTGAAACTTGATCTCATTTTTCTCTATACTCAGATGTCATAATCTGGTCAAAAAAAAGGAGGAAAGAAATGCGTAGAGGTAGAATTTTTCTTATCCTGCTGATCGTATTTCTTACGTTGGGAATGGTTTCCTGTAAGAAGAAAGACAGTGATACCATCAAGATCGGAGTGGCTGGTGCCCATAGTGGCGACCTTGCTTCTTATGGTCTTCCCACGGTGAAGGCAGCCGAATTGGTTGTCAAAGATGCGAATGCAAATGGAGGTATTCTTGGCCGCCAGGTCGAACTGGTTATCGAGGATGATGTTTGTAAACCTGAAGTCGCGACGAACACCGCAAGTAAGCTGGTTGGTGAAAAAGTTGTCGGTGTTATCGGACATATCTGCTCGGGAGCAACAAAAGCCGCTCTCGGTATCTACAAAGATTCAAATATTTTTGCCATCTCTCCGTCGGCGACGAATCCCCCGCTGACTCAAAGCGGGGATTATCCCAACTTTTTCAGAACAATTGCTTCCGACGATGCCCAGGCCCGTCTTGAGGTTGATTTTGCTCTTGATACCCTTGGCTTTACAAAGATTGCTGTGTTGCACGATAAGGGCGATTACGGAAAGGGTCTTGCCGAGTTTGCCAAAGGCTTTCTCGAAAAGGATGACCGGGCCGAGGTTGTGCTCTACGAAGGTGTGACTCCTGGCGCCGTTGATTACACCGCAGTTATCAACAAGATTGAGGCCTCCGGTGCCCAGGCCATCATTTTCGGCGGGTATCACCCTGAGGCATCCAAGATTGTTGGTCAGATGCGAAAGGCCGGAATGGATACCGTCTTCATTTCCGATGATGGTGTAAAAGATGATACCTTTATCAAGGTTGCCGGCGAATATGCCGAGGGTGTATACGCAACCGGTCCCAAAGACACCACCAATAACCCCCTTGCCAAAAAGGCGATCAAGGAGCATCAGGATACATATGGCGAAGATCCCGGAGCATTCTATTTGAATGCATATGCGGCGACTTTGGCTGTGTTGAATGCCATCGAAGCTGCCGGGGCGACCGATTACGATGCCGTTACCAATGCCCTGCGGACAGAGTGGGTGGAAACGCCTCTTGGGAAGATCCGCTTTGATGAAAAGGGTGATGCAATCGGAATCGGATTTTCCATGTATCAGGTGCGAAACGGCGCCTATGTGGAGATCAAATAAGAAAAGCTTTTCTTCCACACGGGCGGACCTTGCGGTCCGCCCGTTTTGTACCCGGAGCATATTCTGCGTTTGAGTAACGTAGTGAAAGGTTGGAAATCATGAAACTGGATTTTTTTCTTGGGCTTCTCCTCGGAGGGCTCACCCGCGGCAGTATTTACGCGCTGCTTGCACTCGGATACACCATGGTCTACGGTATCATCCAGCTGATCAACTTCGCTCACGGAGAAATATATATGATCGGGGCCTTTACCGCCTTGATTGTCGCAGGGGTGCTTACCCTCAGCGGTATGCCGACGTTGGCAATTTTTGCGATTGCCTTGGTTGTAGCGGTAGTCTATGCAATGGGCTACGGCTACACCATTGAGAAGATGGCCTATAAGCCGCTTCGTCAGGCACCTCGTCTCTCCGTTCTGATCAGCGCTATCGGAATGTCGATGTTTCTGCAAAATTATGTGCTGTTGGCACAAACTTCGGACTTTCAGCCCTTTCCGGCTTTGATTCCCGAGTTTGCCTTTCTCGAACCCTATCGAAAGATCATTAGTTCGAGCCAGCTTTTTATCCTGATAACCACGGCAATCGTCATGGTTCTGCTTACGATTTTAATTAGGTACACAAGGACCGGTAAGGCAATGCGTGCAACCAGTCAGGATAAGACCATGGCCATGCTTGTCGGTATAAACGTTAATAAGGTGATCTCAACCACCTTTATTATCGGTTCCGGTACCGCGGCTCTCGGCGGTCTTCTGATCAGCTCGCATATAGGACAAATAAATTTCTATATCGGTTTTATTGCCGGAATAAAGGCCTTTGTGGCGGCCGTACTGGGAGGAATTGGTTCAATTCCCGGGGCCGTTCTCGGTAGCTTTGTGCTCGGTATGACCGAGAGCTTCGGAACTGGACTGGTATCAAGTGACTACGAAGATGTTTTTGCTTTCGTCTTTCTGATTCTGATCCTGATTTTCCGTCCCGAGGGGCTGCTCGGACGGTCGACAAAACAGAAAGTGTAAGGAGGCTTGGACATGACAAAGATTAATCTATGGAAAGAGGCGAAAACCTCTCTGTTTATAGCCCTTTGGTTTGTGATCCTCACCTTTCCGATTATGGTGATCAAGGTTAATACCATTGATGATATTGTTGAGTGGCGATGGGTTCGGATACTGTTTGTCGGCATCGGTGCCTTTTTCTTTTCCGCTGCCTATCGCTACATGCTCTATCGAAGGAAGACCGGGGCAAGAAGAGAATCGAAGACACGGGTTCTCAAAATACATAGACTTGGCATTAATACGGCGCTGGATGCGGCATTCTTTTCACAGAAAAAGGTTGCGCTTCCGGGCATACTCTTCATTGCCATTGCGATTATTCTTTTCCCCTTTATCACCTCAATGTACCAAACCAATATTATATCCACCGCCTTGCTCTCCGTGATGCTCGGCATGGGATTGAATATCGTGGTTGGTTTGGGAGGGATGCTGCATCTTGGCTACATAGCCTTTTATGCCGTAGGAGCCTATACCTATGCTCTGCTTAACTATCATTTCGGCGTTAATTTTTGGGTGGCTCTTCCCCTCGGCGGCTTATTCAGCATGATCTTCGGTATTCTCCTCGGTATTCCCGTTTTGCGCTTGAAAGGTGATTATCTTGCCATCGTAACCCTTGGTTTCGGAGAGATCATCAGGATCGTCCTTGAGAACTGGAACGAATTTTCATTCGGACCCAGCGGAATCGCCAATATACCGCGACCGGGATTTTTCGGGGTGAAGTTGTCTATTCAGCACGCATCGATTTTTACATATTTTATTCTTGTTGCGCTGGTCGTTTTTACCATTTTCATCGTATCAAGATTAAAAAACTCCAGGCTCGGCAGGGCGTGGGAAGCGATGCGGGAGGATGATATTGCCTGTGAAGCGATGGGAGTCGATATCACCAAGGCCAAGATGACGGCCTTTGCCCTCGGTGCTTTTTGGGCCGGGCTTGCCGGTGTTGTGTTTGCGTCAAAGACAACCTTTATTAATCCTGCCAGTTTTACCATGTGGGAATCGATCGTTGTGCTTTGTATTGTGGTTCTCGGCGGCATGGGATCCCTCGGCGGGGTTGTTATCGGAGCTTTGCTCATTGTTTTGCTGCCCGAGTATCTTCGTGCTTTCTCCGAATACCGAATGCTGCTTTTTGGTGCCGTTCTCGTTGTCATGATGATCTTTCGGCCTGAAGGTCTTATACGGGCCCGCCGTCATGTTTTTACCTTTGAACACGGTGAGAACAAAAGTGAGGCTGAAAAATGAACGAAGCTGTACTTGATGTCCGAAGGTTGACCATGGAGTTCGGGGGGTTGCGTGCGGTTGATTCCGTGGATCTCCAGGTGGCCGACCAGCAGATTGCTGCACTTATCGGCCCAAATGGTGCAGGAAAGACGACCTTTTTTAACTGTGTGACCGGGATTTACAAACCGACCGGTGGTGATGTCATGGTCAATCCTCCGGGAAAAGAGCCTTCTCGTTTGAATGGGTTGAAGCCAAATAAGGTAACCGAACGTGGGCTTGCCCGTACCTTTCAGAACATCAGATTGTTTCAGAACATGACGGTTCTTGAAAACGTCATGATCGGCAGGCATTGCCGTCTCAATGCAGGGGTCCTTGGTGCCATCTTTCGAAATAAGGCTACCCGTGAGGAAGAAAAGCGGGTCATCGAAGAGAGTTACCATGTGCTTAAGAAGATTGGTCTGGAAGAGCACGTAAACGAACTGGCGAAGAACCTTCCTTATGGTGCCCAGCGGCGTCTTGAGATCGCCCGTGCTCTTGCCACCGAGCCCTTTATCCTTCTCCTGGATGAGCCTGCCGCCGGTATGAACCCACAGGAGACCAAGGACCTCATGAATCTGATCTATCAGCTCAGGGAAAATGAGAAGATTGCAATCCTGCTGATTGAGCACGACATGAGTCTTGTTATGTCGATCTCCGAACGGGTGTTTGTGATGGACTACGGCAAGCTGATAGCCGACGGGACCCCACAGGAAATAAAAAAGAGCCCGGCGGTAGTGAAAGCGTACCTGGGGGAGGATATCGATGCTTAAGATTGAAGATGTCAATACCTTTTACGGAAACATCCAGGCGCTGAAAGGCATAACTATTGAGATAAACGAGGGTGAGATTATTACTCTTATCGGTGCGAATGGTGCCGGAAAAACGACCACCCTGATGTCTATTTGTGGTATTGTCCCTCCTCGCTCTGGAAATATCACCTTTCTTGGAAGTTCTTTGCTTGATAAGGAGCCGGATGAGATTGTCTCTATGGGGATCAGCCAGGTACCGGAAGGTCGCAGAATTTTTCCCTATTTGAGCGTTCAGGAAAACCTTGATATGGGGGCATTCCTTCGCAAGGACCAGGAGGAAATTGCCAGGGATCGTGAGTATATTTACGAGCTTTTTCCGATTCTGGCGGAACGGCGGAATCAGGCCGGCGGTACCCTGAGCGGCGGAGAACAGCAAATGCTCGCCATAAGCCGCGCAATCATGGCCAGGCCGAAGTTGCTTTTGCTCGACGAGCCTTCTTTAGGCTTGGCTCCTCTCATCGTTCTTCAAATTTTCGATATTATTAAGAAGATTAATACCGAAAATAAGACTACAATTTTTCTTGTGGAGCAGAATGCAAATCTTGCTTTGAAGACCGCCCATCGCGGATACGTGATGGAAAACGGTTCCATTACCCTTGCGGATTCTTGTGAAAACCTTCTGGAAAACAAGGCGGTCCGTAAGGCCTATCTTGGTATGTAGTAAGTAGTGATAAGGAGGAGTGTATGACCGTATCCAGAGTAATGACTCATAATCCGTTTACTATTAGCGACGATACCGCTGTGACCGATGCAGTGGCTCTTATCCACAAAGAAAAGGTTCACCGACTTCCCGTTTTGGATAAAGAACGAAAGTTGGTGGGGATCGTTTCTGAAAAGGATCTGCTCTACGCTTCTCCCTCACCTGCCTCGACCTTGAGTGTCTATGAGATGAGTGCACTCTTGGCCCGGCTTAAGGTAAAAAAGGTGATGACCAAGGAGATTATCACCGTTACCGAGCAAACCTTGATCGAGGATGCGGCCCGGATCATGGTCGATAAAAATGTCGGCGGGCTTCCTGTTATGCGAGATGGGCTTCTCGTCGGCATCATTACCGAATCCGACATTTTTAAACTCTTTAGTGAGCTATTCGGTACAAGGAAGAGGGGCTTACGAGTTACTGCCTTGGTTCCCGAACAACGCGGAGAAATAGCGGGAATGGCTGCGGCCATCTCAGAAAAGGGAGGCAACATTATCTCCTTTGGAACATTTCTCGGAGAGGACGTGAGCAATAGCCTCTGTACCTTCAAGGTCGATGAGATCGACAAAGAGGAGTTGCAAAAAGCGATTGCTCCTTATGTCGTACGTATCATTGATCTTCGTGAGGTCTGATCCGTAAGATATGTTTTATTCCCCCCTCTTTACATGATACCCTGTCTATTGTTCCTCTAAGTTGTTGAACAAGTGCCTGGACTATGTCCAGGCCCATTGTTTTCTTTTTTCGAGGCCCTTCCGCAATACCGCAGCCGTCGTCCGATATCTCTATCACGATAAAACCGCCTGTGGTGAAGGTTTTCACCTTGATTGTCCCCGTTCTCCCGTTTGGAAAGGCGTGTTCCAGTGAATTGCTGACAAGCTCATTTACAATAAGACCGCAGGGGATTGCCGTATCAATGGTTACGTTTATCTCACTCCCTGAAAAATCAAACCTAATGTTGTCCCTATGCTCGTTGCGAAAAGAATCCATAAGGTTTCTGACCAGGCTTCTCAGATAAAAACCAAGCTCGATGGAGGTAAAGTCGTCGGTCTGGTAAAGCAGCTCGTGGATGAGGGCCATTGCCCTGATCCTGTTTTCACTGACTCTGATCACCTGAGCCAATGCTCTATCTCCGACAGATCGACTTTGGAGATTAATGAGGCTGGACATCATCTGCATATTATTTTTGACGCGGTGATGTAGTTCTTTCAGCAAAACCTCTTTCTCTTCAAGGGATTTTGCAAGCTTTTTCTCCGCCTTTTTGTTTTCGGTAATATCCACCATGCTGACGAGCATATGGGAATACGCCCCCGAGCCTGTGCGGGGGATGAATATGGTGGTGAGAAATATTTTTTCTTCCCCCGAAAAAGTGACACTTTTCGTTTCCGCTCGGATATATTCTTGGCCTTCCGCAATTGCCAGAAATTCCTTCTGCAAAAAGTTTTTTATATGGCGGGTTTCAACCTTGGCAAAGGAGCCGATCAACTGTTCTTTGGATGTGGCGTTATGCATGGCCAGTGTCGCCGGATTTACATCCACGATCTTTATGTTCCTTACCATCCAGTCGATTACTTCAGGGTGTTCGTTCACATAAACACTGAAATCACTGATACCTTCCTCTCTCAGCATTCGGATCCGCTCTCGTATGACGGAAATATCCTCTTCCCAAATCGAAACAGGTACCCCCTCGAAGACGCTGCGAAAACGCCATTCCATTCCCTTCCTTTCGGTAAGTTCCTTTTCCAGCTGGGCCGTTTTCTGGCGAACGCTTCTTTTCAGGCTCCATATCCATGCAAACACAATTGCCCCACCTATCGCGATGGCGATAACAACGATGATAATCATACGGCGGCTTACGGCGTTGGACATACCTGGGATAATCTGGCCGAACCATTTTTCGTAAAGCTTGTCGTATGTTCCGTTTTCCCGGAGGATTGTTATACCATCGTTGAGGACAGCCAGGAGATTGCTGTTTCCCTTTTGTACGGCAAAACAGTACTTTCGTGGATAAAAGGGAGGACCGACGGTGGTTACGTTGCTAAGCTTCTCTTCTTTTCTAATACGTTCGCCTTGTATTCTACTCGTAAGGACCGCATCGACCTGTGGATTGCTGTTGAGCGCAACAAGTGCATCTCGATAGCTTTTTACCTTAACGATGAAGGCCTCTGGTATCCGCTCTCGAAGATAGTCATGCATGACATCTCCGGACTCCACATAAACAACACGTCCCTTAAGTTCATCGAGCGTTTGGATTGAGCTTCCCCGTTTCACATATAATGCATGGCTCACTACGTTATGGGGGGATGAAAAGTCAAAGACCTTTTGGCGTGCCTCCGTCTGATACATGCCGGTAATCAAATCGACCTCACCTGCGGTAAGCTCGTTTCGTACCTGACTCCACATCCCGAGATCGATCACTACCGTGAGATTCATCTCTTCTGCAATGGCGTTCAGAAGGTCAATGTTAAAGCCTGTAGGATGTCCTTTTTTATCGAGGTACTCAAAAGGTGGATAATCAGAATCACCTCTGGCTATCAATGGTTGGGTAAAGGCTTGGCTATGATCACTAAACAGAGGCAACGGTGTAAAGACAAAAAAGGCTGACACAAGGATGGTCAGCATGTTCCGAGCCACGAAGTTGCACATGTCTATAATGATGCGTCGAGAAAGGTAAATGTGCAAGGTGTTTCTACTGTTACGAATATTGGTGGTACATTGGTCTTAATTCCTTGAGGTAAGAACGTAGCGGCGCAACCTCTGCCCTTATCAGGGGCAGAGGTCATTTGCCTTTCTATACGGAGGAATAATCACCAGGATTCCGGACACTAAGGGCAAAAAAATTATAGGACCTTGCTCAGGAAAAGTTTTGTCCGCTCGTTCTGAGGATTATCAAACAACTCCGCCGGAGGACGATTTTCCATGATAATACCCTCGTCCATGAAAAGGACTCTGTCGCTAACTTCACGGGCGAATCCCATCTCGTGGGTCACAACTACCATGGTCATGCCATCTTCGGCCAGATGCTTCATAACATCCAGAACTTCTCCTACCATTTCCGGATCAAGGGCACTTGTAGGCTCGTCGAATAGCATGACATCGGGATTCATGGCAAGCGCTCTGGCGATTGCCACCCTCTGTTTTTGTCCACCGGAAAGCTGGGCCGGGTAGACATGGTCTTTATCGGGAAGGCCGACTGCAAGTAACAGGTCTCTTGCCTTTTTCTCCGCCTCCTGCTTGCTTGTAAGACCAAGTTTGACGGGGGCAAGGCAGATATTTTCCATCACGTCTTTGTGGGGAAAAAGATTAAACTGCTGAAATACCATACCGACCTTCCGGCGGAGTTTGTTGACGTCGCTTCTCGGATCGTTGATTTTTTCGCCTTCGATATAGATATCACCTTCCGTCGGTTCTTCCAGAAGGTTGATGCAGCGTAAAAACGTGCTTTTTCCGGAACCGCTTGGTCCAATGACGCTTACCACTTCTCCAGGTTTGATCTCTTCATTGATACCGCGCAACACTTTTAGATGTCCAAAGCTTTTGTGGAGGTTTACGATTTTAATCACTGGAGTGCAGCCTCCTTTCGTAACGGTTCAGGAGATGGGAAAGCGAAAGGGTAATGATGAGGTATATGATCGCCGTAGCAAAGAGAGGGACCGTTGCCTCATACGTGATACTTCTGATTTTGTTTCCCGCTCGCATCAGATCGTTTCCCCCAATGAAACCGATGATACTGGTCTCCTTGAGAAGGACGATAAACTCGTTGCCCAGGGCCGGTAAAATATTTTTGATGGCTTGCGGCAGGATGATTTCTTTCATCGCCAGTCTGTGGGGCAAGCCTAAGGAACGGGCCGCTTCCATCTGCCCTTTGTCAACGGCCTGTATCCCTGCTCGAATAATCTCAGCGACATAGGCGCCACTGTTTATGCCGAAGGCCAGGCTACTGGCCATTGTCTTATCCACATCAAGAGCCCGAAAAATGACGAAGTAGATAATCAACAGCTGGACCAGAACCGGTGTTCCTCTGATGATTTCAACGTAGAGCTTGCTAATGATATTTGCGACTTTGTTTTTGCTTAGCCGCATGAGAGCGAGGAGCGTTCCGAGAATAACACCCGTCATAATGGCAAACAAGGTCACCACAATGGTGACCTTGAGTCCGTTCAGCAGCAGATGCAGTCCATCCGGCCCCCCTTCCCAGAGCGTCTGAAAAAGGGTTCTTCTTATACTTTCCATCAAACCTTGCCGCTATTTCATATATTCGCTAAGAAGCTTGTCGTAGGTGCCGTTCGCTTTGAGTTCCTTTAGGGTTGCGTTGATGATCGGCAGTAGTTCGCTGCTTTTCCCCTCTTTGACGGCGATCCCGTAGTACTCCGGGTCAAAATCGAGAGAAACAATCTCAAGATCGGAATTCTGACGAATGAAATTCTGTGCAGGCTGTTCGTCGATGATCATTGCATCAACCTTACCATTTTTCAGTTCCATAATCGCTTCGAAGCCGGTGTTGAAGGCAACAATATTCGAGTCGTCGGTGAACTCCTTCGCAATCTCATTCCCGGTGGTTCCCAGCTGCACGCTGATCTTTTTCCCATTGAGGTCATCTTTTGTGGAGATCGGATTATCCGCTTTGCGTACAATAACCGCCTGGGTCGCTTCGTAGTAGGGATCGGAAAAGTCGACGCTTTTTTCACGTTCATCGGTAATGGTCATACCGGCGATGGCAAAATCGATTTTGTCCGCATTCAAGGCGGTGAGCAAGCTGTCGAACTCCATATCTTCTATGCGCAGAGTTTTTCCCGCTTTTTCCGCAATGGCTTTGGCGATTTCCACATCAAAACCGACTACCGCGTTTCCATCGGCACCGCCGATATATTCGAAGGGCGGAAAAGCGGCATTCGTGCCCATTACCAACTCGTTTTTCTTTTGGCAACCGCTTAGAACCGAAAGAAGGGCAACTAGGGCAATTGCCGTGAGCAATGTGGCTATTCGTTTCATATAGCTCTCCTTAGCATGAATCTACCTTTTTGAATAGGTAATACATATTTATACAGATTATGTCAATAGTTTTGAATATTTATTAGCTCTTTCTCTCTGTTGACAGTTTTGATGAGAGCGTATATAAGATAATAAATTATCGATAAAAGGAGAACTAATGAACACCCTAACCGGCGATAGAACCGAAGCAGCCAGTTTTGGAGTCGTATGTCGGATTCTTGATTTCTACGACCGGGATCCGGGAATGATCATACCGATTCTTCAAAAGGTACAGGAGGAGTATCGCTACCTTCCCGAAGAGGTTCTGCTTTTTTTGGCGACGAGTCTGGAAATTTCTCCGGCCCGTCTTTACGGCATCGCTACCTTTTACAGCCATTTTTCTCTGGAACCGAAGGGAAAGCATGTGATCAAGGTATGCGACGGAACCGCTTGTCATGTAAAGGGCTCCGGGGCGCTGATCGAGACCCTACGTTCAATGCTGGCTCTTGAAAAGGGAGTGAAAACCACTTCGGACATGCTTTTTACCCTTGAGACCGTGTCCTGCCTGGGAGCGTGTGGTTTGGCACCTGTGGTTGTGATAGATGATACGGTCCATGGACAAATGACACCGGATAAGGTTCGTGTACTCATCACGAAGATACGGGAGGAAGAAGATGCCGAAGCTTAATCTTGAAGCGGTCGGAACCGCTTATGAACATACTGTTTCTTCATTGCGAATGAGAATCATCATCTGTGCCGGTACCGGTTGTCTGGCAGGGGGAAGCTTGAATATATTCCATGCCTTCAAAGCAGAAGCCAAAAAGCACGGGGTTCCTCTTCATGTTGAATTGAAGCCGGAAGATAAGCCTGCATTGCTTCTTTCAAAAAGCGGCTGCCAGGGATTTTGTCAGGTAGGCCCCCTTGTTACCATCGAACCAGCCGGTATCCTTTATACAAAAGTTACTGCCGAAGATGTTCCCGAAATCTTTGAAACAACCATCCTTTCAGGAAAAATAGTGGAACGCTTGCTCTATGTTAATCCTGGCGATGGAAAGCGGTGTAGCGGTCCCTCGGACATTCCCTTCTATGTTCGCCAGTCCAGAAGCGTCCTTGCTTCCTGCGGGCTTATCGACCCCGAAAATATTCGTGAATATATCTACGGTGGCGGTTACCGTGCCGCCATGGAGGCCTACACGGCACATACACCAGAGGAGTTGTGTACGATTTTCACCGACTCAGGTCTCAGAGGGCGCGGGGGCGGCGGGTTTCCCAGCGGAAAGAAATGGGCCTTGACCCTTCGCCAGCAGGCTGACAAAAAGTATCTAATCTGCAACGGTGACGAGGGGGATCCCGGTGCCTTCATGGACCGATCCATCCTTGAGGGAAACCCCCATTCGGTGGTCGAAGGGATGATGATAGCCGCCAGGGCCATAGGTGCCGAGGCAGGGTATGTCTATGTCCGTGCCGAATACCCTTTGGCTGTAGAACGAATTCGTAAGGCTATTGATGAGGCGAGAGATCTCGGCCTGCTGGGAGAGGACCTTTTTGGAACAGGTGCCCATTTCGATATCAAGGTGATGGAGGGGGCAGGGGCCTTCGTTTGTGGTGAGGCAAGCGCGATGGTTGCAAGCATCATGGGGGGCAGGGGCATGCCCCGTCCGAAACCTCCCAGAACAGCGGAAAAAGGGCTTTGGGACAAGCCGACGGTGGTTAACAATGTGGAGACCCTTGCAACCGTTCCTCTTGTGCTTCGAAAAGGATCAAAGAGCTATCGAACGGTCGGTACCTCGGGGAGTCCGGGAACCAAGACCTTTGCCCTCACCGGCCATGTTGCCAATACCGGACTCATCGAGGTGCCCTTTGGTACGACCCTCAGGGAGATCATCTTCGAAATCGGTGGCGGCGTTCTCGATGAAAAAGGGAATGTGGACAATGATGCCTTCAAGGCTGTTCAGATCGGGGGGCCTTCCGGCGGCTGTCTTACCAGAGATCATCTCGACATCCCCCTCGATTTCGATTCTTTGGGAGAGATCGGTGCAATGGTGGGAAGCGGCGGACTTGTGGTGATGAACCGTTCGACTTGTATGGTTCAGGTCGCACGGTTCTTCATGCAGTTTACCCAGGCCGAGAGCTGCGGCAAATGTGTACCCTGTCGGGAAGGCACTCGGCAGATGCTGGATCTTCTCGACGATATCATCGAGGGGAGGGCGGACGAATCCACCATTCCCCTTCTGGAATCCCTCTGCCGAACCGTTGCCAGAGGAAGCCTGTGCGGACTTGGAAAAGCGGCCCCATCGCCGGTTCTTTCTACCCTCCGGCATTTTCGGCAGGAGTATGAAAGCCATGTTGTTGATAAGCGTTGTCCGGTAGGGGCCTGCCAGGCCCTGTCCGACTTCGTCATCGACGGTTTGTTATGCAGGGGATGCACCGCATGCGTAAAGGCGTGTCCCGTTGGAGCGATCGCAGGAGAAAAAAAGGCTCCCCACGTTATCGATACGGAGCGTTGTATCAGATGTGGCGCCTGTATGGCCACGTGCCGCTTTGGTGCGATCAGAAGAGGAGGTGCGGCGTGAAAGGGTATATAAAGGTAGATGGTATTGATGTCCCTCTGGAGGGGGAGGAAAACCTGCTTCAGGTTATCAGAAAGGCCGGGATTGAGATCCCCACCTTTTGTTATCATTCGGAATTGAGTGTCTACGGGGCCTGCCGTCTCTGTATCGTCGATATTGAGGGAAAAGGAATTCAGGCCAGCTGCTCCACGCCTCCCCGGGAAGGAATGGTCGTACGGACCAATACGGCGGAGGTGCGGGAAACCCGGCGTATGACATTGGAGCTCCTTCTCGCCAATCACGACAGAGAGTGTCCCACCTGTGAACGCTCTTCCGATTGTGTATTACGCGACCTTGCCAGCCGTTACGGCATCGACAAGGTCCGATTCAGGAAAAATCGGGAGCCGAGGCCTTTGGACACGCTTTCTGATGCCCTTGTCCGGGACCCAAATAAGTGTGTGCTTTGTGGGGACTGTGTTCGCTATTGCCACGAGATTCAGGGCATCGGCGCCATCGACTTTGCCTTCCGTGGCGAGCATGTGCAGGTTACCCCTGCCTTCGGACGAAGTATCGGAGAGGTCGATTGTATCAACTGCGGTCAATGTGCTGCGGTCTGTCCCACCGGTGCCATTATTCCCAAATCGGAAATCAACGAGGTATGGAATGATCTCCAGGATAAAAAGAGCAAAGTAGTCATCCAGATTGCACCGGCGGTTCGGGTCGCCCTTGGCGAGATGTTTGGTCTGCCCCCAGGCGAGGTGGTAACCGGAAAGATGGTCCGGGCCCTGCGCATGATGGGTTTTGATCGGGTCTACGACACTGCCTTTGCCGCCGATCTTACCGTTGTAGAGGAGGCCGCAGAGTTTTTGAAGCGGTCGAAAGCGGGTGATGGGCCGCTTTTTACCAGCTGCTGTCCTGCTTGGGTTAAATACGCCGAACAGTCTCTTCCCAGGCAGTTGCCGAATCTTTCTTCCTGTATGAGCCCGCAGAGCATGATGGGCTCGCTGCTGCGGCATGCCCTGCCCGAAGAACTTTCCATTGAGCCTGAACATCTGAAGATCGTTTCGGTCATGCCTTGTACCGCAAAAAAGTTTGAAAAGAAGCGGCCGGAACTTTCCCGGGACAGACTGCCCTTTGTCGACCATGTTATTACAACCAGGGAGCTGGGCACCATGATCCGTGAATCGGGGATCATGCTTGACCGTTTGGATGCAGATAATTTTGATCTTCCCTTTGGATTTGCCTCTCACCTGGGAGTGGGCTTCGGATCCTCCGGCGGTGTTGCCGAGGCCGTACTGAACTACCTTGATCCCGATGGATGTTCCGGCCGGATACATTGGGAAGCTGTGGAGGATCTTTCCGGTGTGAGAGAGACCACAGCCGTCATCGGCGGAAAAGCCTTTACCGTTGCCGTTGTCCAGGGAATCAAAAGTGCTGCAACCATTGCGAAGATGGTCGAATCCGGCGAGATATCCCTCGATCTCATCGAGGTGATGGCCTGCCCCGGTGGTTGCGCAGGAGGTGCCGGTCAGCCTGTAGACCGGACAGGAGAGAAACGCCTCGCCAGGGTGAAGGCCGTCCGTTCGGCAGCCCCTGCCGAGGGTGTCCGCCATGCCGGTGTCAACCCCTTCGTCCGTGAGGTATATGCCAATATGCTTGGCTGTGATCCGGGAGAGGGCGAGGCCCATCGCCTCTTTCATACCACCTATCATAGTCGAAAGCGTATCGACGGAATGGATATTCGTCTTACCGGACCTTCCGGCGCAGAGGCCCGAACGGACCGCATTCCGGTAAAGGTCTGTGTTGGGACCAGTTGCTTTCTGCGCGGAAGCCAAAAGGTGCTTTCCAAGCTTTTACATGCGGTTGAAGAGGAAAAGCTGGATCGCTTTTATGAGGTACAGGCGACATTCTGCAGCGAACAGTGCGACAAGGGGCCGACGGTCCACATCGGTGATAGGGTGATCAATCGGGCCGATGGAGACCAGATTGTAGAGCTCTTGCGGGAAATGGTTGCTACATTATCCGCGGAAGGGTAGGTGCTTCATCCAACAAGGCTGGTTCTCCTGTTTCAGGAGGCCGGCCGCTTCCCTTTTGTAAAGGTCCGAAAGAGATCGAAAAGGATGGGATCGAGCTTCAGCTCTTCATCGACAAACTGTCTTTGCATAAAATCGAGGGCTTCATCGCCTGAAAGCGGCTTGCGATATTTTCTGTTCGGGTCCGTGAGAGCGTCGAAGACATCAACGATCTCCATCACCTTTGCAGGAAAATAGGCAAGCGCATTGAATTTTATCATGGGCTCCATGGTAAAGGACATGCAGAAATCCTGCTTCAATTTTGGATTGTTTTTCCGTGCATTTGCCAGCAGCGCACGGTAAAAACCATATCCGTCGGGAGAACCGTAGTATTCATGGTGGTAGCCGGTGATCAATCCTGCTTCCCGGGGATAATTGGTTTTATGCATAACGGCGAGATACCCCTGCCTGACATGATCGACAACGGTATCCCGGTCGTAGGCGGCCTCTCCCTCATGATATTCTATATCTTTTGCCTTGCCGATGTCATGAATCAAGAATCCTGTTGCGAAGGTATGGAGCTGTGCCTCGCTTATCGCTTGCATACCAGTATGAAATACCCGTTCCAGGGTGACATCTTCCGGGTAAAGGTGCGGCAGCAGACGCTGATAATATGACTTATACTGCTTGTCAAAGGTGATTCTAATCTTATTCGGAAGGCTTGAGGTGAGCATCCTGCGGTTATAGTAGGTGAGAAAAGCAACTCCATTTAGAAACACCCTTGTCATGTGCTGGACTACCGTTCCGTTCGAACGTTGTACCAGAGAGGTAATCAACTCATCCTGCATGATGGTGTTGTCGATCAATGCGGTTGAGCTTTTTACCATCGCCCGGGTAGAATCCACAATCCCCTGGGTGTATGCTCTCGCAGCTTCGTCTCCCATGTGGATTGCTTCCAAAATCGTGGAGCGGTTTGCCAACGCTGCATCCCTTGTCGTATCGGCAAGCGCTTCAAGAATCTTTTCGTTTTCTTTCGGAGCCTCGATCAGCAGCGTATCAAGTTTTTCCCTGTCCTCTTTTATAATGGAAACACGTTCTTCGCTATCCATGGAGGCAATACTTTCATATGCCTCGCCGAAGTTGGGAAGATCTCCCACGTTCTTCTCTTCCTCTTCATGTTTGGCTATGTAGTGCTTCTCCTTTTTGCCGTCAAACTCCTTGATCATATCGATCATGGCCTGAACATGCTCTTCCGAAATGTAGAATGCCCATCCTTTATCCTGTTTCCAGAATACTTCATTGTTGTCGTAGAGCGCTCGAAAGCTGACCTTCTTCAACTTCCCATCAGAAACACGACGGCAAATAAGAGGAATTTCCTGCTCGTATAATAACGATACCATCCGCTTATCCCTGGCAATGATCTCGGATAAGGGCATGCTCTTCTGTTGCATGACTCAAAAATAGAGAATTTGGAAGAAAAAATCCAGATTAGATACTCTTGTATAAGGATTTTTTCTCAAGCTTTTCTTATGATGAATAGTATGAAAACAAACGTGAAACGTGTGGTTGCGGCATCGTTCAGGCGTGCTTTTGGCCTTGACGGTCGTTCTCCTTTGGGTGCAGGGGCTCTACCGGTCATTCCTCGGCAGGAAGCAGGCGAAGAGGAAAGGCGCTCCTGTACGTTCCTCAATCAGCTGGCAGACGCATTGGCCGATGGCAATTTCGAACAGGGTGCGATGCTCTCTCATCGGTGGTCCGATGCCGCCGGATATGCCTTTGAAGAGGCTGGAAAGGCTCTTGATGGTTTCTACGGATCGCTGAGCGACAGCGAAACCTCCTCCCTGATTACCGCTTTTGACCAGCATCGGAGGGTAGATGCTGCCAAGGCCGTTGCTGAGTTCTGGGCCCCGGAAATCAAAGGGAAAAAGCAGGAAGCCGTGAAACACTGGAGGCTCCGTTCGGCAGAACCTAATGCAAAGCCTATCAAAGCTTCAGAGATCTTGCTTCAGCTCAACGGCCTATATACCCTTCCCGAAACAATTCCCGATGAGCTTCCCGACGAGCTGAAGGACGCGGGGAACCGGCTCCTCGCCCATCCCGGGGCCAAGGTCGCTGACTACGATCATCCTGTGCCGCTTTTTCAAGATGACGAATCTCATGAGCTCGTATCTTGTCTTGCTCGTCTGGAAGACGATATTGCCTATGAGAAATCGGTTGGCCTTCTTCCTGTGCATCACAAGGTTCCCATCCTCCTTTCTGTTTCGGTTACGCACGAACATCTGGATGAGGTTGTGTGTGCCTGGATAGCATATCTGCTTGGAAAGAGGCTTTATCACCATTTTCGCCTCTATCTGCTTACCGAAGAGCGGTGTAGGTATATTGATCGAAAACTTTTCGGTGGCAGTATGCCGCAATTCGGGGTTGCCGGAGCCTATGGTCGTCATTTTACCGCTCTCAAATATTCCTCGCTTCTTTTTGAACGCGGCTGGGGAATCCGTGCAAGTTTTAAGCTTGATACGGACGAGGGGATCCTCAGCCGCAATCTGAAAGAGACGACAGGAAAAAGCTGGTTTGAAACCCTGTGTCATCCTTTCTGGGGGGCCCAGGCTGTAGATCCGAAGGGACAGACGGTCTATCTCGGGGTCAATGAAGGGGAGTATGTGAATAGCAGCGACATCGACACCCTTGGTTACCCCGATGCCCTGCGCTCTCCGGATGTGAAGCTTCCTGCCTCACATGCTGGACGGGATCTCTTTTTCCAAAAGGGCTTTGCCCATGGAAATGCCACGGCTTGGTACAACGAATTTGATGATCTTGAAGAGCTTATTAGCCATCCCGTGGTTAAGGGGGGCGGCTACGGGATCACCAATGATGGTATTCGGCAAGCGGCTCCCTTTACCTGGTCGAAGGTCGGACGGGCAGAGGACCAGCAATTCTATTTTTCCGCCCTTTCCGGAGGGGTAAGAGGGATCTTTCATCCCAATCTACGGATTGCACACTACAAAAGTGCCGTTTCGGGAGCGGAACATAAAACCGAGTCCACAAGGCTGGCCGGTGATATGTACCGCCTCGTTCAGTTTTCTTTTCTCGCCGAATATTTTGGAGTAAAAGAGGAGCTCGACCCCATGCCGGGTGTTTTTGCGAGCAGGCTTGCCAGAGCACAGGCTTTTTTTCATTTGGTCCATCGGGCGGCTGCGTTTTTGATGGAAGAAAAGGGTGATCATGCCTCTTTCTTGCTTTCCGAAGGGCTACGTTCTCTTGCCGACTTCGAGAAACTGATCGACAGCGGCAAGGCCCTGGAAGAGATTGAGAAGGAAAGAGCCCTGTGGCGGCAGTTTATCGATACGACGGATACTCTTTCGGCCGGAGTGGTGCGGGAAGTGATAGACAGCTGCGAGGTATAGCAAGAAATAGCCGTGGAAGCAAAGTAGATAATTATCACCAATATTCGGAACACTACACGAAAGGCCCCAAAGGGGGCTGCCTTAGGCATCCCCCTTTTGGGATAGTTCTACTTTCCTTCTTCTTTTGGCTTCTCTTCACTGATGAACCAGGAAGCCGGTTTCATCAGCTGTCCGGCCTTATAGGCACTTATGCTGAAAGGTTCCTTATTTGTATCGGCGAGACAGCGATATGCATTGTCGTTACCCTCCACTTTTCCGTAGATCCTGAGGGTATGCTCCTCCTTTTCACTCTGAAAGGTAAGACTCCAGGAGGCTTCCTCTTCGCTCCCGATGGTGTCGGGAGCGAGAAAGGCGGTTGCATTGATTCTTGCCAGCTGGGAGATAAAATCAGTGATCTTTTTCTGATCAACGCGTTCCTGCTGCGCTTCCGAAAATTGCCAGCTCTCCTTTTCTTCCCCGCTTTTTCTCAGAGAGAAACGTGCATCCGCCGATGCAACTCCGACGGAGATGATATCAGAAGAGGTGAAAGAGAATATCTGTCGGTTGCGAAGTTCATCCAAACTCACATCAAAGATGGATCTGAGGGCTCCTTCTACAAGGTAGATCCCTTCCCGCCCCGCGAGCGTAATGTAACATCCGCTGCCCTTATCGGCTTCTTTACCGATTCTGATAGATCTGAGCACATCGTTGTCGTGGTAGACCGCGACCGTAATTGCGTCGGCGTCCTCGAGCTTATAGCGTTCAAGCTCTCCCTCTCTGCTGACCATCTGGCCGACCTTGAGGCTGTTGAGGGCATCGGTCATGCGGGTTATCTTTCCCTCGTCTGCCGAGTATTCTTTGTCTCCAATGAACCAGCTATCTGCTTTTTTTGCCGCAACAATCGGATCTTTTCCCGGTACATGTATCTCAATACGGTCGGCTTCTTCTCCCCAGGGAGCTACCGGAGCGAAACTTGCCCGGTTCCCCGTAAACTTTGTCACAATAATGAGGAGAAGGAGTACTGCGACGGCGGCAAATTGTATCATCTTTTTTTTAGACATGGTGCGCACCTCCGGAAAAGCGTTCTTCTATGGCTCGTCGCCGCGATCGCTGGAGTCGCCATACAAACAAGCCGGCAATAATGATGAGTAACGGTATAAAACCCATGGCGATTCCCTTTATCAGGTTTCGTACCTCCGGGGAGGTCGACAACAGCTTGTGCCTTCCCAATCCCTTCGTTCTCATGGGAATGACCTGATCGTTACCGGTACTCCAATCGACCAGATTGTGAACAAAAGCTGCATTGCTGTTTGATGAGGATGGGTCGAGGAGCTGTGGTGTGGTTAACAGCGAGGTTGCCGCCACGGCGATTCGTCCCTTTGCTATCGATGTCGTTATCTGAGAAGCCGTATCAAGGGCCTGTTTTTCTTCTTCCGTGGTCTCCTCTTTGGGAGGAGCCGGAAAGGCGCTTGAGAAACTCCCCTCAAGGCTTAAAGCCAGGGGATAGCTTTGCAGTTTTTCATCCCCCGGCGGAACCATCCCCATGGGGTTAAGCATGATATTTTTGTCCATCAGCCATGACTTTTGAGACGATGAAAGGATCACCTTGGTAGTGATATCATCGCTGTTTTCTGTTTCATCGGGAATAATGAACGTACCACTTTGTAAGGTAATCATCTCACCGAGGTTTTTGGTGATGGGGCTTTCCTTGCTGAGGCTCTTGCCCGACAGTAATGGCGCCCAGTATATCTTGATGTCTCCGTACTGGGGATCCCGCTGGCTGTAAGCTTCATTGTCCAAGACATAGCCTCGCTTATAATCAATGCCGTATGCCGAAAGCTGATCCTCCAACCCCGTCTCAATCGGGGTATAGCTGGGAGGTTGACCATAGGCCGTCGGCTGGTTTACCTGGTATGGGTCCAAGAAGAGGACCAGATTGCCTCCCCTCAGAAGAAACTGATCGATTGTATAACGTTCCTTCTCCGAAATTTCCGTCTTGGGACCGTTTATGATTAATGTGCTGACATTATCGGGTATTGTCAGATTTCCATCCTCTCCGGTTTTTAGCTCCTTCAGCTCGTACATATCGGAAAGAAGCTGTTGTAAGGGAGCGGCACCCTGCTGCTGGTCTGCAAGTGAAAGCTCTCCATGGCCCGTAAGGTAGGCGACGGCAGGATTGTTCGAGAGGAGTGCTCTCATCGTTTCTTCGATTCTGGTGGCCAGATTGTCGACGCCGCTGATTGCATATCCACTGAAAAGGCGCTGGGAAAGGCCTATGGGAATGAGACGTGACTTATCGCCGTAGGAAAGCAGCAGATCGAGGGCCCCGTTACCCGCGGGGATCTGTTTCCCATCCTGATCCGTGGAAGCCCTCCAGTGGATGGTCTGGATTCCGTAACGGTCGCTGAGCTCCTTAATGTCTCCGGCATCGGGATCTTCCACACGAAAATCGATTCTGTCCCTTATGGATGGCGGCAATTGCGTTACGGCGTCTCTCACGTTTTGCTCAAGGTCGTCGAAGCCCTTAATACCGAAGGCTCCGAGAGATTTCGAGAGATAGAGGGTAAGCATCGGTTTACCGGTGATACCGTGAAGGGCATCAACGGCTGCCACCATTTTCTGCATGGTGGTGGTCAGACGATACTCAAGGCCGGATGAATTGGTAATCTGGTCGATGACTTCGATGCCGTCTCCGTAAATAATGGCCAGGCCGAGATAGGCACTCCTGCTCTGAAACTGGTCGCTTTTAATCTCCTGTATCTGAACGGGAGCGATACCGTAGTCGGATGCGCTGCTTTTACTATCCGCATCATCCATATCATAGAAGGTAACGGTGAAATCTTTTCCCCCGACCCTGACATACTCTTCGAGGATATCCTTCAGATATCGTTCCACACTGTTGTATGGAGCAGGAAGATCGTGTGAGAAAAAGACCTTGATGGTAAGTGGGGCATCGATTCCCTGCACCAGCTCTTTGCTTATTGGGGAGAGGCTGTAGACATCACCTTTGGTCAGATCGCTTCGTATATAGAACTGAGAGGCGGCGATGTTAACAAGCACGATGATGAGCAGATAGAAGAAAAGATCAGAAGCGTCCCCGAGGAGCCACTCTTTGACACTTTGCAGGCGTTCTTTGAATTTCATCATCTACCTCCTTTCCTTTACTGCTTTTACGGTAAAAAGGAGGAATACCGCCGTCAGCGAGATCAAATAGATGAGACTCCGACTGTCCAAAAGGCCTCTTGATATGGTCTTGAAATGGTATTGCGTACCGAGAAATTCCAATATGTTTACCAAAGCGGCAGGGACAAGGACAAGCATCTGATCAAAAAAGGTGAACAGAAGGGCGATGGCTGCGGTGACGATGAAGGCAACGATTTGATTGGAGGTCATGCTGCTGGCAAAGAGTCCCACAGCGGCATACGCGGCTCCCAAAAGCAGTGCCCCAACGTATCCTCCGATAATCGGACCTGGATCCGGGTCCCCGACAAGGGAGATAAGAACCACATACAGCAGGGTCGGCGCAAGCATTACTGCTATGAAGATCACTGCTGCGAAGAATTTTGAGAGGACGATTTTTCCGCTTGAAACCGGGAAACTGACCAGCGCCTCAAAGGTCCCCTTGCTCCGCTCTTCGGCAAAACTCCTCATGGTTATTGCGGGGACAAAAAAACTGAATAGAATGGGAAGTAGTTGGAAAAATCCCCGCATTTCGGCTTGATCGTAGATAAAAAAGGTGGGGAAAAAAAGCATTCCCGAGAAAAGAAGGAAGAGGGCAATAACGATGTAGGCTATCGGCCCTCCGAAGAGCGAGTAGAGCTCGCGTTTTGTCATGCTAATCATGGTCGCCTCCGGTGGTGAGCTCACGAAAGATTGCTTCCAGGGATTGTTTCTCCCTGCTCATTTCGAAAAGCGTCCAACCCTTTTGTGTTACCGTATGAAAGAGGGCTGGTCTGACATCTTCTTCCGTCCCGGCGGTTACCAGGATCGTAATAAGGCCCTCTTCACCCGGCACCTGGTGCGCTTCCAGAATGCCCGGGAGGGTGGAAAAAAATTCTGGGGCCTTTGTGGCATTCGTGCCCGAAAGAGCCAGCCGTACCGTGTAATGGCCGTTTTTAACGGCCCTCAGATTATCGGTATGGTCGTCTTTAACGATGGCCCCCTTGTTAATGATGACCACCCGGTTGGCAATTGCCTCCACTTCCTGAAGGATATGGGTGGAGAGAATAACGGTTTTTGTTTTTCCGATTTCGGTGATAAGGTTTCTGACTTCGATGATCTGGTTTGGATCAAGACCTGTTGTGGGCTCATCCAAAATCAGAATCTTTGGATCATGGATGATGGCTTGGGCAAGTCCTACTCGTTGTTTATAGCCCTTCGACAGCTGATCGATGCGTTTATGCATTACCCCGGTGATACCGCAAATCTCGGCGGTTCGCCTGATGGCTGTCTCATCCGTGATCTTTCTTACTCCCGTTACGTAACGGAGGTAATCGTAGGTCAACATTTCTCCATAAAGTGGTGGTGACTCAGGAAGGTAGCCGATAATCGAACGTATCGTTTCTGGATCTTTGGAGACATCGATGCCATTGACAGAGACGGTGCCTGATGAAGGCCGAAAATATCCGGTAATCATCCGCATGGTGGTGGTTTTTCCCGCACCATTTGGTCCAAGTAGGCCGGTGATCTCCCCTTCCTTGATTTCGAGCGAAAGATTGTCGACGGCTCTGAAGGAGCCGTAATCTTTGCTCACCGAAGATAAGGTAATCATGAGCATTCCTCCGAAAAGGGGTAGGTTCGTACTAATGTAAAAAGATAGCAAAATGGAACCGTATCGCCAAGGTTTCTCTTCCTTGATTTGTACGCTTCAAAAAGGGTACTCTCTTCATGGAGGATGAAATGCGATCATATCTTGACTGTTTCGGCTGCTTTATGGATCAGGGGCTTGATGTTGCCAGGCGCTCAGGGGCTGATGAGGCACAGCAGCGCCTCATCCTCAATGAGATTGCCGGGATGTTTCCTTCTTTTGACCTTGAGACCCGTCCTCCGGTGATGAGCCTGAAAATAAATCGGACTATTAGAGACATGACTGGGGTTTTTGATCCCTATGCCGATGAAAAAAAGCGATGTAATGAGCTTGCGCTTAAAGCGGTGGGGCTGGTACGGAGCAACATTGCAGCGGCTTCCGATTCCCTTACGCGGGCGATGGAATACGCCATTGCGGGAAACAGCATCGATTTCGGAGCAAACCACCATCTTGATATCGATGAGACACTTGCAGATTTGATCAGCGGAGAAGAGTCGAAACTGGCAAGCCAGTCTGGTTCGACCTTCATGCTGGAGGCCTTTCGAAAAGAGCTCTCAAAAGCCCGGAGCCTGCTCTTTATCTCGGACAATGCCGGTGAGATCGTATTTGATATGCTGCTTATCGAAGCCATTGCGGCTCTCTATCCGGATATCTCCATAACTGTGGCTGTCAGGGATGAGCCGATCATCAATGACGCTACCCTTGAAGATGCAAAGACGATCGGCCTCAATAATGTGTGTGAGGTGATCTCCAGCGGAAGTCCGGCACCAGGGACTCCTCTTGATCTCTGTTCAGATGAATTTTTAGAACGCTTTTTCTCCTCGGATATGGTCGTGGCCAAGGGGCAGGGGAACTATGAGACCCTCAACGATGCTCCACGGATGATCTATCTGCTGTTTCGGGTTAAGTGCAGAGTGATTTCGCACCATTGCGGTGGTGCTATGGGTGACATCATGCTGATACCTTCACAAAGCATCGACTGATCCTTGCAGTTCCTGCGGCGTACAATTACGCTTTTAATATGGAGGAACATGTATCGTCATTAAGGAAATTTGTTGCTCCCGAATTTATTTTTGGCCCTTCTGCTCTCAAAAAATGCGCTGAATATGTGAAGAATTTTGGTGCTGAGCGAATTCTGCTTGTAAGCGATGATGGTGTGACCAAGGCCGGATGGACCGGCAAGGTTGAAGCGGCTCTCAGAGAAGCTGGTGTTGTCTACGAACTTTTTCTTGATGTTTCACCCAACCCTCGTGCCGATGAGGTGATGAAAGGCGCCGACTACTATAGCCGGGCGAAGTGCGATATGCTACTTTCCGTCGGCGGCGGGAGCCCTATCGATTGTGCGAAAGGTATCGGCATTGTCGTTTCCAATCATCGCCACATTCTTGACTTTGAGGGGGTGGATAATGTGCCGATTCCCATGCCTCCCCTGCTTTGTATTCCGACCACCGCAGGTTCATCCGCTGATGTTTCTCAATTTGCCATCATTCTCGATGCTGATACCTCCTCGAAGATCGCTATTGTCAGTAAAGGGGTGGTACCGGATATTAGTTTGATAGATCCCGAGACCACCCATACCATGGATCAGGCGTTAAGCGCCGAAACGGGACTCGACGCCCTCACCCACGCCATAGAGGCTTACGTTTCCAATGCCGCCAGTGCCATGACGGATATGCATGCCCTTGAGGCGATCCGCTATCTCTGCCGTTACCTTCCGACGGTGATCCAAAAGCCGCAGGATATTGATGCCAGAGCCGGCGTTATGATGGGGAGCCTTCTCGCCGGGCTCGCCTTTTCCAATGCAAGTCTTGGTCTGGTTCACAGCATGGCCCATGCCCTCGGCGGAGTATTCGATCTTCCTCACGGCCTTTGCAACGCCCTGCTTCTGGAGCATGTGGTAGCTTTCAATTTTGAGGCTGTGCCGGATCGTTACCGAGTGATTGCTTCGCTGCTTACCGGCAAAGAGCTTTCTAGAGAATCGCAGAACGTAGTGTTGGAACTTCTCACCGATGCCTTGGTTCGCCTGCGTCGCAGTGTGCGCCTGGGCGAAACATTCGGTGTCCCAAAGGTCGATGCTGCCATGATCAGGATGCTTTCGCAGCGAGCTATGTCTGATGTCTGCATGGTGACCAATCCCAGACCCGTGAAGCGGGAAGATATTGAAGGGATCTATGGCTGCATCTTCTGAGCCCTATAGCGATGGAAATATCGATCTGGTACGCAGCAAAATCATAGGGCTTGGTGATCGATCCATTCGAAAAAGCTATTACCCCCAGCTTCGTGAGACCATCAGGGATCTTCGTGAACAGCGGGAACATCTTATGGAGCTTGTCCGGCTCCTTGAGGAACGGGAAGAAGAACTCGAACAGCTCCTCGACGAGAAAGAAGAGCTGTTACGTGAGGTCCATCACCGCGTGAAAAACAATTTCCAAATTGTTGGGAGCCTTCTCAATCTGGGGATGGATATGCTTTCGGACGGGGATGAACATGAGATCTTTTACCGCACCAAGCAACGGATCGATACCATGGCACGTGTCTATGAAGAGATCCTCCGTCGTGAGGAATTTTCGGAAGTCGATCTTTGCGACCTTATTCGTCTTGTTACCGAACAGTATGAGGAAGCCCGGCGTGGAAAGCAGGTCGAACTTTCTCTGGATCTCGACTGTCCGGGGAGAATGCTTGACTTGGATTTGGCCGTTCCCTTTGCCCTCATTGTAAACGAGGTCGTTGCTAATGCATTTGAGTATGCGTTTCCCGGGGGGACGGGGCTTTTCCATCTGAGGCTCTACCGAAGTGGTTCCGAAGATGATAAAGAAGGAATTTTGACCTTTGAGCTGACCGACAACGGTCCGAGTTTTGCCGAAAGATGGACCGATTCCGAGGCAAAGCGCCTTGGCATTGCGTTGCTCAAAGCCCTTGTCGCCCAGATAGGCGGGGCCTTCAGCTATGAGGATCAGGAGACGGGATTGGGAATGCGGTTTATTCTTCGTCTCAAGCGGCCCACTTGACCCTATCCGCCTCTTGTTTTACCATATAATTCTCAAAAGAGGGAGTAGAAGCGTGAGAATAGTTCAGGGAAAAAGAAGACAGGATGGTTGTTTTCCGTCTGCGGCGTCTTTTTCCCCGCGATCCTATTCTTGCGGTCTGTACAATTCCATTTGACGGCCGTGACATTGCCGCTTTCTTAACAAAGGAGGCGCCGTCATGGTGTTCAATCAGCTTCAAATTTCAGCACTCTCATTTTCCTGGCCTGGTATGATAGAGCCGCTTTTTACCGATCTTTCTTTTTCGATAGGAGCCGGATGGACCGGGCTTGTCGGAGCGAATGGATCCGGAAAAAGTACCATCCTATCGATCATTGCGGGAGAAAACCAACCAGATTCTGGTTCTGTAAAAGCCCCGTCCCGGATGCTTCTGTGTCGCCAGGATACCGCACACCTTCCGGATCAGGCGGACTCCTTTTTTTACGCTTTTGACGAGCGAAGTGAGGAGATCATGCGAAGGCTTGATATCCAGTATGAATGGTTCTTTCGTTGGGATAGCCTCAGCTTTGGAGAACGAAAGCGTGTGCAGATTGGGACGGCACTCTATACCGCTCCGGATCTTCTTGCCCTTGATGAGCCGACAAACCATCTGGATGAGGTTAGCCGTGATCGCCTGCTTGCCGCTCTTGCCGATTATGAGGGGATCGGCATCATTGTCAGCCACGACCGCTACCTTCTTGATTGTCTCTGTGAGCGGACCCTCTTTCTTCGGAACGGCACGGTGGTCCTCCGCCCTGGAGGAATCTCTATAGGTCTCGAAGAGGCGGCGCGTGAGGCGGAGGAAGCGAAAAGGGCCTTAACTACTGCTCAGAAGCATATGTCTTCGCTCAAGCGCGACCTTGAGCGAAGACGAAACCTGGCTCAGGGGCAACAGAAACGAAGATCCAAGGCCGGCTTACCGATCAAGGACCATGATGCCCGTTTCAAGAAAAATCTTGCCCGCCTTTCCGGTAAGGATGGTACCGGAGGAAAGCTGCTCCGTCAGCTGGATGGCACCCTGGCGGCTGCTTCTCGGGCCGAAGAGACGGCCAAGGCTCGCCTTGATGATACTACTATACGGAAGGCCTCGGGCCTTACCCTCGGAGGTGAACTGAGTGGAAAGGACCGTCTGTTCATGTTTGGCCCTGATGAGCTTCAGGTGGGAGACCGACAACTCTCCTATCCCGAATTGGAACTTCGGCCTGGAGAACGCGTTGCAATAACAGGGGCCAACGGCAACGGGAAGAGTACGCTTATCCATCTCCTCGTAGAGCATTTTTTTCTAGCTAATCAGGATGAACGCTTCCCATGGTTTTATCGTAATGCCGTATTCCTGCCGCAGGAGCTATCCGAAGCCGACCGTAGGCTGTGTGCCGACCTCGTGGCATCCCTTGATTCTTCGGAGCGGGGAATGCTCATTTCAGCCGTGCATCGTCTTGGTTCTGAGGTCGAGGGGGTGTTGCACTCTTCCCTGCTGAGTCCTGGAGAGGCGAGGAAGGTCATTATCGCCAGGGCATCGCTCATGGAAACCGAAGTTCTGATTCTTGATGAACCGACGAACCACTTGGATATCGAATCTATCCTCTTACTGGAGGATGCGCTTAAGAAATTTTCAGGAGCCCTTCTTCTGGTTTCTCACGACCAACGTTTTCGGGAAGCCTTGACCGACCGGGAGTGGAAAATTTATCAGGAGGCTCCGGGGCGATTGGTGCTGTCGGACGAACCTTAATCTTCCTCCTGCTTTTCTTCGATGACGTCGTTCCTGTCGACCTGGAAATAGTCGGTGGCTGCGTGCATCTGTTCTGCCTGGGCCGATAATTCTTCGGCCGAGGCTGCAAGTTCTTCCGAGGCCGCCGCATTGTCCTGGACGATGCGGTCGAGTTGTTCGACCCCCTTGCCGATCTGGCTCGCGCTGTTTTCCTGTTCTTCGGTTGCTGCCGAGATTTCCCTGACAAGTTTACTGGTGTTCATGATTTCGGGAACCAGGTCGTCGATGGCCGTTCCCGCCTGCTCGGCGATTTTTACGCTTGACTCAATCAGTTCTCCAATTTGATTTGCTGCGTAACGACTCCGCTCGGCAAGTTTCCGTACCTCGGCCGCCACTACCGCAAAGCCTTTGCCCGATTCTCCCGCCCTGGCCGCTTCGATGGCGGCATTAAGGGAAAGCATATTGGTTTGACGGGCGATTTCCTCGATAAGTGATACTTTTTCCGCGATTGCTTTCATTGCCTCGACCGTTTTACCTACCGCCTTGCCGCTTTCTCCTGCGCTGGTGGCCGCTTTTTGGGCAATGGAATCGGTCGCTTTTGCATTTTTCGCCGTCTGACGCATGTTTGCCACCATCTCTTCGATGGATGAAGAAATCTCTTCCATTGACGATGCTTGTTCCGTTGTTCCTCTGGAAAGATCCTGTGCAGAATAATTTACCTGATCGCTTCCGATCCGCACTTGGGCAGCTGCTTCCTGGACCTCCAGTATGATATTGCCGACCTGCTCGACCATCTGGCCCAAGGCCGAGGCAAGGGTTCCCAATTCGTCATTACGTTTTAGCGTTGGAACATCTACCAACAAGTCTCCTTCGGCAATGCCCTTGGCTATGGTGGCAAATCGTACCAATGGTCCCGCCATGGCTCGTGAAATAAGATAAATAAAGGTAATGGCAACCAGGAGGAAAATAATCGTGATCCCTGTGATCCTCGTGGCAATCGCAATGATGGTTTTTTCAATGTCATCGATGTAGATCCCTGTTCCGATGATCCAGCCCCAGGGCTTGAAACCCGCCACATACGAAAGCTTGGGTTCTATCCGCCCTTTTTCGTTGTAATATTGCCAGGAGTATTCTACAAATCCCTTACCCGATTGCTTTACCACATTGACCATTTTCTGGAAAATAGGCACACCCGTCGCATCTTTTAGTCCCGAAATATCGGTACCATCCAATTCCGGACGATAAGGATGCATCACCATAATCTGCTGCAGATTGTTGATCCAGAAGTAATCCATCCTGTCTTTTCCGTAGCTAAAGTGGGCCAGCAGCTCCTTTGCCATATCCTGGGCATCCTCTCGGCTCAATGCTCCCGATGTCTCTTTTTCCGCTGTATAGTTAATGATGCCCATGGCGGCATCGACCAATCGAGTAAGGCTTTCACGTTTTTCTTGGTATATGCTGGCACGAAAGGTCCGTATAAACAGGATATCAGAGATGAGAAGAGAGAATAATAAGAGTGTCGAAACTATGATGATTAGTTTCCAAGCGAAACTCTGCTTTTTCATGTGTTCCTCCTTAGATAATGGTATGAAACCTTGTCGAGAAAATCAAAAAATGAAGGGGAAGAATCCTTGTTGTAATCTATCTTCTTCTGCTATAAGGGTAGAGAGAGAAGGAGGCTGTGCATGGTTTTTTCACCCCCAATACAAGATGGTGACTCTATTGAAGTTGGCCAAGATGAGTTGATTGAAGCGCTTACCGATTATGATTTTGATCCCCTTGAAGAGGTCCTGGAAGAAATTCGGGAGGATTTCGAGGTTGATGCTGGCCAGCTTGACGAATATGTTGATGCCCTACGGGAAGAACCGGAAATCTTGGATGCGGTAAGTCGCTATATTGCCGATGATTTCATCGAAGAAGAGGACCTCGACTACGATTACTATCTGCGTCGTTTTACCGATGATTTGATTGTCTATCTTTTTCAGCAGTGGAGGCCCGAAGAAGAGTAGATAGGGTGAGCCGTATCATGCTTAATACAAGCTGAAGGTTATTTTTTACCCGGTGATACAGTTCCCGAATGAGTTCGTTTTTTTCTTCGAGGCCGTCTGCAATATCCCGCTGTCGCATCCTCAGCTCTTCCAGTGCCCGATCTTTCCGCTGGTCATAGATACTGAAAAGTGTATAGATCAGGATAGTTGTTACGGGGATAACGACCGGCCCTCGATGTGGCTTCATTCCTTCAAAATCTCGGTGATAAAGGCCCCATCTTTATAAAAGCACTCTCCGTCTGCGGTAATTTCCCCGCCCTGGCGCATGTCACAGATCATATCCCAGTGGATGACCGACTCATTCTCGCCACCGGTCTCTTTGGGAGCATCTCCTGCAGCCATATGAAATGTTCCGCCTATTTTTTCATCGAAAAGGGTGTTGCTGGTAAACTGCTTGATACCGTAATTGGTTCCGATGGCGATTTCTCCAAAATAGCGGCTTCCCTCATCGGTATCGAGGACGGAATGGAGAAAATCCTCTCCCTTTGCAGCATGTGCTTTTACTATCCTTCCCTCTTTGATTTCAAAGCGAACATCTTCGACCGAACGCTGTTTATATATTGCAGGAAAGGTAAACCGGACATGACCATCGACCCCGTTGATAAGCGGGGTCGAGAATATCTCGCCGTCAGGAAAATTTTCTGTTCCCGCGCAACTGATCCAACGGCGTCCGTCTACCCGTACCTTTAGGTCCGTATCGGTGGCACGGAAGTGAAGTTCCTTTTTTCCCTCCAAATAGCGGGCCCAGCGGCTCTGCTCTTCGTTGATCTTTTCCCACTGGGCGACTGGATCCTCTTTGTCCAACAGACCGGCAGCGTAGACAAAATCTTCGTATTCGCTCAGGCTCATTGCCGCTTCCTGGGCATCTGCGATGGTTGGGAATTGGGTACCGCACCATCGCAAGTCACCCGTGCCGGTGCGGTCGCTGTAAAGCTTTCTCCATGCCTTGTTGCCTTTCTGACGCTCCTGAATTCGCATCGGATCGATGTTGGAGAACCCTTTAACGTTGGAATTTCCCCATCCGAAAAGGAAGACATCGGCTTTTCCCATCATTTGTTCCATGAGAAAATTATTCTCACGAAGTTGTTCAATGGTGGAGATTTTCAGAATTTCTTCTTCGATTTCATCGCTGGTGATGAGGCTTTCCGGATGCCCTCCTGCACGAAGGACCTCCCGTGTTACCGCTTTTATCCATGGTATGGCCACTTCCTGGCCCATAATGAACACAAAATCACCAGGCTTTACCTTTGTCGAATAGTTAACGAGAAGCGAAGCGAGCTTTTCGAGTCTGAAATCCTTCATAATGCCATGTTCTCCTTATAAACTTATATCAATATAAAAGGGTTTCGAGATAAATTTCTACTACAACAGCTTCTTACTTTTTTCGAAAAGCTGGACAAGAAAAAGCGGAAGCCTTACAAAGATACAGAGGAGGCTTTTATGCGGATCGGGATCATATCGATACTGTTGTTTTTATCCAGTACGATACTTTTGTCTCTTACCGTGCCTGCCTGGGGCCACAGGGATCGGGCGCTCGGTAAATCATTTATTGCCCTGTGCTTATCGATTGCAATATACAATTTGGGTTATGGAATGGAGCTCGCTTCCGCAAACCTTACAACACTTATTGTTTGGTCGAAGTTCCAATATCTGGGTATTCCTTTCATTCCCACCTTTTTCTTTTTATTTGCAGCGAACTACACAGGGATCCGCGATCGAATACCCCTTCCTCTGGTTTTTTATCTTGTGGGATTTCCCTGCATTACCATGGTCCTGCACCTGACACAGGAACATCATAATCTTATGTATATCAATCCAACGATCCACAGGGTATGGAACATGTCGTTTCTTGCCTTTGATAAAGGGCTTTGGTATAAGATTTCCCGCTGGCATGTTGCCGTCATCATCAGTGCAGGTGCCATCCTTTTTTTACGTTTTTTCCTTCAATCTGTTGCGGTTTTCCGGCGGCAAAGTATTTTGATACTTATCGGGGCCCTCTTTCCTTGGGCGGGATGGCTTGTCTACATGTTGGATATTCTTCCCTCGGGTTTCGATCCCACGCCCTTTGCTCTTTTTCTTGCCTCCCTGTTTTTGGCCTCTGCCCTTCTGCGATATCGTCTTTTTGATGTCTCGCCGATTGCAAAGGAGCAGGTCTTCGAGAGCATTGATACCGGCGTACTTGTTTTGGACAGCGAGAAGCGGCTTGTGGACTATAATCATGCCGCCTCTCTTGTTTTTTCTGCTTTAACAAAAGAGAAGAAGGGCGTGTATGGTGAGGATCTTTTCAAGAACATAACATCGGGCAACCGCCTGTTCGAAGAATCGGATAGTGGGGATGTCTCCGTCGATATTCAGATTGCTTCCGGCGACTCTTTACGCCACTATTGGGCCCGACGGTCAAGTATACGGACACCAAAAGGGAGGGTGCTCGGGAGTCTCATTCTCCTTGACGATATCACCAATCGGGTCAGACTTCTGGAAAAGATGGAAACACTTGCATCAAAAGATCCACTGACCGGGATCAGTAACAGGCGCCATCTCTCCTCTTTCGGCGAGAAGGAGGTGGTGCGTGCCCTTCATTACGGTACGAATCTTGCTTTAATCATGTTTGATCTTGATCTTTTTAAAAAGGTGAACGATACCTACGGCCATGACGTAGGTGATCAGCTTCTTATCCATATTGTAGAAATCGCCCGCGGACTTGTCCGTGAGGCCGACCTTTTGGGCCGTTATGGAGGAGAGGAGTTCGTCATTCTGCTTCCCCAGACATCTCTGTCCGATGCGCAGCTTATTGCCGAAAGGATTCGAAGCAGTATTGAGATTTCTCCCTTATTGCTTGAAAGTGGAACCTCTATTCCCATAACGGCAAGTTTCGGGGTTACCTCTTCCTTTGGGAGTTCCGATTTCAGTTTTGAATCTCTCTGTAAAAAGGCGGATGAGGCGCTCTACCGGGCAAAGGCTGAGGGACGAAATCAGGTAGTAACCTTCCTTGGAACGGATAATGAATAAAATATATCTACTGTTCCGAATCCTGGTGGTCAAAGCATTCCAATTCTTTTTCTTCCCGTCAATTACAAAAGTGCAGGTAGAAAAGAACAAGTAATCCAGGAAATGAAAGGATTTCTCCGGGAAAAACGGCACAAAACCACCAGGATTCCGGACACTAGTTAAAATATAGAGATTTCTTAGTTTTTCTTTTCACTAAACCGGTTTACATATGATAAAAACCGGGATATTATCCTTTCATGATCACTACGCATATCAAGAATCGTTTGCTGCTTTTTCTTACGTTTATAGCATTTGTGAGCCTTGGGCTTCCCGATGGTTTGCTTGGGGTTGCCTGGCCTTCTATTGCGTCTCAGTTTGCAAGGCCTCTAAGCCGCCTTGCCCTGCTTCAGCTGGCGGCGACCTGCGGTTTCTTTTTTTCCAGTACCAATGCAGGGCGCCTTATCGAACGGCTTGGTGTCGGTCGTCTGCTGATAGCCAGCAATGTGATGGTTTTCATTGCCTTATCCGGTTTCTCCTTCGCCGATAGGTGGCCGCTGATCGTCGGCTCTATGGTGGTGCTTGGCATGGGGGGCGGGGCCGTTGATGCCGGACTGAACGCCTATTCTGCCTCACGGTTTACCAAAGAGCAAATAACGTTGATGCATGCCTTCTACGGACTTGGTGCCATGATCGGTCCGGTAATTATGCGCAGAGTGCTTCATCTTCATGCTCCCTGGCAGAGGGGATATTTGATTACCCTGAGCATGATAGCCCTGCTTCTCCTTCTTTTTATTGTATCTCAGAAGATGTGGAACGGTGGAGTTTCTCTCTCTTCGGATGCAGATAAGGCTGGAGAGGGTGAGGTTTCGGGGCGAATTAAGAATATCGGTATGCTTCTCTTTTTTATCTATACGGGAGTGGAAGTGACCACCGGGGGATGGAGCTTTACCTGGCTGACAAAGGGGCGTGGTGTGGCACCTGAAACAGCAGCCTTTTGGGTCAGCATCTATTGGGGGGCACTGATGGTCGGACGTTTGTTTTTCGGATTTCTCGGCCAGAGATGGCACACCCGCACAATCCTTTCCCGCATGGTTCTTGTTGTTGCCGCGGGCTGTCTCCTCTTTCTCCAGCCATGGTCCTCATCTATTTCTCTTGTTGCCCTACCTGTCATCGGTTTCTCCTGTGGGCCACTTTTTCCTCTTTTTGTCAGTTACACCCCAACAGTGGTGGGGCAGGCAGATGCTTCACGTCAGATAGGGCGGCAGGTAGCATTTGCCAGTATCGGGTCTGCGGTGGTTCCTCTCTTGGTTGGCCTCGGTGTGGAGATTACGGCACTTGGGGCCATCCCTGTTATGCTCCTTTTCTTTGCCCTGATTCTTGTAATTCTCTATAATCGATGGGTCGCCGGACTTGCTGAATAATCGTTGCCTGGTGATAAACTATCGTTTATGCTGAGAATCATGGAAACAAGAATTGTATCTTGGAACGTTAACGGCATTCGTGCCGCACAAAAAAAGGGATTGCTCGAATACATGATGCAGGAACATGCCGATGTGGTCTGCCTGCAGGAAACAAAGGCCAAACCCGAGCAGCTTGATGAGCAATTGCTGAGCCCCTCTGATTATTGCTCTTATTTTAGTTCCGCCGAACGCGGCGGCTATTCCGGGGTTGCCGTCTACAGTCGAAGAAAGCCTCTTTCTGTTTCGCCTCTCGGGATCGCCGAGTTTGATGCGGAGGGGCGTGCCCTGCTTGTGGAGTTTCCCGACTTTGTCCTTATCAACGGCTACTTCCCCAACAGTCAGAGCGAAGGAGCACGACTCGATTATAAACTTGCCTATTGCGATGCCATATTGAAACGTTGCAACAGCCTTGTCGGTGAGGGCCGCCATGTCGTTGTCTGCGGCGATTACAATATCGCTCATGAGCCGATCGACCTTGCCCGTCCGAAGGAAAACGAGGGGAATCCAGGTTTTCTTCCTGAAGAGCGTGCCTGGATGAGTAGCTTTCTTGATGCCGGTTATACCGATACCTTTAGGATCTTCAATAATGAAGGTGGGAACTACACCTGGTGGTCCTATCGAACAAAGGGTCGGGAACGAAATGTGGGCTGGAGGCTCGATTATTTCTGTACCGATAAAGGGTTTGAGAACCGGGTCAGAAACTCAGAAATCCGTTCGGAGATAATGGGGTCGGACCACTGCCCTGTAGTGCTGACTGTAGCGGAATAGATGTAATAACGCATATCTACTGTTCCGAATCCTGGTGGTTAAAGCATTCCAATTCTTTCTCATCCCGTCAATTACAAAAGTGCAGGTAGAAAAGATCAAAGAATCCAGAAAACGAAAGGATTTCTCCCCCCTTTCTCTCTGACAGGTACGTAATAAGTACTTTTTTGAGTACTATCGTAACCTTGTTCGGAGACTTACATGCTCTGATAATGATCTAAAAATCAGAGGGAGAATAACCATGACAATCAATCCTTTACGGTGGGGAATTATCGGAGCGGGCACTTGGGGTAAAACCCATGCGGATATCGTTTCCCACCATCTTTTAGCTGATCTGGTGGCTATAGCCGATCTTGACTCTCAACGTGCAGAACGCCTGGCTTCCGAACATGGGGTGGCTGCCTATGGTGACTATCGTGAAATGCTGGAAAAAGAGGAGCTTGACGCGGTAAGTATTGTAACTCCCGATTTCGCCCATGCTGAGCCTTTTATTGCATGTTGCGAGGCAGGAAAGCATGTCCTGTTGGAAAAGCCTTTGGCGACGAATCACAAGGACTTGGCAAGAATGAAAGAGGCTCATGCAAAATCCGGTATCAGATGTATGGTGGATTATCACAACAGGTGGAATCCTCCAATCGCATTGGCATACCAAGATATTCAGGAGGGGAAGATCGGTGATATTGTTTCCATGTATTACCGGCTTAACGATACGATTTTCGTGCCTACGGAAATGCTGAAATGGTCGGAACAATCCTCCATCCTTTGGTTTCTTGGATCTCACTCGGTGGATACCCTGCGCTTTTTTTGCGGGAGTGAGGTAGATACCGTCTATGCCCTGTCCCGTTCGATGGTTCTGACTAAACGCGGAATAGACATACCGGATATATATCAAACGATCATGACGTTTAAAAACGGCGTTGTCGCTACCATGGAAAACGGCTGGATAACCCCGAACACGCATCCCCACTGGAACGACATCAAGGTAAATGTGACCGGAACCAAGGGGATGTTCAACATGGATCTGACCAATAACCAGACCATCGAACGCTATCTGGAGGATGTAAGTGACCATCCCGATACGGTTATTAAGCCGATATTACACGGGAAACCTACCGGCTTCTCGTATGAGAGCATTATCGATTTTATCGAGAAAATCTATTACGAAAAACCATTTTTAGTCGACTTTCAGGATGCCTACAATGTCAGCAAGGTGATTCTTTCGATTTTCGAATCGGTGAAAGAGCATAAGATCGTTACGGTCGAATATTAAAACAGGAGGAACGGTATGAAAAGGAGTAGTGTTTGGAAGAGCGTTGTTCTGCTATGTTTTCTGCTGATATTTTCAGCAACAGGAACAATCTTCGCCAACGGAAGCAGTGAAACGGTTGCGGTGTCTGACGATCCGTATATCAATGCTGTCAGGGACAAATTGCAGGGAACGACCATTACCATTGCCAGTATGTCGCATACTTCCAGCAATGCAATGAGGGAAATGGTAGGTGAATTCACTGCCGAAACAGGCATTAAGGTTCGTTGGGACATCATGGAAGAGGGGTTGCTGCGCGAAAAGATCCTTATGGACCATCATGCGGGAACCGGAACCTACGATGTTCTTTTTCTTGATGCATTCAATTTATCGCAGTATTCGGCCGTGGATGTGATGATTGATCTTAAACCGCTTATTAATGACAGTACGTTGACTCCGTCGTGGTTTGATTATGAAGATATTCTTCCCGCCTATCGGGATGGAGTCGGTTCGTATGGCGGGGTTGTGTATGGAATTCCCGTTGCAGGCGAAAGCCGATTTTTGGCCTACAGAAAGGACCTCTTTGATAAGTACGGTAAAACTCCGCCTGTAACGACGGATGAACTTCTTGAGACTGCGAAATTCTTTAACGAAGAGGTGGATGGGGTCTATGGCATCGCAATGAGGGCCCAGAAAGGTATCCATTTCGCCAGCGGCTGGATGACACTCATGTACTCGTTGGGTGGACAATTTCTGGATCAGAAAACCTGGGATGTTTTGGTGGATAGTCCGGCAACGGTTGATTCTCTGAAGTATTATGTAGAACTCATGAAGCAGGGGCCTCCCGACATCTCCGTATACACCCATGAAGAGGCCATCAGCGCGTTCATGGCGGGAAAAACGGCCATGTGGATAGACGCAACCGCCATTGCCTCCTGGATCCTCGATCCCTCCAAGTCGACTATTACCGACAAAGTAGAATTTGCTCCACTTCCCGCAGGTCCTGTCGGAGCCTATGCACCGCTGGCGGGATGGAGTGCCGGCATATCGAGCGATGTTTCGGATACCCAGAAAGAGGCGGCCTGGGCCTTTATTGTATGGATGACCGGGAAAAAGCATAGTTTGGAATATGTACACGACGGTGGCGTTATTGTCAGAGAATCCTTACTGACCAACGGAGAACTAGTAGCGAAAGATAAATCCTTACCAGCACAGCTACTAACCATGAAAGAAGCTGCCAACCTGGTCAAAGACGGTATCATCTGGATCCCCCCACATCCGAAGGCGATTAAAGTTCTTGAAATTGTTGGGAACTATGGTAACGATGTCCTGAGCGGCATCTCTACCCCGGAGAAGGCCATGGAGAAGGCTCAGACTGAAGTGGAAATGATCATGAATGAATAGGCGATTCGGTCCCCGAAAAATTTTCGGGGGCCTTCTTATCTATCTCTTGGGCACAAAGGAATTGGAATGATGCTGTTTAAGCAACGAGAATACTTGAAGTATCTGCTGCCGGCTTTAACCGTCTTGGCGTTGATCAATATTTTCCCTACCTTTTTTTTGTATATCATCAGTCTTACGAATTATGATATTTCTCAGAGGGTTGAGGATCTTTCTTTTGTCGGACTTGAAAATTACCGTTACCTGTTTTCGATTGATAAGGATTTCTGGAAATCGATATGTATTACACTTACCTATACGTTTGTGAGTGTTACTGTCGAATTGATTCTTGGTTCGGCTATTGCTTTATTATTTGATGCCAATGCCCGGTTTCGAAAACTGAAATTGTCTCTTTTCATCATTCCCATGATTGCGACTCCCTCTATCATTGCGCTGATGTGGAAGTTGATTTTGAATGCGGAATATGGGGTTATGAATACCTTCCTCAGGTGGATGGGGTGTGCCGGGCGAAACTGGCTAAGTACCGATTTTGCTCTTGTTTCGCTTATCCTCATCGACATTTGGCAATGGACACCGTATGTGACACTTATGATATATTCTGGTTTGCAAACTGTTCCGCAAGAACCGCTGGAAGCAGCAGATGTCGACGGCGCATCTTGGTTCCAGAAACTTGTATGGATTGTCCTTCCTCATATCAGCACCATTGTTTCCATTACGCTCTTACTCAAACTGATTGAAAATCTTAAGAGTTTTGATATCGTTTATAACCTCACCCAGGGTGGGCCGGGGAATGCCACCGAGCTTCTTAGCCTTCATGTTTTCCGATTGGGCTTTAAGCAGACGCACTGGCTGGGCCGAGCTAGTGCCTGTGCCGTTATTTTGTTGCTCATTATCATTCCAATTGTTTCAAACCTGGCAAAAAAAATCAGTTATTCGAGAGAATCTGCATGAAGAGAAAGAAATCACCAATTATTCCCGTTGTTACGTGGATCATTATTCTTGCTGCGCTTGCCCCGGTTTTATGGATGCTGTTGATCTCCTTTAAACAACGCGTTGATATTATCAGCTTCTCGGTTTTGTTTAAGCCCACACTGGAAAACTACAAAACCGTGTTCCAGAAGTATGATTTTCTGCGTTTTATCCTGAATAGTACTATCGTCGTCGTGGCGACAACTGCAATTTCTGTGTTTCTGGGGACACTTGCCGCATATGGCTTGGCCCGGTTTCAATTCAGGAAAAAGGAGTCACTGGCGTTTGGAATCCTTTCTCTTAGAATGTTGCCTCCAATGGCGGTTGTCATTCCCTTCTTTATCATGGCCCGTTATACCCACCTTCTGGATACGCAGCTACTCCTGATCATTGTCTATTTGGGGTTCAATATTCCCTTTACCATCTGGATGATGAGAGGCTTTATTGAAGATGTGTCCTTGTCTATCGAGGAATCGGCATGGCTTGACGGATGTACGCGTCTGGAAGGTTTCTGCAGGGTTGTGTTTCCATCAATCTTCCCCGGTTTAGCCGCCACATCTATTTTCTGTTTTATCCAAAGCTGGAATGAATTTGCTTTAGCATTTTTCCTAACCAGTTTTAATTCCCGGACGGTTCCGACGATCGTCAACAGCTTCATTTCGGTGCTGGGGGTTTTATGGGGAGAAATGGCGGCTGTCGGTGTTGTCTCGATCCTTCCGATTGTCATTTTTACCATGTTCGTTCAGAAATATCTGGTAAAGGGCCTGACGATGGGGGCCATCAAAGGATAATTATAGTTGGTCGATATTGGCATCAAGGGCCTTTTTGATTGCAGCATGACGGTTATCTACTTCCATTGCCTCATAGATTCGGCTTGTGTAGTTTTTCACCGTCTGTTCTGCAAGGTAGAGCCTGTTTCCAATCTCCTTATTTGTGTATCCCTGGCAGATTAACAGAAGTAGCGCCCGTTCCTTGGCGCGCAGGGAGAGGAACCAAGAAGGCAGCGGTTCTTTGTTCAGCATGTTTGTCTTTGTTTGTTCCCACACTTTCTGCCGAGCCAATTTTCCGGCAATGGAAGGAGACATCTGGAATATACCGTTTTTCAGGGCCATGATGGATGTAATCAGCTCGTTGGGTGGAATGGTCTTAATGATATAACCGATGGCTCCGTTCTGAATGGCATGGAGAATATATTCATCGTCATCGAAGGTTGTCAGCATCATGATCTTAATGTCCGGAAATCGTTCATGGATGATTTTGGTTGCTTCCACTCCATCCAGAATAGGCATTCTGACATCCATCAAAATGATATCCGGAGCGGTTGATGCCGCAAGGGCAACGGCCTCTTCCCCGTTTTGAGCCAGGCCGACAACATCGAATTCTTTCGCTTTCAGTTTCAAAATATTGGACAGGCTTTCGCGAAAGAGTGTCTGGTCATCCGCGAGCACCAGTTTAATGCGATCCGACATCTGGTTGCCCCTCTTTGTATGGAATTTCTATATGCAGTTCAAACACATCTTTTTTTGCTTTGATGGTGAGCGTTCCTTTCAACATTCGTAAACGCTCTCGCATACCGGAGATACCCAAACCTTCTTCGTAATGAATCGACCCTTGTCCGTTGTCCCTGATAATAAGAAACAACGAATCTATGCTTTTTGTTAATAGAAAGACGATGTTCTTTGCCCTTCCATGATAAAGGGAGTTGGTAAGTCCTTCCTGCGAAATCCTGAGTAAAGCATAACTAACATGATACGGTAAAACAGACGGAAAGTTTGACGGAAAAACCTCTATGCTTATGCCCGTTGCTAAGGAAAAGGTCTCTGTCAGTTTGATGAGGTCCTTAATAAAAGAGCTCTTTCGTTTTTGCTGCGAGCGATAATTTAATAATATTTTTCTGACATCCTGATGCGCATTCTTTGCGTGATCCCTGGTTTTGACAATTAAGGTCAGAAGTGCACTCTCATCCTTTTGCTTGTAGCGGGCGATTGCTTCTTCCATCATTATTGTAGTGTTAACCATGGTATAACCAATAATGTCGTGAAGTTCCCGGGTCATGCGCAACCGCTCTTTTTCCGCAGATAGCTCTTCCATGCTCAGGGTATATTCCTGAATGGAACGATTAGCATTGGTAAGAAGACCGGTGGTTTCCTCCAGCTGCCTGTTTTTTTGTCTCAGTTCGATATTATTACTGATGAGGTCTTTGATAAAGAACATGATGAGAGAGACAAGTAGCAGAACAATTTCGGAGATAGCCAGAATTCGCCCTTTGGCTGCTTCAACCGTATAGCCTAAAAAGCGAAGCTTGAATTGGAATACGGTAAATGCCAGGAGAATAAAAGGGACCTTTATCCATGCAATTGGGCTATTGGTCATGATGATCATGGTAATAAGTGCACAACTGAGGATCATCTCAATAGTGAGGTCCTGTCCCATCGGTAGGCCAATAAGTACTAGTGAAACGAATTGTATCAACTCGGAAAAAAGCAGGCGGGAACTCTTCTGTAGGTAAAAGAAAATCTGGGATATGGAAGCACAAAACGATATGGCCATTAACAGGAGAAATTGCCATCGAAAGGCGGCCCAAAGCGAAGCACTATGAGATTGTATACTGCCATAGTAAAGGGTCGAAGCGAAATACAAAAGTAGGGAGTTACAGAACAAAAAGAGAGCGATAGTGCTGGCATATGGCAGAGAATGTACTTTGATGGCTATTCGTCTGTGGATCATCTGATGTTCTGTCATAGAAGATTTCATTCATTATATCATATATCTATAAGGCATTTCTTTTGATTCCTGATTTTTCCGAAACCACCAGGATTCGTAACACTACATGTGAAAAATTTTCTTCTAAGTTCGTACTATTTTACTTGTGAAACCGGTTTCAAGGGGCTATAATCATTCAGGACAATCACAATGACACAAGAGGGGTAACCATGGCCAATACTGTTATCAAAGGTGGCTTTTTGATGCTCGAAGAAGGCATTCGAAAGGCGTGGGGCGTGCGGGTGGAAGGGAATACCATCGTGCAGGTCGGACCCAACGAAAGCCTGACCGTTTCTGCCGGAGACAAATGTATCGATGCAACCGATAAGCTTATTGCTCCGGGATTTATCAACGGCCACATGCATATGTATGGTGTGCTTTCCCACGGTATCAGTGCCGATGCGGTAGTTACCGACTTTACCAGCTTCCTTGAGGATTTCTGGTGGCCCTATGTGGAGAACAGGATCGACCATCGTCTGGTGGAAATCACGACGAAGTGGGCCTGTGTGGAAATGATCAAAAGCGGTATCACCACCTTCATGGAGGTTCTGGAAGGGCCCAATTCGGTTCCCGGTGCTCTGGATATTGAGAAACGTGTTGTGGAGTCGGCAGGTCTTCGAGGCATCCTCAGTTTTGAGGCATGTGAGCGAATAAGTCCCGAGAATGGGCAGGTCGGTCTGAAGGAAAATATTGATTTTGCAAGGAACAACAATAAAGAGGGAAGTCTGGTGCAAGGGATGATTTCCATTCACACCTTGTTTACCGCCGGCAAAGAGTACATCATGCAGGCCAAAAAGGCGGCGGATGAACTGGGCTGCGGTATCCATATGCATCTTTCCGAAAGCGTGTACGAACCCAATTGGGTCATGGAGAAATACGGTAAGCGTCCCGTTGAATTGTACGATGAGTGGGGCTATCTCGGGCCTCACGTCCTTGCAAGCCAGGGTGTGCAAATGAGCCCGAAAGAGATCGACATTCTCGCCGAACGGGGGGTACGCGTGGTCCATATGCCCCTTTCAAATTGCGAGGTCGGCGGTGGTGTGGCCCCGATTCCGAGTTACCTGGAAAAAGGGGTGACCACCGGTCTCGGTACGGACGGTTATGTTAATAATTTTTTCGAGGTGATGCGGGGCGCCTTTCTGATCCATAAAGCCTACCATCAGGATCCTCAGGTGATGCCTGCCTCGGCGGTCTATGACACTGCCACAGCCCAAGGTGCAAGAGCGATGGGTAGAGACGATATCGGGACCATCAAAGAGGGGGCTCTGGCGGATATCATCACCATCGGTCTGGATACACCGACACCGATCAATGAGAAAAATGTGTACGATCAACTGATCCTTTTCCGAAACCCCGAGGATGTCTGTGAGGTTATGGTCAACGGCGTTCTTCTCAAAGAACAGGGAAAACTGCTTACCCTTGATGAGGCGGCGATCAAAGACGAACTGCGCGAGGCAACTGAGACGTTTTGGACCTTTTCATAACATCGTGGAGGAAAGATGATGATTAATATCAAAGAATTGAAGGGTGCCGATATCAGCTGTGAGCTTTGCGGCATCAACATGCAAAGTCCCTTTATTCTCTCATCCGGTCCACTCTCCTATGCGGCCGAGGGCCTGATCGAGGCTCACAAGGCAGGGGCAGGCGCCGTGGTGACAAAAACCATCCGCCTTAATGCGGCGATCAACCCGACTCCCCATATAGGAATCGTGAACGAGGATTCGCTGATCAACTGTGAAAAATGGGCGGACTCTCCTCCCGAGGTGTGGTTTGAGCGGGAAATCCCGATGACCAAGGCCGCCGGAGCGGTTGTTATTGCCAGCATCGGTCATACCCTTCCCGAAGCAGAGGCTCTGGTCAAACGTGCGGAGGCCGCCGGAGCCGATATGATCGAGCTTGTCAGTTATACTGAAGATACCTTGCTTCCCATGCTTGTTGCCACAAAAGAGCGGGTTTCCATTCCCGTCATCTGTAAACTGAGCGGGAATTGGCCCGATCCTGTCGGTACTGCCAGGAAGTGCCTTGAAAAGGGGGCGGACGCTATTTCCGCCATTGACTCTCTCGGACCGACCCTGAAGATCGACATTCAAAACGCCCGACCCGAAATGAACAGCGCCGACGGCTACGGTTGGCTTTCCGGAGCCGCCATGCGTCCGGTTGCCATGCGTATTGTATCGGAGATTGCACGAAACGGCTGTAGTCAACTTGTCGGTATCGGCGGTATCGGCAAGGCCGAGGACGCCGTGGAATACGTAATGGCCGGTGCCCAGGCCCTAGGCATCTGCTCCAGTCTGATCATTCACGGAATGGATTATCTCAACAAGCTTTGCCATGACCTTTCGGTTTTACTTGATCAGCTTGGCTATTCATCCCTTACCAAGGCAAAAGGCATTGCACTACCCAATTTCCCCACTGCGGAGCGAGTGGCAAAGCTTGAGTTCTCATATGAGCCCTACTACGCAAAATGCCAGGCTGCCTGTCCCGCCGGGGTTGATGTTCCCCTCTATCTTGATATGGTTCGGAAAGGTAACTATGTGCAGGCGTATGAAACCATCAGCGTTACCAATCCCTTTCCCGGAATCTGCGGCAGGGTCTGCGATCATCCCTGCGAGGGAAGTTGTCGGCGCTCTCTTTTCGATGATTCCTTGCAGATTCGTCTCATCAAACGGCTTGCCGCAGATAAAACCTATGAAAGCTTTGGCGACAAACTGCCGCTTCCCGAGATGCTTCCGAAGAACGGGAAAAAACTTGCCGTTATCGGCGCCGGGCCCGCAGGACTTACCGCCGCCTATTATCTTGCCAGGGTCGGCTACAGCGTGACGATCTTTGAGTCTCTCCCCATGGCGGGGGGCATGCTGGCCGTCGGTATCCCCGAGTTCCGACTTCCCAAGAATATCCTCAAACTGGAGGTCGATCGGGTCATCCGAATGGGCGTGGAAATCAGAACCGGTATTACCATCGGTAGGGATCTTTCCATAGAAGAGTTAAAACAGCAGGGCTACGAGCGAGTTCTCATTGCCACCGGAGCTCACGGAGATCCCGCGGTCGAGATTCCCGGTATGGATAAAGAGGGTGTCGTCTCCGGCGTCCGTTTCCTGCGGGATCTTGCGCTCGGTCGTTTCACCAGCCTTTCGGGCAAAAACGTCGCGGTGATCGGTGGTGGAAACGCTGCGGTGGATGCGGCACGATCCGCCTTGAGAATCGGTGCAGCATCGGTGACCCTCCTGTATCGTAGGGAACGGGAAGATATGCCCGCCTACGAAGAGGAGATCAGCGAGGCCGAAAAAGAGGGGGTACGCTATATCTTCCTTGCCGGCCCAAAGAGCATAGAGGGCAACGGCAAGGCCGCGGCCTTTCGCTACACCCCCATGAGCCTTGGCGAAATTGATGAGTCGGGACGTCGTAAGCCCGTTCCCTCCGGAGCTCCGTCGCAAAGCATCGATGCCGACTTTGTCATCATTGCAACCGGGCAGCGTGTTGATACCGATTTTCTTCCGCCCCTTTCCGATAGTTCGACCGGCAAGACAAAAAGCGATGGTATCTATGCCGCCGGAGACTGCACCAGTGAGACCGCATCGGTGATCGAGGCCATCGCCGCCGGCCGGAGAAGCGCCCAGGCGATACATCAAAGCCTCGGCGGAGCAGGTTCGGTTATGGAGACCAAAAGCCAGCATCGAAGCTACTTCATCGAGGTGACCGATGTGGGCAGTGCAAAAGAAGAGAGCCCGATGCTCCCCGTCTCCGAGCGCCTGTCAGGTTTCCCGGAGGTTGAAACCGGCCTCAGCGAGGATGCCGCTCGAAGAGAGGCCGCCCGCTGCATGCACTGCGGCTGTATCAACTGTCTGCGTTGTGTCGCCGTCTGCCCCTACAACGCAAGGACCCTTGATTTTCCGATCATGAGCGTGGATCGAGAACTTTGCCGCAGCTGCGGTGCCTGTGTCTCGGTTTGTCCCACCGGTGCCCTCACCGCAACGGTAGTGGACGAACTTGCAGAATCACGAATCTGATTCTCGATCTTGCAATTGATATACCCACTTTCCTTTTCGGCCGGAAGCAAAATCCTCCAGCTTCCGGCCGTTTTTTCTTTCCTCTTCCCGTGTTACACTATCGAGTATCTGAAGTAAACCTATATGAGGAGAATATATGAAACGCTTACCGCTCCTTTTTCTGTTGATGCTTATTTCCATCTCCACGCTCTTTGCTTCCAAAGAGCTTGATGCCAAGGTCGGGGATTTTTTTCAGGCCCTGAAACAGGAAAAGTATGAAGAAGGGATTACCAATTTGCTTGCCGGTTCATTGCTGGAAGAGAAAGTCGTGAATGTGACCCAAACACGTAACAACTGGATTGCCCAGTTTAGCCAGATCAAATCGCTCTACGGAGACTACCTTGCCTGGGACAAGGTCTCGACCGTCAGTCTCGGAGGGCTTGAGGAAACAACCTATTTTGTCTACTGCAGCGACTATCCGATTAAGATTGTCATCACCGAATACGACAACGGTACGGACCGTAAGATTATCAACATGTTCTTCGACGATCAGATCCTTGATACACTCAGAGATCACGGGAGCTATTTTTAGTTTTATTGGGGGGGGAAGCCTCCCCCCTCGTTTCAGCCGCGCCGCTCCTGCCGTCGCGGAGCGGCGGCGCAACGCTGACGCTTCCCGGCTCCGTCCCCTCCGCCGGGCGCCGCCTCGCGTCTTCCACTCCCCCCTACTGTTCCGAATATTGGTGATACATACCTCCTATCTCATTTTCCCATGGGCATATGTACGTAATGGCTCCTTTTTTTCCATTGCCACCGGACAAATGCACAGAGGAAAGAAGATACAGCGAATATATCACCAATATTCGGAACACTATAGAAAAGGAACGGGCCCGGGTGCAGAGGAGGGTCTGTGCTGGGGTCCGGGTCCGTTCCTGGAAAAGCCTTACTTACAAGCTATAGCAGATATGCTCCGCTATGCCTTCTTCCATTCTCCGTAGTAGGCAGCCTGGTAGATCGCCTTTACATCGGCAATCGAAGGCGCACCGGGATTGGTAAGGGTACATGGATCGTTATAGGCATTCTCACTCATACGATCCAGGACCGCTTTGAATTTTTCTTCGCTGAAGTCTACTTCATTGCAACTTGCGAAACTTGAGGGAATGTCGAGAACCTTATTCAGCCGCCTGATTTCATTTTCAAGGTTGTCGACCTTCAACGCCTTTTCCGCCAGTACGTACTTATCTGTCGATTTTTTGTTGAATTCGATGATCCAGGGCATCAAAATAGCATTTGCAAGGCCGTGGGTAACACCAAACTCTCCTCCGATCTTGTGCGCTAAAGAGTGCACCAGGCCGAGGGATGCGTTGGTGAAGGCCATGCCTGCCAGAGTGGATGCGTTATGCATATGGTAGCGGGCTTCCATATCGTTACCGTTTTTGTAGGCTTTGGGAAGCCATTCTGCAACCAGGGTGATTGCTTCGAGCGCGTAAGGGTCGGTAAAGCTGGTGGATGCGGTTGATACCAACGCTTCGGTAGCGTGTGCCATAACATCCATGCCGGTGTTTGCGGTGATATGTGCCGGCATCTTTGCGGGAAGAGCCGGATCAAGAATCGCTAGATCGGGAACCATTTCCGGAGAGACAAGGGGATATTTGATGTGGTTATCGGTATCCGTAATAACGGAAAACGCCGTGATTTCCGATGCTGTGCCACTTGTCGAGGGGATGGCTGCAAAACGTGCCTTTGTTCTGAGTTTTGGCATGGTAAGTGGGGTAACAATGTCTTCAAAGGTAAGTTCTGGGTGTTCGTAGAAGCACCACATCACCTTTGCCGCATCCAGGGCAGAACCTCCGCCGATGGCCACGATCCAATCGGGCTGGAAAGCGATCATCGCTTCGGCGCCTTTCTTTACCGTTTTGACCGAGGGGTTTGGTTCAACCCCGTCTATCACGGCTGTTTTCATGCCCGCTTTTTCGAGAATATTTTTTGCCTGATCAAGAAAGCCGAACCGTTTCATTGAGCTTCCGCCGGTTACCAGCATCGCTTTTTTCCCTTCCAGCTCTCCAAGTTTATCCAGGGCCTTCTCGCCATATACAATCGTCCTTGGAACCGAATAGTTCATGACTGCCATAACGTGCCTCCTTGGTATCGTTATCTAATTACCGATATAAATATATCGATAAATAATAAAGCAGTCAATCCCTTTGCGAAAATTATGGCCGAATTGGGGCAATACGGTGTGGAGAATAATCAATTTTTAGCTTTAGAAGTGTCTGACCACCAATATTCGGGACACTATCTGTTAGGCTTTGCTATTTACGGCTGCGAAGTGGGAAAGAGAGCCCATACCAAGTTCTCAACATACGCATTCCTGGTTGCCTTATCAGACAGTTTCACATTGCTAAAGGGCTCCAATAGCTTCGGCATCAGTCCCGGATATATCATGGTTGCACTGGTGAGATAGACAAGTTTCGTTTGCACCTCTTGTTTTGTATAGAAGTTACTGCTTGTCAGGATTTCTGCTTCGAGTGCGGAAAGAAATGCATTTATGCATTCTACTCCCGGAGTTTCGTAGTTCCCTTCGATGAAGGGCTCATAAAAATGGGCACGGCTGATGCCTGGAAATTTGAGGGCTCCCTCTAATAGAAAGGAGAAAATATGAGTAAGGCGTTCCTGCACCGGTTTCCCGACGGAATCACTAAAATCGTTTAAATCAAAAGCATTTTCAAGTGTCCGTTCCATTGCCACTTGCAGGAGATGCTCTTTGCTTCGAAAGTAGTAGCTGATGGCGGCGCTATTGACTCCTGCTCTCTGAGCGATTCTTCGTATTGTGGCGTCGTGGATGCCGAAGGTTTCGATACATTCGATGGTGGCAAGAATAATCTGTTCCTCATTCTCTGACCGTGTGTCTTGTTGTGTCTTCATCAATCAGGCTCCTTTTCCTGTTCTATGCCGCACATGCGTTCCGAGATTTGCCATAATCGTTCTGCCGCCGCTTGGTTGAGTGCCGATGCATCCGGTGCAACTGGCATGTTGTTCCGCCAATAGAGCTGCCCGCTGTTATAAACGGTGGGTTCTGTTGCAAGAAACACCGATGTTTCCGCACCTTCTATAGGCGGACGTCCCTGTGCCATCCGAACTTTCCACACCAACTTTGCCAAACCGCCGCTTGATTTTAACCCAATTTCGGTACGAACCAGGCCCGGGTCGGCCACAAAGGCTTGTATGCCGGTCCTTGCCGAATATCGTCTGTTGAACTCTGCGGAAAAAAGCACATTGGCGAGCTTTGTTTGTTTATAGGCACGAAGCCCGCTGTAATGTTTGCGGAGCTGGATATCGTTCCAACGAAGATGCGTGTGGCGGTGTGAGGCGGAGCTCACACTTATTATTCTGGGCTCAGAGGCCTTTGAGAGTGCCGGGAGCAATGCAAGGGTGAGATGGAAGTGGGCAAGATAGTTCACTGCAAATTGGAGTTCTATGCCATCCTCTGTTTGTATAAACCAGTTGGAAAAGGTTCCTGCATTGTTGATCAAAACATCAAGCGTCCCCCTTCCTCCATTCTGTGACATCAGCATGATTTCTTTTGCCGCTCGTTTGATCTGATTCTGTGAAGAGAGATCAGCAACGGTGAATTCGCAGCCGGAGGCACCGGCCTTTTCTATCGTAGCCTTTGCCTGGACACAACGTTCTTCGGATCTGCCTATGCCGATTATGTACCACCCTTGCTGTGCAAGGGCCTGTGCCGTGGCCAAGCCGATTCCCGATGTCGCTCCCGTTATTACCGCAGTTTTATTCATGCATCACCTCGCGTATTCTTCATCATATCCCGGATGGATCTTCTAGTCAATCAACTGATTAAAACATGTGATTGACTTTTTTTTATTAATCAAATAATTTAATCATATGATTAAATAAGGAGTCGCATATGATTTCTGTTTTTCTGACGGGAGCTACGGGCGGACTTGGTAAAGCTTTTGCTGTGGAATGCGCTTCCCGGGGATGGAGTCTATTTCTTACCGATAGGCAGACAGCTTCTTTAAGGATACTTGCCGAATCACTGCAGCGCCAATTTTCTTGTGATGTTGAGTATTATCCCTGTGATTTGACCGATACGAGATCACGGCAGGAATTATATCAGTATGTAAAAGGTGAGGGGCTTCAATTCAACATGCTAATCAATGTGGCCGGGCTGGATTACGAAGGTCCCTTTCTCGAGCGCAGCGGAAGCGAGGTTCGAAATCTTTTGCGCCTCAATATCGAATCATCACTTGAAACGACAGCACAGCTGTTTCGGTTGCGGGAAGAGGGTAGGCCTTTTCGGATTGTCACCGTAGCAAGTTTGGCTGCGTTTTACCCAATGCCGATCAAAGCGATGTACGCTGCTTCGAAGCGTTTTCTCCTTAATTTCTTTGTGGCATTCCGGGAGGAGATTCGTGATGTGGGAGGTTCTGTGACAATTCTCTGCCCCGCTGGGATGCCTACACGGCCTGATCTCATCGATTCCATTGAATCGCAGGGAATCATGGGGCGAATAACTACGCGGAATGTAGGAATGGTGGCCTCAAAAACCATCGATTCGGCCTTAAGAAACCGGCTCATATATATTCCTGGAAGGATCAACGGTGTTCTTCGCTCTTTGGGCCTGGTTATGCCAATGCAAGTTGTTGCTGCGGTAATTGGTTCCCGTTGGAAAAACCGCCGTGCAAAACGCACCATGGCGTTCTTATAGCGCCTGCTTCTGTGATCCCGTGACTATCTGTCAGAAGTCGAGGGGGCTTATGACGCTCAATTTATTCTTTTCTGCTATATGGGTGTAGATCATTGTCGTAGATACATCTGAGTGCCCCATCAATTCTTGTATCGATCGAATATCATAGCCATGCTCGATAAGATGTGTTGCAAAACTGTGGCGTAGGGTGTGGACAGTTGCATGCTTTTGTATTCCTGCACGGTCCAATGCCTTTTTGAAACTTCCCTGGAGTGTAGACGAGTAGATGTGATGCCTACGGACTATTCCACTCATAGGATCGATGGAAAGTTTTGGGGAAGGAAAAAGCCAAAACCACTTCCACTCTTTTCCTGCAAGCGGGTATTTCTGCTCTAAGGCAAAGGGCAGCATGACCCCATTTCGATGTTCTGCCCGATCATCCTCATAAAGTAAATGAATATGGGCCATATGAGTTTTAACATCCTGATGCAGTGATTGAGGAAAAAGTGTTTTTCGATCTTTATTGCCTTTGCCTGCCCGAACAAAAAGTACCCCATTTTCAAAATCAAGATCTTTTATCCGTAAGGAAAGACATTCACTGATTCTTAATCCACCTCCGTAAATGATTCTACACATAAGCTTGTGCAGGACCGGGAGACACAAAAGTGTAGCATCGATTTCCTTTTTCGATAGTACGACGGGAAGCCGTTGTGGGATTTTGGAAGCGACTGTCCCACTCAGATCTTCAATAGGAATTGCTAAAACGTAACGATAGAAATAGAGGAGGGCGTTAAATGCTTGCCGTTGTGTTGCTACTGCAACTTTTCGATCCACAGCCAGATGCGAGAGATACTTTTTAACATGTTGTTCTGTCAGTTTATCGGGCGTTAGGCGAGACCACCGAGCAAATCGTTCAACCCACCCAAGATAAGTTTTTTCAGTAGCGTAGGATTTGTGCTGAATCCTGAGGCTTTGTCGCATTATCCTGGTTGCTTCGTCCCACAGCCGTATAACAGATAATTCCCTTTGTTCCTGAGGTTTAGGATCTTCTGTATTTTTGACTCTTGCTTTATAAGGGGGAGTCGGTTTATACGAAGTATCGTGTTTTGGGAGTTTACCTGTAAAGCGTAAGTAAAGATAGACCGCTTCCTTTGCCTGAAGGACCTGCCATGGTTCAAAACGGGCGGAAAGCATTGAAAGATAATCTGCTACAGAACCAAAGGGTCTGCCTTTTTTGAAGGCATGATATTTTGCTACCCAGTTTTGCAAATATGTTGCCTTTTTCTCATTGTAGCGTAGCCTTTCTGTAAGGTATCTATAAAAACTATTATCGTGCATGACTTCTAACAGTATAAATGCAGAAATCTCCTGAAGTATTCAACATTGGAAGTACTATTGTTGATGTCCGGATGAATAGGAGAGACTGCACATTACGTGCTGGAAACGATATCTACTGTTCGGAATCCTAGTGATTGAAAAGAGATAATTCCTTTTCTCACCATCAATTGAAAGTTAAACCATGGGAGAAAGTATGGCAGGTTTAAAAGAAAGGTGTCTACCGTGCTAAACGGCATGTGTACCATCAGGATTCCGAGCACTAAGTAAAGTTTACCTATTTCATGAAAAATTTGCAGAAAAGGCAAGAGTTAGTGTAAAGTGTATGAAAGCTGGTTTTGGGGCAACTATTGGGACAGTATGTAATCAAGGTTCCCACTGGCATCATGGCGCTGGGACTAAACTGGTGTGGTAGGTAGGTTATGCCCACTGGGTATATCTCTATTATGTAGCACGTTATGACCATTGTTGACGGGAATAATGTATGTATGAGGAAGTTTTATGGCCATAAGTAATGTGCTAAGCGGTTTATGCGGAATAAGAGAGAAGTTATTATGTTATGCTTAATTGGGGATGCGGTTTAAATAGTAGGTGATGAAGTGATTTATGAACAGTTACAAAGATCAAGGAAGAAATTAACTATGGAAGCGTATGAATATATTTAGAGAAAATAGTAATAATCATAAAATTAAAGAAATCAATTATCAAAATATACGCTTTGAGGCTGAAGTTAAAAATTATGATAATAGATATGATATGCATTCATTTTTTATTGCAAATAGAAATGAAATATTCGGGGAATATATTTTCTTATTACATGAAGAACAGTTAAGTCAGGAAAGCTCTATAGATTTTATTGGATTCAATGAAAGTGGTGCAGTGTTATTAATAGAAATAAAACGTGGTGAAGACATGAGAAATAGACAGGAAGTGATATCGCAGATAGGAAAATATGCTTTAGATTCATTTTCAATTTATAATCTTATAATCGATAGAGAAAGATTTCTATCAAAAATTGAAAATGATGAAATGATAAATAAGAAAATGAATGATAGACTTGTCTCAAAAATAGAAAATAATATTAAACAAAATAATATAAATTTGTTTCTTTTTACAGAGGACGCTACAGATGAAGTACTAACTTCGTGCTATTTTATATCGTATGGGCAGAAGTTTCATAAGATTACGGTAATTGAAATGAAACGTATAAAAATTAATGACGAATTCTATTGTATAGTTAAACAATATAATAAACAACAATTATTAAATAGTAATAGAAAGGGAAAAGCAAATTTAGCAAATAAGATTGATAAAATTACTAATAATTTTATAAGAGAAGAAATAAAGATCCAAATAGATAGATGGGAAGAAAAGGGCTTCGTAGTATCTCCGTTAACCGTCTCAACACCTGAATATTTTACATTTTATTGGGAAAATAATCAGAGTGCATGGGTATCGTTTTATGTAATGAAAAAAAGATATAGAATACTTTCGGACGAAATAAAAGCAAATAGTATTGTTTTTCAAATAAAAGAAAATGAAAAAGATGAATATGCTTGGGTAATAAAGAGAATGGAAACATTTAACAATTATTATAAATTGGAATCTAAAAGAGGTGTCAATAAAACAGATTATACTTGTTATTGTGTAGAAGTTACTGACTATGAGAGTAATGAGATAGAAGAGGTGTTTAAATTAATTCAGAAGGTAGCCGTGATGAGGAGAGATAAATACTATAAGAATAAAGAATAAGCATAACCAGCAATTGGAGCAGACGTGGCTACTGTCATGGTTTGTGCTGAGGATTGGGTAAAGAAGAGCTTGGGTTAAAAGTGGAAGCACTAATCTGTGAAAGATATGGTATAATGCATGAAGGAAAGAGCACAAACACATGCCAGTGAACGCCACGCAGCTCAATTGAATGTTATATTTTAAAGATGAAAGAAGGATGACCTAATGCCAAAAGAAGGATATAAAAAAACATATCACTTCCTAAAAAAGAAATATGAGGATAAATCCCTTTTTACTTTTACAGAATTAGCAGAGGCCGCAGACTACAAAGTAACATCAATTCATACATACTTTAGAAATAGCTTGAAAAATAAGTTCATTTCTCAAAAAGATAAAAATAAATTAATCGCATTAGATGAAATTGACTCGTTTTCCGAAAACGAATTTATTCAGTATTGCTCACAGAAAAAAGTCGATGACATTTTAGAATTAGATTTAAGCGATTATTTAAGAGAGAATTCTATACAGTGTATGCTCTCTGCTATCGAATTACACAATAAACCAAACATTTCATACCGCTATCAGACTGTCGCTATATTATTAATTAATTCTTGGGAATTAATTCTTAAATCTTATATTACAAAATATTATCCAGATATTAATATTTTCCAAAGTGATGGTCATTCAAAACCTTTCGAAAAGATACTTAATTGTGTGATTGATCAGCTTGGAAAGGAATATTTCCACATCAGAGAAAATTTGATAGTATTATACGAATATCGTTGTAAGTTTATACATTTCTATGAAGAGGATATTGACCCACTATCCCCCTGTGTCAACATAGATTACGCCTGATGTGAGAATTTAATTTCTTCATCAGAGAACAGAACTATGGAGACAGTATGAGGTACAGCAGAGCCATCAAAGAATCAGTCTTGAAAAAAGTCTTACCCCCTGAGAAGCGGAGTATCCGTGAGGTAGCCCTGGAATACGGCATAAACGATCAGACCATCCGAAACTGGATAGAGCAGGTAAATAACGGTATACTGAACCTGGATGCAGAGTTAGGACCTGCCGCTCTGGGCAACAGAGAAAAGTTTC